>CANKRG010000029.1 GCA_947485165.1 Comamonadaceae bacterium
CCCACGGTGGAAGCGCATCGCCATGCCTACAATGCCGCGTTCGAGGAACTGAGCTTGAGCTGGCGCTGGGATACCGCCACCTACGCCCACCTGCAGCACCACGGCCGCGAGCTGGTTCAGGTCTACCTGCAAACCGAGCACCCACACCTGTTGCGCGCCTATGACGCCGACTTTCTCGTCAACGCCATCGAAGCGGTCAAGACGCGGTGCTTTGAGTTGGCACAAGAACGCATTTCGCGGGAAAACCGCATGATGCAGGTGAACCACAGTGCTCACCGCAGTTCCGAAAATTTGTACCGCGTTGCTGCCTAGGTTGAGAGCCGCAGAAAACACCTCGTTCCTTTTTCGGCAAGTCGCCGCCAACCCGGTATTGATTCACTATGTCCCATCAAAATTTCAACATCCTCGTTCTGGGGGCTTCCTACGGCTCGCTTCTCGCGATCAAATTTCTGGCAGCGGGTCATCATGTCACCCTGACTTGCCGCACGGCGACAGCTGACCTGATCAACGCCGAGGGCATTCGGGTGCGTTTGCCCATCAAGGGGCGCAAAGAGGTGGGCATGGGCACCGATGGCTTGCTGGAAGTCGATTCACGCCAGTTGTCCGGCCGCCTACAGGCCAACACGCCGCAGCAGGTGGTCGATCTGTCCAAGTTTCACTTAGTTGTTCTGGCGATGCAGGAGCCGCAATACCGTCAGGACGGCATCCGGCAGCTGATGGCCCGCATCGCCCAGGCGGGTCTGCCCTGTATGCCGATCATGAATATGCCGCCCCTGCCTTACCTGCATCGTATGCAGCAGCACAACGCGCAGCTTGATGCCTCGGCGTGTGCTGCAGCTTATGCTGACGCCGATGTCTGGTCGGGTTTCAATCCGTCGCTGATGACGCTCTCCAGCCCCGACCCGCAGGCGTTTCGTCCGGTCGATGAGCCGGTCAATGTGCTGCAGGTGGCGCTGCCGACCAACTTCAAGGTGGCGCGTTTTGAGTCTGACGTACACACGCAGATGCTGCGGCAGCTGGCGTCGGACATTGAAGCCATCCGGCTTGACGTGAAGGGTGAGGCGGTCGAGCTACCGGTCAAGCTCAAGGTGTTTGATTCGCTGTTCGTGCCACTGGCCAAGTGGAGCATGCTGATGACGGGTAACTACCGCTGCATTCTGGCCGATACGGTGCGCCCGATCCAAGAGGCCGTGCTGGGCGACCGCGCCGCATCGCAGGCGGTGTATGACTGGGTCGCCGATGTCTGTGTGGCGCTGGGTGCGTCGCCGGGCGATCTGGTGAGTTTTGACCAGTACGCCGCGGCGGCTGACGGACTGACCAAGCCGTCGTCTGCGGCGCGGGCTTTGGTGGCAGGCGCCACGCACATCGAGCGCGTTGACCTGATTGTCCAGACGCTGGCCGCACAGATGGGCATGCACCATGCAACGGTCGATCAGACGACTCGCCTGGCCGATGCCTGGCTTGCCAAAAATAGGGCTGCGCCATCGTCAGGTATTTGATATGCGTTCCCACCAGCGTCCGGCAAAGCGCCCCTTCAAAAATGAGATAAACACCTGGACTTTGCTTGGGATAAGTTTGGGCGAGGGGAAAACGGCGTGGATGGCTTGCTCGGGCAGTTTGTAGTCGTGCAGAACCTCGACCAGTTGCCCCGAGGCAATGGCGTTTGCCGCAACATACCAAGGCAGTGCCGCAATCCCCATGCCTGCCTGAGTGGCAGCCAAGATCGCAGACAGGTTGTTGGAACGCCAGTTTCCCGTTACCGGAACAATGATCGTCTTGCCAGTGGGTGACAGCATGCGCCAAACGTCGTTGCCTTGAACACTGCTATAGACGAGCGCGTTGAGACGGCCAACATCCTCTGGTGTCAATGGTGCACCATACCGTTTGAGATAGCGTGCAGACACGGCCATCACCCAAGGGTTTGAACCCAGCAGCCTTGCGCCCATGCCGGAGTCGGCCAGCTTGCCCATTCGAATAGCCACATCGATACCTTGAGCGACCAAATCGCTGTAGCGATCTTCGAAAACCAAATCGACTTGAACCAGGGGATGCTTTTCCATAAATTCGAGCGCCAATGGCACCACAACGCGTCTGCCAAACGCCACAGACGTACCTATACGCAACACGCCCTGCACTTCTGTTTGACCCAGCCACGCGATGTTTTCAGCCTCATCCACCTCACGCACGATGTATTTACATTTTTCAAAATAAAAAGCACCCGCTTCAGTCGCACTAACACCGCGTGTATTTCGATTTAACAGCCTCACTTTGAGGCGCTCCTCGGTGCTGGCCACCATTTTTGTGACGGTGGGTTGAGTGATTGCAAACTCGTCGGCTGCTTTGGAAAAACTACCCGCTTCAACCACACGTATAAACACCCGCATCGCCATCAATCGATCCATGCCACCCCCTTTTTGTATTCCATGACGGAATAGATATTATGGCTTGTAGCTGACTTCTGTTATCGCTGTGCCGTTTATAAAATCCAGCATACAAATTTGCAATCAAACTTTTAGGAGTACTTTATGGCAATGATGAAAGCTGCAATGGCTGCTGTTTTGGTGATGGAAAAGGAGGGGGTGAGCCAAGCCTTTGGCGTGCCCGGTGCAGCCATCAATCCTCTGTATGCGGCATTGCGCGAGCGTCAATCCATCGCACACATCTTGGCGCGGCACGTGGAGGGCGCTTCACATATGGCGGAAGGTTACACACGCGCCCGCGCGGGCAATATCGGGGTGTGTATTGGCACCTCTGGACCTGCGGGCACAGACATGATCACGGGCTTGTACTCCGCCATTGCAGACAGCATCCCCATTTTGTGCATCACAGGGCAGGCACCCCGTGCGCGGCTCTACAAAGAAGATTTTCAGGCTGTAGATATCGAGTCCATCAGCAAGCCCGTCACCAAATGGAGTGTGACCGTTCGTGAACCTGCGCTGGTGCCACGCGCGTTTCAGCAGGCATTTCATCTCATGCGCTCGGGGCGTCCAGGGCCGGTGCTGATTGATCTGCCTTTCGACGTGCAGATGGCTGAGATTGAGTTTGATATCGATACCTACGAGCCATTGCCGGCGTACAAGCCAGCCGCTACACGCAAGCAAATTGAACGTGCTCTAGATATGCTGATGCAAGCCAACAAGCCACTCATCGTTGCAGGCGGCGGCATCATCAATGCGGATGCCAGTGACTTGCTGGTGGAGTTTGCTGAATTGACGGGCGTGCCAGTGATTCCAACTTTGATGGGTTGGGGCACTATCCCTGACGACCACCCGCTGATGGCGGGCATGGTGGGCTTGCAGACCAGCCATCGTTACGGCAATGCCACCCTGTTGGCCTCTGACTTTGTGATCGGCATCGGCAACCGCTGGGCAAACCGCCACACCGGCAGTCCTGAGGTGTATTGCAAGGGACGCAAGTTCGTCCACATCGATATCGAGCCAACGCAGATAGGCCGCGTGTTCAATCCAGACCTGGGCATCGTTAGCGATGCAAAAGCGGCGCTTGAGCTGCTGGTTCAGGTGGCGCGTGAGCGCAAGGCTGCTGCGACACTGAAAAGCTTTGATGATTGGGCAAGCCGTTGTTTTGAGCGAAAAACACACATGCACCGCAAGTCCCATTTCACGGAGACCCCCATCAAGCCGCTGCGGGTGTATGAGGAGATGAACAAGGCCTTCCCGCGCGATACCATCTACGTCAGCACGATTGGACTCAGTCAAATCGCAGGCGCACAGTTCTTGAAAGTGTTTGGTCCGCGCCAGTGGATCAATTGCGGCCAGGCGGGCCCCTTGGGCTGGACCATCCCCGCCGCACTGGGTGTGGTGGCCGCAGACCCAACACGGACTGTGGTGGGGCTGTCAGGCGATTATGACTTTCAATTTTTGGTGGAAGAGTTGGCTGTGGGAGCGCAGTTCCGCTTGCCTTATGTGCAAGTTCTGGTCAACAACAGCTATCTGGGTCTGATCCGGCAAAGCCAACGTGGGTTTGAGATGGATTACTGCGTGCAGTTGGCGTTTGAAAACCAGAACGTGGATGACCCCGTGCTCAAAAGTTATGGTGTTGATCACCAAGCGGTGGTGCAAGGTTTGGGTTGCAAGTCGATGCGCGTCACCGACCCAGAAAAAATCGGCCCTGCACTAATTGAGGCACAAGCGATGGCGCGCAAATACCGCGTCCCTGTGGTGGTTGAGGTCATTTTGGAGAAGGTCACCAACATCGCCATGGGTACTGAGATCGATAAAATCAACGAGTTTGAAGACATAGATTGTCGCCATCCACAAGGGCGCGAAGGCCTGGAGTTGGCGGGCTTGCTGGCGTGAGGCGCAGACAAACTTGCCGTCGCCGCCCGCTGGATGGCAAAGCTGTGTCGCTTTGTGCTCAGTCATTGTTCAAATACTAAAAAAATACGACTATATATGCCACGTTTTGCTGCCAACCTCACCCTGTTATTCACAGAAATGCCCTTTATGGAGCGCTTCGCCGCCGCTAAGTCCGCAGGATTTGATGCGGTAGAGTATTTGTTTCCCTACGCCTATGACAAAGATGCTTTGGCGCAGGTGTTGAAAACGCAAGGCCTTGTACAAGTTTTGCACAACTTACCGGCAGGTGACTGGGATGCAGGAGACAGAGGCATAGCTTGCGACCCCGACCGCAGAGACGAGTTTCGGTCAGGCGTATCAAAGGCGATTGAGTACGCCACCGTTTTGAACTGTCCGCAGGTCAATTGCCTGGCTGGCAAACTGCCCCAAGGCGTCAGCCATTCCGCAGCGCACGCCACTTTGGTGGAGAATCTGACATATGCGGCTGCACAACTCAAAGCCGCCAACCTACGCCTGCTGATAGAGCCGATCAACCATTTTGATATCCCGGGTTTTTTCTTAACGACCACGGCGCAAGCGGCAAAAATTTTGGATGAGGTGGGGAGTGACAATCTTTATATTCAATATGACATCTACCACGCCCAGCGCATGGAGGGTGAGCTGGGTAGTACGCTGGAAAAAATGCTATCCCGTATTGGGCACATCCAACTGGCTGACAATCCCGGACGCAACGAACCTGGCACGGGTGAAATTAATTACGCATGGCTGTTCAAACACATTGATGCCATTGGCTACACCGGCTGGATAGGCTGTGAGTACAAACCCAAAACAAGTACGCAGCAAGGCTTGGGTTGGCGTACGGCATTGACCCAATAACCAGCAGTCTTGCATGCATAACAAACACACCAGGGTTTCGTAAGCGTAGTTGTAAACACATACGTAATTTCACTTGCAAATTGCTATAAATTTAATAGCAATTAAGGCGATAAATACGATGGCTATATCTATTTTTTTGTAAAAATTTAGAGAATGAAGTGGCTTTACGACTAGGCGCTAGCAGCGTTATTGCGCAGTGTTTGTATGATGTCTGTGTAGCCACCACCAATATCTGGCGCGCTAAACACCGCACTGCCCGCCACACAGGTGTCGGCACCCGCGCGGACGATTTCACCAATGTTGTCGGCTTTCACGCCACCATCAACCTCCAGCCAGATCGGCTGGCCACCTGCAGCCATATGGGCGTCGATGCGGGCGCGGACTTGTTGCAGCTTGGCCAGCGTCGAAGGAATGAACTTTTGCCCGCCAAAGCCGGGGTTGACACTCATCAAAAGCACGATGTCCAGCTTGTCCATGACGTGATCCAGCCATTCGATAGACGTGGCCGGGTTCAGCACCAAACCCGCTTTGCAACCCAGTTCACGGATCATAGACAGGGTACGGTCCACGTGTTTGGAGGCTTCGGGGTGGAAGGTGATGATGTTGGCACCGGCTTTGGCGAAGAGCGGGATGATGCTGTCCACCGGTTCAACCATCAAATGCACGTCAATCGGGATGCTCACATGCGGGCGAATCGCCTCGCAAACCAGTGGCCCAATCGTCAAATTCGGTACGTAATGGTTGTCCATCACATCAAAATGAACCAAATCAGCACCGGCGGCTTCGATGGCGCGGACTTCTTCGCCCAAGCGTGAGAAATCGGCGGAGAGGATGGAGGGGGCGATGCGAAGGGGGCGTAGCGTTTTAGTCATATGCAGTCAATTATGGCTGCATTTTGACAGAGTTAGGGAAAATACCAATAGTTTCCGAAAGCGCTTTCGGAAACAATCGCAACGTTACTAAAGCAAGATGTTTAAAAAAATGACCTCAACCCGCCAAACCGAAGATATCAAAATAGCCCCCAACAATGCGTGGTGGCGCGGCGGGGTGGTGTACCAAATTTATCCACGGTCGTTTCAAGACAGCAATGGCGATGGCATTGGTGACCTGAAGGGCATTACTTCAAGGCTGGACTATGTGGCCAAGCTGGGCGTTGACGCGATATGGTTATCGCCCTTTTTTAAAAGCCCGATGAAGGATTTTGGCTATGACGTGAGCGATTATTGCGACGTTGACCCCATGTTCGGCACCATGGCCGACTTCAAACAGCTCTTGCAGCGTGCGCATGATTTGGGTCTGAAAGTCATGATCGACCAAGTGCTGTCACACAGCGCCGACCAGCACGCGTGGTTTGTTGAAAGCCGCTCCAGCCGCGACAACGCCAAGTCGGATTGGTATGTCTGGGCAGATGCCAAGGATGACGGCAACCCACCCAACAACTGGCTGAGTATTTTTGGTGGCAGCGCCTGGCAGTGGGACACGCGCCGCAAGCAGTATTTCCTGCACAATTTTTTGACCTCCCAGCCTGATTTGAACTTTCATTGCCCTGCGGTGCAAGAAGCTTTACTTGGAACGGTTAAATTTTGGCTGGATTTGGGCGTCGATGGCTACCGTTTGGATACGGCAAATTTTTATGTGCATGACGTGCAGCTGCGCAACAACCCGCCGCGTGGTGAGCCAACAGGGGAAGATCCGGCAGTGAGTTCGGTCAACCCTTACGCTTGGCAGTGGCACAAACATGACAAAAGCCAGCCTGAAAACTTGGCGTTTTTGAAGAAATTGCGCGATTTGCTCAACCAATATCCGAATACCACCATGGTGGGTGAAATAGGAGACGACGATGGCTTGGCGCGTGTGGCGGAATACACGGGCGGCGGCGACAAGCTGCACATGGCGTATTGTTTTGATTTGCTGGGAAGCCCGCACGATGCACCGTATTTGCATGGCGTACTGAGTCGTTTCGACCAAGTCGTCGGCGATGGCTGGCCGTGCTGGGCGCTGAGCAACCACGATGTCATCCGTGTGGCGACGCGTTGGGGCGGTGATGTGCCAAACCCAGCCTTGCTGCGTTTGGCGGCAGCGCTGCAAATGAGCTTGCGCGGTTCGCCGTCGCTGTACCAAGGCGATGAGCTGGGTTTGCCTGAAGCGGCTATCGCTTTTGAGGACTTGCAAGACCCGTATGGCAAAGAAATGTGGCCAGAATTCAAAGGGCGCGATGGTTGCCGCACGCCTATGCCGTGGAGCGCGACTGAACAGCAAGCGGGCTTCAGTTCGTCAGCCGACACGTGGTTGCCCATCGCCAAAACGCATTTGCCATTGGTCGTTGATGCGCAGCAAGCGGATGAAAACTCGTTATTGAAGTATTACACCCAACTGTTGCTGTGGCGTCGTGATCAGCCAGCGCTGATTAAAGGAAGCATGAAACTGTTGCCAAAAGATCCACAAATACTCGCTTTTGTGCGCGAGCATCTTGGCGTCAAAGTGTTGTGCGTTTTTAATTTCAGCGCGAATGATGCCCAATTTGAGTTGCCAAAAGAATTCGCGAGAACGGTTGAATTGCCGGGTAGTGGTTTATCGGGTGGCTATTTGCAAGATAAGTGTGTTCAATTGACGCCTTGGGGTGGTCTGTTTGCGAGTGTTGAATAAATAAATACCATGGGTGTAGATATCAAACAATTAGCGGCTGGACTGGGTGTATCTGCATCCACGGTGAGCCGCGCGTTGAATGGGTATACCGATATCAAGGCCGAAACGCGCGAACGTATCGTCAAGCGGGCTAATGAGCTTAACTATCGTCCTAATTTAGGCGCACAGCGTTTGGCAAAAGGCCGCGCTGATGCGGTGGGCTTGGTCTATCCATTGGACAGCGACTATGTCGGCAACCCAAAGTTTTTAGAAATGATTTCTGCATTCTCAGCGCGCCTTGAAAGTCAAGGTATTGATGTGCTGTTGGCGGCGTCGCATGCCACCAATGAAATGGCGACCTATGACCGACTGGTGCGCGGTGGTCGTGTGGATGCTATTTTGCTGGCCAACACGAAGGTGCACGATCCACGCATTGACTTTTTGTTGCAAGCAGACATACCTTTCTTGGGCTATGGCCGATCCGGCAAGCGTATGGATTTTCCGTGGTTTGACTTCGACAACGAAGCAGGCAGTCGCATGACGGTGGAGCATTTAGCATTGCTCGGACACAAGAAAATTGCCTATATCCATACGGCGCTTGAGTTTAATTATGCGCATGAGCGACACGCTGGTTTTGTGTCAACCATGAAGCGCTTGGGTTTGCATATTGGCGTCGACATGATTATTCAAGGTAGTCAAGATAGACGTTCTGGGTACGCTGCAGTGGAAAAGCTTTTGTTGCTGCCGCAGCGCCCCAGTGCCATCTTGGTGGACAACAACATTGGTGGCGTAGGCGTTATCCATGCGCTGCTCGATGCTGGCGTGGTATTGGGCCGTGATATCTCTGTCGTTGTCGATGGCGGCAACCCAACTGACACGTTGCTGCATCAAATCGATGTGGCTGCCGTCATGCAACCTACACCAAAAGAATCAGGCACAACCATGGCCGAAATGTTGTTGAAATTGATGGATGGCAGCATGTCTGTAGAGGGCGAGCATGTATTGATGCAGCCAAAATTTGTCGATGGCAAGTCCGTAGGCGCCGCTAGTTGTTAACAAATTTGTAGTTATATCTCAAAGTATTTATTTGGAGCTTTAATGATTCAGACAGAAGTCAAATTAAACAACATCAAAAAGAGTTTTGGAGACACGCATGTACTTCACGGCATCGATTTAGATATTAAGCCGGGCGAATTCGTCGTGTTTGTCGGCCCATCCGGTTGTGGCAAGACGACATTGCTGCGCATGATTGCCGGTTTGGAAGAGATTTCGTCTGGTGAACTCATGATTGACGGTGTTTTGTCTAACGACTTGCCTTCTTCTAAACGTGGTGTCGCTATGGTGTTTCAAAGCTATGCCTTGTACCCGCACAAAACGGTGTACGACAACATGGCGTTTGGTTTGAAAATTGCCAAAACACCCAAAGCAGAGATTGACCGCAGAGTGCGGGAAGCATCAGAAATTTTGCAAATTACGGATTATTTAGATCGTTTGCCCAAGGCTTTGTCTGGTGGTCAACGCCAGCGCGTGGCTATCGGGCGCGCCATCGTGCGTGACCCCAAGGTGTTTTTGTTTGATGAGCCCTTGTCAAATCTCGACGCAGCACTGCGCACCAAAATGCGTGTGGAGCTGGCAACCTTGCACCGCCGTTTGGGTGCCACCATGATTTATGTCACGCACGACCAAGTCGAGGCCATGACATTGGCAGACAAAATTGTGGTGCTAAACAAGGGCCGTATCGAGCAGGTGGGTCGTCCTTTAGAGTTGTACAACAAGCCGGCAAGTTTGTTCGTGGCGGGGTTCATTGGGTCACCACAAATTAATTTTTTACCCCAAGAGTTTGCTCAGCGCTATGGCGCGGCTACGGTTGGCGTACGACCAGAGCATTTTCGAGTAGAGGCCGGCGGCGTGATCAAGGGCACCTTGAAGCATGCAGAAAAACTGGGCAATGAGACTTTTGCATATATCAATGCAGGTGTGTTGGGCGACATCACAGCTCGTATCGATGGTACTTTGGCGAAGGAGCCGGGTGACACGATTGAGCTGGGGTTTGAGCAACAACACATATACAAATTCGACAGTTCCGGTATGCGGATCGAATAATTTATTGCGGGCGCAATAGGTTTAATTAAAAGTAAGAATTGCTTTATGGATGGGCCATGAAGTGTTTAAAGGAGAAAAGTGAATGAATAAGAAAACTCTCATTGCTGGAGCATCTGCTTTGGCTTTGGCTTCCATGGCCAGCGCTGTCTTGGCTGCAGATTACAAAGGCCCTGACCTTAAAGGTGAGGTGGTTACCATCACTTGCCCTTGGACGGGTGCTGAAGAAGGCGTGTTCAAAAAAGTGATCAGCGTTTTTGAAAAATCAACAGGCGCAACGGTGAAGCATTCTTGCTCACAAAGCTCTGAGCAACAAATCGTGATCGACATCAAAGCCGGTTCACCTTCAAATATTTCCGTGTTCCCGCAGCCAGGTCTGGCTGCCAACATGGCTGCTATTGGTGGCTTGGTGCCACTGGGCGACAAAGCAAATAACTTTGTGAAAACCAACTTCGCTGCTGGTAGCTCATGGGCAGACCTCGGCACTTATGCCAACAAAGCAGGCAAAAAAGAATTCTTTGGCCTCTTCTATAACGTCAACGTAAAGAGCTTGGTCTGGTACATCCCTGAAAACTTCAAGGAAAAAGGCTACAAAGTTCCAAAATCTATGGAAGAGTTGCAAGACTTGACCAAGAAAATGGCAGCTGACGGTGGCGCTAAGCCATGGTGTATCGGTTTGGGTAGCGATGCCGCAACAGGCTGGCCAGCAACGGACTGGGTCGAAGATTTCATGTTGCGTACGCAAACACCAGCTGTGTATGACGGCTGGGTTGACAACAGCATCAAGTTCAATGACAAGCGCGTTGTTGAAGCGATTGAAGCTTACGGTTGGTTTGCCAAGAACGAAGCTTATGTCGATGGCGGCGCTAAAGCGGTTGCTACTGTAAGTTTCAAAGACAGCCCTAAAGGCATGTTCGGTTCACCACCAAAGTGCTATATGCATCGTCAAGCCAGTTTTATCCCAGCGTTTTTCCCAGAAGGCAAAGCAGAAGAGGCTGACTTCTTCTACTTCCCATCCTATGCGGGCAAGAAATTGGGCAACCCAGTCTTGGGCGGCGGCACGATCATGACGATCACCAAAGACAGCAAAGGTTCACGCGCATTCATGGAGTACTTGCAACACCCGCAAGCGCATGAGACTTGGATGGCTGAAGGTGGCTTCTTGACACCGCACAAAGGTGCTGACATCAACAAATATAAAAACAAAGCTTTGAAGAAACAAGGCGAAATTTTGTTGGGTGCGACAACCTTCCGTTTTGACGGCTCTGACTTGATGCCTGGCGCTATCGGCGCTGGCAGCTTCTGGAAAGGCATGGTTAACTACTCTGGCGGCCAATCAGCACAACAAGTGGCTGACGAAATCCAAAAGAGCTGGGACGCTATTAAGAAGTAAGCAAGCCAACCCCTTCGCGGCTTTTTAGAAGCGCTTAGGGCACGTGCCCAGTAGTGACAGTAACTGCTGGGCACACTTGAAATTTAGATATTTAAAGAGCAGAACACTATGGTTGAACAAATCGGACAAACTTTTATTGCAGTTATTGTCAGCATAGCGTTTTGTTTGCTGTATTTTGCGGGCTCAAATTTTGTCATCGACAAGATGGTTCATTTGCCAGGCGCCTCCAAATCTAAGCTTGAGCAGTTTCAAAACAATATCCGTCCATGGGCATTTTTGGCACCCGCGCTGTTGCTCTTGGGTCTTTATTTGTTGTACCCCTTGATTGAAACTTTTCGCTTGAGTTTTTATGATGATAAAGGCGAAGCTTTCGTGGGTTTGGCGAACTACATTTGGGTTTTCACTGATCAAAATTTCTTGATCACGATTCGCAATAATTTTTTATGGCTGGTCGTTGTGCCAACCATGGCGACCATATTTGGCTTGATCGTGGCCGTGCTTGCGGATAAGGTGTGGTGGGGCAACTTTGCCAAATCCATGGTTTTCATGCCAATGGCCATCAGCTTTGTGGGTGCGAGTGTGATTTGGAAATTCGTCTACGATTTTCGCGGTGCAGATTCAGACCAAATTGGCATTGTCAACGCCATGGTCACGGGTCTGGGCATGCAGCCGCAAGCATGGGTGACGGTGCCATTTTGGAACAATTTCTTTTTGATGGCGATCCTGATATGGATTCAAACCGGTTTTGCGATGGTGATTCTTTCTGCTGCGCTTCGCGGCGTGCCAACCGAAACCATAGAGGCGGCACGCATTGATGGTGCGAGCGAGTTGCACATCTTTTTTGAAATCATGGTGCCGCAAGTGATGTCAACCATTTTGGTGGTGTGGACCACCATCACCATCACCGTGTTGAAAGTGTTTGATATTGTGATGGCCATGACCGGTGGCCAATGGGACACGGGTGTACTTGCTAATTTGATGTATGACTGGATGTTCAGGGGCGGCGGCGATTATGGGCGTAGCTCAACCTTGGCGATGGTGCTGATGTTTGCGGTGATTCCTGTGATGGCTTTCAATATTCGACGTTTCCGTACAGAAGAGGCACAGCGATGAAAAAAGCGATGAAAAAACATCTCAATTTACCATCGATATTTGCGACACTGATGCTGCTGGTGATCGTGACCATGTGGGTGTTGCCCACGTTTGGTCTGTTCGTTTCAAGTTTTCGTGAAAAAGAGCAATTGGCGTCCAGCGGTTGGTGGACATCCATGTCTACACAAACGCGCGCTGATATGCGCAGAACGGCTGGTACACAAAGTGTCGTGAAAGAAGGCGCAAATTTTGTTATTAATGGCCGGCTTTTTGGCCCAGAAGCAAAAATACAGATCAAAAGCTTTTCTTTGAAATCATCAAAACCCAGCGAATTCAAAGTAGGTGAAAAAATTCAAGTTGCGGATGGCCAAGTGTTTGATGAAGAAGATGGCACACCAGACGGCAGTCTAACCGTGAATGTTGATGGCACCTATCGCTTAGAGTTGAACAAAGCATACGAGAAAGACAAAGGCGTCCGAATTTTTTATGTGGCAGACACGCCGCCAGTATTCAACACACAAAACTACCAAAAAGTGATTGCATCTGAAGGCGTGGGGCAAGCGTTTTTAAATACTTTCAAAGTGACGATTCCGGCGACGTTCATACCGATTTTGATAGCTGCCTTTGCTGCATATGCGTTCAGCTGGATGAATTTTCCGGGTCGTAAATGGTTGTTCATCGTGGTGGTGGGGTTGCTGGTTGTGCCATTGCAAATGTCGTTGATACCGCTGCTAAAGATGTACAACGGCATAGGCGAGGCTTTAGGCATACCGTCTAAAGATTATTGGAGTGTGTGGTTGGCGCACACGGCTTTTGGATTGCCCCTGGCGATCTATTTGCTGCGAAATTACATAGCCGCCTTGCCAAGAGACATCATTGACAGCGCCCACATGGACGGCGCCTCGCATTTCCAAATATTTACCAGCATCGTGCTGCCGCTATCTATACCCGCCCTCGCTAGTTTTGCCATCTTCCAGTTTTTGTGGGTGTGGAATGACTTTTTGATTGCACTGGTGTTTTTAGGTAAAGCACCCGAACAAATTGTGTTGACCATCAAGCTCAATGACTTGCTGGGTTCGCGCGGCGAAAGTTGGGAGATCTTGACGGCTACGGCTTTTGTATCCATCGCCGTGCCAGTTGCTGTGTTCTTTTCTTTGCAGCGGTTCTTTGTCCGCGGCTTGTTGGCTGGTTCAGTCAAAGGCGGCTAATCAAAAGCGCCTTGATCATCGAGGCGCTTTTTTTCTGAATTCTCACTTGCGTCTCAAAGTCTACGTGCACGATGCCAAAACGTTGGCTATAGCCATGCGCCCATTCAAAGTTGTCTAGCAAACTCCAAACGTAATACCCGCGTATGTCAGTGCCTTCGGCGATGAGCGCTGACATTTTGTTTAAGTGTTGCTCAATGTAGGCGCACCGCAGGTCGTCATCGCAACTGCCATTGACAACGGGTGTGTTGTCGGCAGCGCCATTTTCAGTGATCCAAATCGGCGGCAAAGGCCAGTTTTGGGTTAAGTTGTTGACGACCCGTTTCAAGCCTTCTGGGTAGATTTCCCAGCCAATGTCTGTGAGTTGCTTGGTTGTGTCAGTGGCGTCTGCGGCATCAGGTGGTACAAAGGTGTAACCACGCTTGGCATCTTCTGGACTGCTAGGCGCTTTGGCGATAGAGCGGGTGTAGTAATTCAGGCCGATGAAATCCAAAGGCTGCGCGGTAATTTCTAAATCCCCCGCTTGGCGGTCAGACAAGCGCGAACCCATTTGATCCAGCAGCACACTAGGCCATTCCCTGGCGAAAAGCGGGTTTAAAAAACTGTCATTGCGCTCATACTCTGCCATTTTTGCCGCTTGAACGTCTTCTGGTTGAGAGGTCAGCGGGTCGCACAGCTCAGGGTTCAACACAATACCTAGCGAAGTTTTCGACAAGCGGCTGCGCCAAGCTTGAATACCCAAGCCATGCGCCAGCATCAAATGGTGCGCCGCACTCAAAGAGCTTGTACGGTTGGTATGCCCAGGTGCAAAAACACCCAGGTCATAACCCAAAAATGCCGAGCACCACGGCTCGTTCAAGGTGGCGACACGGGGTAATCTGTCGCCCAAATGCTCAGCGATTAAAGCAGCGTAGTCCGCAAACCTATAGGCCGTATCGCGATTCAACCAGCCGTCTTCTAGGTGCGAAGGCAAGTCCCAATGAAACAGCGTTGCGTTGGGGGTGATGCGGTGCTTTTCAAGTTCATCCAGCAAACGACTGTAGAAATCAATACCCGCCATGTTCACGCTGTTGTCCGCATTCACAACCCGTGCCCAGGCTATCGAAAACCTGTAGTGTTTGAAACCCAAGTCTGCAATCAGCTTCACATCGTCCGCATAGCGGTGAAAGTGGTCGCAAGCCACTGTGCCATCGCTGGCGTCTTTGATGCGCCCAGGTTGCGCACAAAAATCGTCCCAAATACTGGCTACGCGACCGCCTTCAAAGTTTCCGCCCTCAATTTGAAACGAAGAGGTTGCGCAACCCCATTCAAAATGTTTTGGCGACAGGTTTTGAGGCAGTTTTTTCATTGAGTAAAAAAGATTAAAAATAGCAATAATTAGACTGTAGCCAGCGTTTTATATGCCTAAAACGCTACCAAATTAGTAGTGAAAAAAGCCAGTGTCCGCTCCAGCGCCAGTTGGGCCGCCGGGGCGTTGTAGAAACCCCGCTGGTCGCAGTTAAAACCGTGGTTGGCGGGGTAGATTTGCACATCCACCGCGGGCTGCGCAGCGGCAAAAGCGTGGACGGTGTCCAGTGGGATACCGGTGTCCTGGTCGCCAAAATGCACCAGCACGGGGCACTGCGGCTGCCGGGCCAGCTCGGCACCCACTGTCATGCCGGCGCCGTAATAGGGAACGGCAGCGCTGATGCCCGTGAGCGAAGCTGCCGCGCGCCAGGTCAGCAGGCCACCCCAGCAGTAGCCGACGATGCCCACCTTGCCCCGTTTGCTCACCTGCGCCGAGCGCTCCTCGTCCATCAGGGTGTCGGCAAAGTCAATCGCGGCCTGCACATCCAGCATCACCTGCGGGGCAATCGCTTCGGCGGCGGCCTTCAGCGCTTTGCCTGTGTCGATATCGGCGGGCGTGTAGCCCAGGTTGACGTCTGCTTTGACCCGTTGAAAAGTACTCGGTGCGACCGCCAGATAGCCAAGTTTGGCAAAGTTATCCGCGATGGCCCTGATGTGTGCGTTGACGCCAAAAATCTCCTGCAAAACGACCACGGCAGCCACCGGCACGACGGTCGGCTGCGCCACGTAGGCCGGAAACACAAAATCGTCGATAGAGGTGATGTCTTGAAAGCTTCCCATGGTGGTCTCCTGAAAAAACTATGCAGCCTGTTTCACAGGCGCGTTTACAAATCTGTTCGCAACTTCCAGATTTCAGGAAACAGTACCACATCAAGCATTTTGCGTAAATAGCCCACCCCCTCCGTGCCACCGGTGCCGCGCTTGAAGCCAATGATGCGCTCCACCGTGGTCACGTGGCGGAAGCGCCAGAGCCGGAAGCTGTCTTCCAGATCGGTCAGTTTTTCACCCAGCTGGTACAGCTCCCAGTGTTGTTTTGGGTCGCGGTAGGCGACCAGCCAAGCCTGTTCGACCGCATCGCTGGCTTGGTAGGGCTGGGTCCAGTCGCGCTGGGTGTGTGATTCGGGGACGGCCAGGCCGCGCCGCGCCAAGAGTTTGACTGATTCGTCGTAGAGAGATGGCGCTTCAAACGCCGCCTGCACGATCGCCAGCAAGTCGGGCCGATGCGCGTGGGGCTGCAGCATGGCGGCGTTTTTGTTGCCAAGTGCGAATTCGATACAGCGGTATTGCACGCTCTGGAAACCGCTGGATTGCGCCAAGTACGGCCGAATCGCGCTGTACTCAGGTGGTGTCATGGTCGCCAGCACGTCCCACGCCGTCACCAGCTGGCCCATGATGCGGCTGATCCGTGCCAACATCTTGAAGGCGCTGTGCAGGTCGTCGGTGGCGATGCAGCGGATGGCGGCATGCAGCTCGTGCAGCATCAGCTTCATCCACAGCTCGCTGGTCTGGTGCTGGATGATGAACAGCATCTCGTTGTGGTCGGGCGAGAGCGGTTGTTGCGCGTTCAAAATAGCATCCAGCTGCAGATAGTCGCCGTAGCTCATGTTTTGGCTGAAATCCAGCTGCGCACCGTGCTGGGCCGGATCGGGTGGGGTGTAGGGGCAACCTTGGGTGGTATTGCTCATCATGTCACCGCATGTTTTTGGTTGAACTCGGGACGTTGCCATGCCTCTGAGAGCAAGACCTGGCGTAAATGTTCAACCGCGTGCCAGACATCCTCAAACCCGATGTACAGCGGGGTGAAGCCAAAACGCATGATGTCTTGGTGCACCTTGCCATCGCCAGCGCGGTAGTCGCCAATCACGCCGCGGGCGATCAGGGCCTGTACGATGGCGAAGGCACCGGAGCTGCCATCCAAGCCGGCGCCATGCTCGCGCGTCAGGCAGACCTGCGAGCCGCGCTGCTCGTGGGTCATGGGGGTCGCTAGGCCGATGCCAAAGCCAGCACAGCGTTCTTCAACCAAGGCAATGAACAAATCCGTCAACGCCAGCGACTTGGTTCGCAGCGCCGCCATGCCGCCCAGCGCCTCGGCGGTCATGAACACGTCTAGCCCGCAGTCCAGTGCCGCCATGTTGATGATGGGCTGGGTGCCGCACAAATAGCGGTTCACGCCGGGGGCGGGGCGGTAGTCGGGGGTGAACGCAAACGGCGTGGCGTGGCCCCACCAGCCGGCCAGCGGCTGCCAGAAACGCTCGGCATGTTTCGGGTTGACCCAGACAAACGCCGGTGCGCCCGGGCCGCCGTTGAGGTATTTGTAACCACAGCCGATGGCAAAGTCGGCTTCTGCAGCGGTCACATCAACGGGCACGGCACCCGCGCTGTGCGCCAGGTCCCACACGGTCAGGATGCCGGCGGTGTGCGCAGCCTGCGTCACGGCAGCCATGTCGTGCATGCTACCTGTGCGGTAGTTGACGTGGGTGAGCATCAAAATCGCCACGTCAGCGGTCAAAGCAGCTGCAATCTCGTCCGGCTCCAGCAGTTTCAGGGTGTAGCCGCGTTCTTGGCACAGCGCTTCGGCGATGTACAGGTCGGTCGGGAAGTTGCTGCGTTCGCTGACGATCAGTTTGCGCGTCGGTGCGTCGGCGGCAGCGATGTTCAGCGCGGCGCTCAGCACTTTGTAGAGGTTGATGGAGGTGGTGTCGGTGGCAACAACTTCACCGGCGTTCGCACCAATCAGTTTGGCGATCTTGTTGCCAGCCTTTTGGGGCATGGCAAACCAGCCGGCGGTGTTCCAGCTGCGGATCAGGCCGACGCCCCATTCCTGCGTCACCACCTCGGCGACGCGGGCGGCGGTGGCTCTGGGGAGCACGCCCAGCGAGTTGCCGTCCAGATAAATCACGCCGGGCGGCAGGGAGAACTGGTCTTTGAGAGGTCGTAAAGTGTCTTTTGAGTCAAGTTCTTGGCAGTGGGCTAGGGTAGACATAGGGATTTAATCAAAGTGAGAGTATGAAGGTATCATTGCTAATATATGTGTGGTGTCGGTTAAACCCAACACATAGCCAACAAGTCGCCAACAAATTTTCAACAAAGTTATCAGCAAAATTAATCTTAAAAGTTAAGAGTTCAACATGATGCAATTTGCCGCTTTCCCCAGCAACCGCCCACGCCGCTTGCGCCGCGATACCTTTACGCGTAACTTGGTGCGTGAAAATGCCGTCACACCGAACGATCTGATCTACCCGGTCTTCGTATTGGATGGTCAAAACCGTCGCGAAGTCGTGAAATCCATGCCCGGCGTCGAGCGTGTGAGTTTGGATTTATTGCTACCCGTGGCCGAAGAATGCGTGAAGCTGGGCATCCCCGTGATGGCGCTGTTCCCAGTGATTGATGCCAGCTTGAAAACCCCTGATGGTAAAGAAGCTTTTAACCCAGACGGCCTGGTGCCGCGTGTGGTGCGTGAGCTGAAGAAGCGTTTTCCCGAATTAGGTGTGATGACCGACGTGGCGCTGGACCCCTTCACCAGTCACGGTCAAGACGGATTGTTAGACCCGAACCCGTCAGAGAATAACTACATCATGAACGACGCCACTGTGGAAGTGCTATGTAAGCAAGCGCTCACTCAGGCGCAAGCCGGCGTGGATATTGTCGCCCCCAGTGACATGATGGACGGCCGGATCGCGGCGATTCGCAACGCTTTGGAGACCAATGGCTTCATCCATACCCGCATCATGGCCTACAGCGCCAAGTACGCCTCAGCGTTTTACGGGCCGTTTCGCGATGCGGTGGGCTCGGCTGCGAATTTAGGCGTGGCCAATAAAAAGGTCTACCAGATGGACCCCGGCAACAGCGACGAAGCCCTGCGCGAAGTGGCGCTGGACCTCGCCGAGGGTGCGGACATGGTGATGGTTAAACCCGGCATGCCGTACCTGGACATCGTGCGCCGCGTCAAAGACGAGTTCATGGTGCCGACTTTTGCCTACCAAGTCAGCGGCGAATACGCCATGCTCAAAGCCGCTGCGCAAAACGGCTGGTTAGACCACGATGCGGTGATGATGGAGAGTCTGATGGCTTTCAAACGTGCCGGTGCAGACGGCATATTGACTTATTTCGCACTGGATGCTGCGCGTTTAATTCGCCAGAACTGAAAGCAAAGTTGATGCAAATCGTCATCTTCACCCAAGGCAGTTTGCATTTCGTAGACGAATTGCCCAGCAGCGCACCCGATGACGGCTTTGTTTGGGTATTTACGGATCGTGAATCGATCACGACGGACTTGCTTAAGTTGCAAACCTTGGCGCAGCAGGTGGGTGGTTCTGCCTTGCTGGACTTGCATTGTCAAGATTTAGCTTCTGCGACACATCCCTCACATTACGACTACACCTCGGTTTATGATTTGGTGATTTTTCGACGTTTGATCACCGCAACAGAAGCGGCCAAAGCCAAGTTGGAGAACGAATTGGACAACGTGGAGCAGAGTCTCGCCGTGAAGCCAGCACGCAAACGCGGCCCGCCGGTGTTCAACCGCATCAGCACGCATGCGGTGGGCTTTGTTCAGTTTGACAAACTGCTTATCAGCGTCCACCCCAGCGGGTGCTACACCGCGAAGTCTTTTGTCGAGCGTTACTTGAAAGAGGCCGTGCAAACTGAAAATGCAACGGTCTTGTTTGCCGCCGCGCGCAGCCGCCTGCCAAGCAGCCCCGCAGACTTGATGCTACGCATGATCAACATGATGGTTGACAGCTATTTGGAGTTGCGCAAAGACCTGTCCACGCAATTAGACCATTGGCAGACCGAGCTGCTGAATCCGCGCTCACACTTTACGAATTGGAATGCGTTGATGGCAGCGCGCAATGAGTTGCACACGCTGGAAGACCTGTGCGAGGAGCAGCATGACGCCATGCAAGAGTGGCTGGACACCCTGCGCGAACAGTCTTCCATCCTGGTCAAACTAACCAGCCAAGCTGAGCACGATGGCTTGGTCGCGCGAGCGCGGGATGTGATTGAACATATCGAGCGGGTGGTGCACCATGTGCGGCGCTTGGAGCAATCGGCCGAGTCAGCGATTCAAATCCATTTTGGTGCGCAAAGCAATCGCACCAATGACATCATGCGGACTTTGACGGCGTTGACCGCTATCTTTTTGCCGCTCAACTTGATCACAGGGTTTTTTGGCATGAATTTCGAAACGTTCCCACTGATTCATTATCAAAATGCGTTGTGGTGGACGATGGGTTTGATGCTGTGCATTGCATTGATTTTGGGAGCGCTGTTTTGGCGCAAACGCTACATTGCCCGTACAGGTCGATAATTTAAATAGAGAGAGTTATTTATGACGCATAAAAAAGTTGTTTTGATCACGGGTGCTTCGCGCGGCATTGGTGCTGCTACGGCATTGCTTGCGGCTAAGCAGGGTTGGGCGGTTGCTGTGAATTACGTGGCCAATTCGCTGGCTGCCAATGAGGTCGTCCGGCAAATTCGTGCTGCTGGTGGCACGGCCATGGCGATTCAGGCGGATGTTGCTGTTGAAGCAGACGTCATGCGCATGTTTCAAGAAGTGGATGCCAAGCTAGGTCGTATCAGTGGCTTGATCAACAACGCGGGCGTGGTGGATATGCCCTCGCGTGTGGATGGCATGAGCGTTGAGCGTTTAAGCCGCATGTGGACGACGAATATCACCAGCAGCTTTGTCTGCGCACGTGAAGCCGTCAAACGCATGAGCACCAAACTGGGGGGCGAAGGCGGCAGCATCGTTAATTTGTCCAGCGCTGCGGCAAAACTCGGTTCGCCGGGTCAATATGTTGATTACGCCGCCAGCAAAGCTGCGATAGATGCCTTCACCATCGGTTTGGCCAAAGAGGTGGCGTTAGAAGGCATTCGCGTTAATGCTGTGCGTCCCGGCATTATTGATACAGACATTCATGCCTCAGGCGGTTTGCCAGACCGCGCTGCACAAGTAGCACCTTTGGTGCCCATGCAGCGTGCAGGCACCGCGCACGAAGTGGCTGAAGCGATCGTTTGGCTGCTGTCAGACGAATCCAGCTACAGCACCGGCTCGTTTATTGATGTGACAGGTGGTCGCTGATGGCGGTTGACCTCAAACCACTGGTCACGCTACTGGCCATCGTCAACCCACTGGCCTGCGTGCCATTTTTTATCCATTACACGCAGAATTTTTCACGGCAGCAACGTCACCACACCATTTTGGTCGCCTCATTCAGCGCATTTGTGGTGATTGCGGTTAGCGCGCTTTTGGGTTTAGAAATATTGGGCTTCTTTGGCATTTCACTGGCCAGTTTTCAGGTCGGCGGTGGTCTGTTGTTGATGACATCGGCGTTGAGCATGCTGAACGCGCAGCCGGCGGATTCCCGCTCAAATCCGGACGAGTTGCAAGAAGCTGAGGTTAAATCCGCCATCGGCGCGAGCATAGCCGTCGTGCCTTTAACCATACCGCTGTTAACCGGCCCTGCCACCATGTCTACCGTGGTGATTTATGCCGATAAAGCGCAAGGCTATGTCCAAATCCTCACGCTAGTGGGTTACGGCGTGGTGATCGGTTTGGCAACTGCCCTGTGTTTCGCTCTGGCGCAGCCAATTGCCCGTGTTTTGGGTAAAACCGGCATCAACATCATGACCCGCTTGATGGGTTTGATTTTGACGGCGCTGGCGGTTGAGCTGATCGCAGAAGGTTTGCACAAGCTGTTTCCGATTTTGGGACGTTAAATCTACATATTTGGGATGACATGAGATGAGCGATACAAATAAAAAAATAGAAGAAGTTAAAGAGCAAGAACTTCTGGTTGAACACCGTGGCGCTGTACTGTGGCTCACCATCAACCGCGAAGCGCGGCGCAATGCCATGAGTCACAACGTGCTGGCGGGCTTGCAACAGGCTATTGATGCAGCACAGACCAACCGCAGTATTCTGGCTATTGTCATTACCGGCGCTGGCAGCAAAGCCTTTTGCGCTGGGGCTGATCTGCAGTCAGCGAACGCATTTACAACAGATTATTCAGACCCCACTGGCCACCTAGCACGCGTGCTGCGTAGCGCCAAAGCCAGCCATATACCTCTCATAGCGCGAGTCAACGGCGCATGCATGGCCGGCGGCATGGGGCTGATGGCAATGTGCGACATGGCCGTCAGCACGGTAGATGCCGTGTTTGGTTTGCCCGAGGTCAAAGTCGGCGTCTTCCCCGCGCAGGTGCTGGCCGTCTTGCAGCATTTGATCCCCAAGCGGAAATTGGCCGAAATGTGCCTCACCGGCGAACCCATCACCTCTGCTCAAGCTTTGGAAATCGGTTTGATCAACTACGTCAGCACAGAAGCAGGCTTGGAAAGCTTGGATATCAAACTGCAATGGCTGCTAGGCCGCGTGCTGGACAAATCCCCCGCCGCTATTCGCCGTGGTTTGTACACCATGAAAAAGGTGGAGGCGATGTCGTTTGAAGAGGCGATGTCGTTCACAGAAAGCCAAATCGCCCTGTTCACACTGACGGAAGATGCTAAAGAGGGCCAGAAAGCCTTTCAAGAGAAGCGCAAACCGCAGTGGACAGGGCGATGATGTTTTCAGGTTGTTAAAAACGCTATATTTTTAATAGCTATTTAGACAATAAATACGACGGATATAGCCGGTTTTGTGCTTTGTGAAAGGCGTTTTCTTGATATTATTCTTCTAAACGGCTTCTGGCATACCGCTTTTTAACGAACGGGTGATGGCCAAGGCGATGCGGGTGGCTTCTAGGGCGTCGCTTAACGTCAAGCTGAGTGGTTTTGTGCCTCTACAGGCCTCCACAAAAGCCGTCATCTCAGCGGCAAAAGCAGCTTCAAAGCGTTCATAGAAGTCTTTCACCACCGTGTGGCGCACGCCGTGACTGTCACTGCGGATGATGCGGTCTGCAGCGGCGTGCTCGCCAACCATTAACTTACCAGCAGTGCCAATAATTTCGGTGCTGGTTTCGTGCCCATGTGCCATCGTGCGCGAGGCGTAGAGCACGGCCTTCGCGCCACCTTCAAATTCGACAATGGCCATGCCGTTGTCGACATCGCCAAACTCGGCCAGCGCCGGATGCAGCGCGATGGTGCCGGTGGCAAAGGCGCGCAGCGCTTTGGGGCGACCCAGCAGCCAGCGTGCCAAATCAATGTCATGCACGCTGCAGTCCATAAAAATGCCGCCTGAGCTGGGCGAAAAGCGCACAAAAAAGCCATCCGGGTCGTTTTGGTCACAGGTTTGCGAACGCACCATGAAGGGCCTGCCAATCTCGCCAGCGGCTATCGCGGTGTGCGCGTTCGCGTAACTCGGGTCAAAGCGCCGTACAAAACCGACCATAGCGACCAAATCAGGATGCTTGTCAGCGACTGAGAGCACACGTTCGCAGTCTACCAAGGTCAAACCGAGTGGTTTTTCTACAAACACATGTTTGCCCGCCTGCAAAGCCGCGATGGTTTGGTCGGCATGCAGGTTGGTGGGCGTGGCCAGCACCACAGCGTCTAGCTGCGGGTCGGCCAAGAAAGCACTGAATTCGTCGTAAACGCGCGCTACTTGCAAGTACTCAGTGGCGTAGGCGCGCTCACTGTCAACAGGGCTACATGCGGAAACGAGTTGGCAATGCGGCGTTCTAAAAGCCAGGGCTTGCGCATGTCGCTGCCCCATGCGGCCTAGGCCGACGATGCCCACGCGCAGGGGCTGTTGTGTGTTCATGGCTTGAGGTCTTAAAACGTGATCGGCTGACCGCTCTTGCAGCTCTCTGCCGCCGCATCCGCTAGTTTTTGTGCTGCCACACCATCGGCAACGGTGGTTTTAAAGACGCCACCAGATTGCAGTGTTTCAAAGAAATGGGTCATTTCTAAGCGGTAGGCTGCCGCATAGCGCTGTAAGAAGAAAGCTTCTGGTTTGTCAGCGCGGATACCATTGGCATCCCATTGCACCACTTCGGTTGGGGTGTGGTTGCCGCATTGCAGCAAGCCTGCCGAGCCAAGGACTTCAAAGCGCTGGTCGTAGCCATAGGCAGCACGGCGGCTGGTGTTGATCTGGCACAAACGGCCTTTGCGGGTGCGAATGCTGACGGCGGTGCTGTCCACATCACCCAGTGCTTTGATGGCGGGGTCGGTAAGGACTGAGCCGGTGGCGCTCAACCACTCGGCCTCGTCGCCATCGGCGCACAAAATCCAGCGAAAAACGTCGAGGTCATGAATCAGCATGTCGCGAAAAATACCGCCAGAGGCTTTGATGTACTCGGCCGGCGGAGCGCCCGGGTCGCGGCTGGTGATGATGAGCATTTCCGCATTGCCAATTTCGCCAGCAGCCAAGCGGCGGCTGGCATCGTTGAAGGTCGGGTCAAAACGACGCTGAAAACCGATCATGCAAGCCACGCCAGCGGCTTTGACGGCTTGGGCGCAGGCTTCGGCGCGGGGGACAGACAAATCAACCGGTTTTTCGCAAAAAATATGCTTACCCGCAGCAGCTGCGCGCGTGATCAAGTCGCTATGCGTGTCGGTGGAGGAGCAAATGGCGACGGCATCAATGGTTTTATCGGCTAGAACGGCCTCAATGGTCGACACGTCAGCGCCGTATTTTTGTGCAACTTCGGTAGCAGCAGCGGGCACGGGGTCGCACACGTACTTGAGCTTCACGCCGGTCAGCGTCGCAATGTTTGAAGAGTGAATGCGACCAATACGGCCAGCGCCGAAAACAGCGACGTTTGTCATGTCAATTCCAAAAAAGAGTTAAAAATAGGATGAAAAGCAGGATAAAAAAGGACAAATATAGAAATTATTTTCGATTATATTTCAAAATCGAATTAATTTAACTTTACCAAGGTTCAAGTCGCGTTACTTTTGATCGCTCATGTTTGATTTGTAAGGCAGCTCTAGCGTGTAAGCCAAGGCAATAAACAAGCTTTGCGCCATGCTCATGGTGCTGGTCAGCGACCTGAAACCAAAGGTCGAATTGTCCTGCACGATCAGCGAGGTTTGCGCCAATTTAGCCAAAGGACTCATGAGGCTGTCCGTGATGGCGATCAGTTTGGCGCCGCGCTCGACAGCTAACTTGGCGACGGATACGGTTTCTTCTGCATAGGGCGCAAACGAGATGGCGATCATCACATCGTCTTTGCGGACAGAGCGTATTTGGCCTTGCTGCGTGCCGCCAATACCTGTCACCAAGCCAATGCGTTTGTCGGTGTGCTGCAAGGCATAGTCCAAATACGCGGCGATTGGGAATGAGCGGCGTGACGCGGCTAGCCAAATGCACTCACTGGCAGCCAGTAAATCGACAGCTTTTTTGAAGCTAGGCGCATGGAGGCTGTTTGTTAGCTCTTGCATGCCAGCCAAGCTGCCGGCCAAGAATTCACTCGCAATATCCGTGCTGGACAAGTTGCCTGAGCCGTCTGCACTGGATGCGATGATGTCGCGAATACGTGACTTATAAGTGCGGCTAGGCGCCAGCTGTCGCGAAATGCCATCTCTAAAAATAGCTTGCATTTCGGAATAGCCGGAATAACCAAAATGTTTGGCAAAACGCACCACCGCTGAGGGCTGGACACCACATTGCCCCGCGACTTCTTGGATACCATCCAAGCCAATGTGGTCTTTGTGCCGCTCAACGTAGCGCGCAATGATTTTGAGCTGCTTGCTGAGAACGTCGTACTCGCCTGAAATGTGGCGAATAAGGGACTCAACGCTGGTTGCTGCTGGATTTGGTGTGTCTGGTTTTGACATATTGGAAATGTTGGAAATGCGGTAGAAATATTTTTCTATTGTAAATTTTTATTATGAGTGTGCAAAAGTACAATAAAACCATGAAAAACACCTATGTCCTCACGCTCTCATGTCCAGACAAGCCAGGTATCGTTCACGCGGTATCGGGTTTGTTGCTTGAACATGGCGCGAACATTGAAGAAGCGGCGCAGTTTAACGATGCGCAAACGGATTTGTTTTTCATGCGCGTGCAGTTTGCTTGTAAAGCAGTGATTCAGGCTGATGTTGAAGCAGCTATTGCACAGCTTGCAGTAAGTTGGAATATGGTTTTTAACTTGCATCCAGCAGCGCAAAAAATGCCTATCGTCATCATGGTGAGCCAGCAAGGTCATTGTTTGAACGATTTGCTGTTTCGCTGGAAATCAGGCTTGTTACCAGTGGATATCAAAGCCATCATCAGCAACCACCGCGACTTTTACCAGTTGGCCGCCAACTACAATGTGCCGTTTCACCACATCAAAGTGACGGCGGATACCAAGGCTGCCGCTGAAGCCAAGCAGCTGGGAATCATTCAATCAGAAGGCGCAGAGCTGGTGATTCTTGCGCGCTACATGCAGGTGCTGTCGGATGACATGTGCAAAGCCCTGAATGGTCGCGCCATCAACATTCATCACAGTTTTTTACCCAGCTTCAAGGGTGCAAAACCGTATTTTCAGGCGCATGACAGAGGCGTTAAATTGATCGGCGCCACCGCCCATTACGTAACGGCAGACTTGGACGAGGGGCCCATCATCGAGCAAGACGTCGCCCGTGTTGACCACAGTTTGACGGTTGACGACCTGACCGCACAAGGGCGAGACACCGAAAGCCAAGTCTTGGCGCGCGCAGTTAAATGGCACAGCGAACACCGTGTCTTGATCAGCGGGCATAAAACTGTTATTTTCAAATGAATTGAAAACAGCCACAAGAGCCGTCATTCCCGTCTTCGCGGGAATGACGGATGTAATAGATCGTTAGGTTGAACTGTTAAAAATAGAAAAAATTTACCAAATAATTTTGCAAAGAGAAATATATTTCCGTATAATTTCTCCCCATGTCACAAACTTTTCATTTCCCCACTGATCGCCGC
>CANKRG010000030.1 GCA_947485165.1 Comamonadaceae bacterium
CTTTTACCCGCACCCGAAGGACCCAAAACCAGCGTGGTTTTACCCTGCAGCAGCGACATCAGCAACTCAGTTTGTTGCTCAATTTTCTCTCTATCAAAGTCTGCAGCATCGCTGGCAAGGCTGACATTTTTAGGCTTTAGGGTCATAGAAACCACGTTGTAGCCCATCTCTTTGTAAGGCTGCAAGCGTTCCCAAGCCTTCGCAAAGGGTATAGTCAGATCGCTTTTGTTCAGCGCGATGATGGGGGTGATGTGCTCCGCCTCAGCCGCAATCAAGGCGCGGGATAGCTGACTTTCTGAAAACTCCGGCTCCGCGGCAATCAAAATCAAAATTTGGTCTAGATTCGCCGCAAATGACTTGGTGCGAATTTCGTCTTGCCGATAAAACAGATTGCGCCTAGGTTCAAGCTTCTCAATCGTACCTTCGTCTTGCGTTGGTAACCACTTGATGCGGTCGCCCACCACAGCGGTGTTTTTCTTGCCGCGTGGGTGGCAGATGATGCGTTCACCAGCGTCGGTTTCAACGAGCACGTGACGCCCAAATCCAGCAACGACAAGCCCGTTTTGGAGCATGTTAGTCAAATCAACTGCCCTGCAGATGCGCTGCTAGCTGTGAAGCCCATGCGAGCCAAGCGCTCAGAAGCCGGTGGATGCGAGTAATAAAACTTCACAAACAAGGGATCTGGCGTCAGCGTAGAGGCATTGTCTTCATACAGTTTGAGCAGCGCACTGGCCAAGTCATTGCCCGCTGTTTGTTTGACGGCGTAAGTATCCGCTTCAAACTCATGCTTACGCGACAACTGCGCAAACAGCGGCGATATGAAAAACGTGAACGCCGGCATGGCAAGCATCAAGAGCAGCAAAGCCAAGGCATTGTTAGGTACACCACCATCCACCGCTGAATTTGGCATCACACCCAGCCCCGTGTAAAACCACACTTGGGTAGACAGCCAACCCAGTAATGCAAAACCAGCCAAGCTCATGGCGAACATGGCGACGATGCGTTTGATGACGTGCTTGTGTTTGAAATGCCCCAACTCGTGCGCCAACACGGCGTCCACCTCTGCGGGTGAGAGTTTAGCCAGCAAGGTGTCGTAAAAAACCACGCGCTTGGAAGCGCCGAAGCCCGTGAAATACGCATTGGCGTGGCCGCTGCGCTTGCTACCGTCCATCACAAACAGGCCTTTGGCCGCAAAGCCGCAACGCTGCATCAATGCAGTTACTCGGGCTTTTAAGGCTTCGTCTTCCAAAGGTTTGAATTTGTTAAACATCGGGGCAATCACCGTGGGGTACAGCACCATCAGCAGCAGGTTAAAACCCATCCAAACGCACCACGTCCACAACCACCACAGGCTACCCGCCGCGCCCATGAGCCACAAAATCAGCGCAGCAAGTGGCAGACCGATCAACGCGCCAATCAAGCTCGATTTGATAGCGTCAATCAGCCACAGCTTGAACGTCATCTTGTTAAAGCCGAAACGCTCTTCAATCACAAAGGTTCGGTACAGCGTGAATGGCAGTTCGATGATGCTGCCAATCACCACAAAACTGACGAACAACGCCAACTGCTGCGCCAAGCCAGCGTAGGTATTGCCAATAACACCCAACAACCAAGTGTTCAGCATATCCAGCCCACCCAACAGCGTCCAAGCAACCAAAACCGCTGTGCCAAAAGCCAACTCCAGCAAACCAAAACGCGATTTCGTCAGCGTGTAATCAGCCGCTTTTTGGTGCGCTGCCAAGGTGATGTTTTGCGCGAAAGCTGCTGGCACAGCATTGCGGTGCTGCGCCACGTAGCGGATTTGGCGTGTTGCCAGCCAATATTTGACCACCAAGCCAACGACCAAAAGCGCTGCAAATACCAGTGTAAAAATTATCGATGTGGATGCGTTTGTCATAGGGTAAGAGTTTACAGATGAATTGATAGGAATGGGCATGAAAAAGGGGCGACAATACTATGTATGCCAAATAAGCCTAATACCGCCACAATCAAGCAAGAAACTGTAGTTTCCACCACTAAACCAGCTGTTTTTCTCGCTAAAAACGACCAGAACTTGATCTGGTTGGACTGCGAAATGACGGGTTTAGACCCTGACAATGAGCGTGTGATCGAAATCGCCGTTGTCATCACCGGTCCAAACTTGGAGCCAAGAATCGAGGGCCCCGTCCTTGTCATCCATCAAAGCGACGAGCTGTTGGACAAGATGGATAGGTGGAACAAAGGCACGCATGGCAAAAGCGGTTTGATTGACAAAGTCAAGGCTTCCACCATATCAGAAGCCGACGCTGAGGCTGAAATTTTGGCATTTTTGAAGAAATACGTCCCCAAAGCCACCTCCCCCCTGTGCGGCAACACCATCAGCCAAGACCGCAGGTTTTTGGTCAAATACATGCCTAAGTTGGACGCCTTTTTCCATTACCGCAACATCGACGTCAGCACCTTCAAAGAGCTCGCCAAACGCTGGCGACCTGAAGTCTACAAAGCCTTCAAAAAGCAACAAAAACACACAGCACTGGCGGATGTGCATGAGTCGATTGATGAGTTGGCGCATTACCGAGAGCATTTTTTAAAGTGAAAAATCTCACGAAATCAACGACTTATTTCTTGCTTGAAAATAATATTAGGTAAAAACCCGTAGTCACGCTATAATTCGATACTGTACAGAAATAGTGATGGATTTGCATCACTTTTCCGGCATCGTACATCTTGCATCACACTTTGGGCTTATTTGATCTGACCTGATAGATTTTCGAATCTTTCCTCAGACAAAAAATTAAAAAGCCAACCGCGTCGCTACCGACTGCAATCACACATCTTTAGATGTGGGCTGCAGAGAAAATCGAGTAAATAGGCGTTGTACTTCGTTTGATGGTTGATGTTTTTTAACCATTGAATGGAACCGCACCGAAACTGGTAGCGGCTACGTATGACTGACTCTATGATCGACTCGACAACCAGCGCTTTTGAATCTCAAACCGACAACGAATTAACATTAAATACTGCTGTAGCCGGCGAATTTACTACATCTACTGCTATTGAAAATGTAGTAGATGAAGCAGCTGCAGCTAAAGCATTAGCTGCAGAAGAAGCTGCTAAATTACCAAACGGCTTTATCGCTCTGGGTTTGGCTGATGAGCTGATTCAAGCTGTGAAGGAAATGGGTTTCACACAACCCACCACCGTGCAAACCAAAACAATTCCATTGGCTTTGCCAGCGGATGCTGTTGACGGCACACCGAAGAAATTTGTTGACTTGATGGTGTCCAGCCAAACAGGTTCAGGCAAAACTGCCGCTTTTTTGCTGCCCGTGATCCACACGTTGCTGAAGCAACAAGAACAAGAAGCAGCCGCCGAACGCGCTGAGTTTGAAGCCGCTTGCGCTGAGGCTGAAGCCCGTGGCGAGGCACCTCCAAAGCGCGCCAAACGCAAAGACCCAACCAATTTCCGCAATTTCACACCAGCAACGCCAGGCGCTTTGATACTTTGCCCTACCCGTGAATTGGCACAACAAGTTGCCAACGACGCGATTGATTTGGTGCGCTATTGCAAAGGTCTGCGCATTGCCAATGTGGTGGGCGGCATGCCTTACCAGTTGCAATTGGCCAAGTTGCAAAACGCCAACTTGGTGGTGGCAACGCCGGGTCGTTTGCTTGATCTGCAACGCTCACACCAGTTGAAGCTCGACAAAGTCAAGTTTTTGGTGGTTGACGAAGCCGACCGTATGCTCGATTTGGGCTTCTCGGACGACCTCGCAGAAGTCAACCAATTGACCAGCGGCCGCCAACAGACCATGATGTTCAGCGCGACTTTTGCGCCACGCATCCAGCAACTCGCTGGCCGTGTGATGCGTGAGCCACAGCGCATCACCATCGACAGCCCGCAAGACAAGCACCAAAACATCAAGCAATCTTTGTTTTGGGCTGACAATTCTCAGCACAAACGAAAGTTGCTCGACCACTGGTTGCGCGACACCAACATCAAGCAAGCCATCGTGTTTGCCAGCACCCAAATCGAGTGCGATGGTTTGGCAAACGACCTGCAACAAGAAGGTTTCAGCGCGGTTGCTTTGCACGGCGCTTTGAACCAAGGCATCCGTAACCGCCGCTTGCAAGCTTTGCGCGAAGGCCAGGTCCAAATTTTGGTCGCAACCGACGTGGCAGCACGCGGTATTGACGTGCCATCTATCAGCCACGTGTTTAACTTTGGCTTGCCGATGAAAGCGGAAGATTACACCCATCGCATTGGTCGTACGGGTCGTGCTGGCCGTGACGGTATCGCTGTCAGCTTTGCTGAAATCCGCGACCGTCGCCGCATCATGGACATTGAGCAGTTCACACGTACCCCTTTCAAAGCAGAAGTGATTCCTGGCTTAGAGCCAAAACAACGCTTCCCTGAGTCACGCCCTGGTAACTTCGGCGGCCCAGATCGTGGTGGTTTTGGTGGTGGCAATGGTGGCGGCGCTGGCCGTGACCGTAAGTTTGCCCCTAGCCGTGGTGGCTTCGGTGGCGACCGTGGCGGCAACTTTGGTGGTGATCGCGGTGGTTTTGCTGACCGAGCGCCTCAAGGTGGTGGTTTCGGTGCTCCGCAAGGCGACCGTTTCGGTGATCGCTTCGCAGGTCGCCCTTCTGACAACGCACGTGCTCCAGACAGCTACGTTCGCAAAGGTGGCTTCAACGACCGCAACAGCAGCGGTGGTGGTTTCCCTGCGCGTGGTGATTTCGCACCTCGCGGTGACTTCGCGCCACGTAAAGATTTTGCCCCACGTGGTGACTCAGCGCCTCGCGGCGACTTTGCACCTCGCAAAGAGTTTGCTCCACGTGGTGATTTCGCACCTCGCGGTGAGCGCAATGATTTCGCCCCGCGTGGTGACTTCGCTCCGCGCGGCGACTTTGCCGACCGTAAACCAGCTTTCGCAAAGCCTGGCTTCGCCAAGCCAACGTTTGCCAAGCCAGCTGCAAAACCAGGCAATGGCGGTAAAGTGTTTGTGCCACGCGATATGGCCAAGGCACGCACCGTTCGCGCCAAGTAAATGACTTGTTTAACGTCCCATCTAGGTGGGCGTTAAAGCAAAAGCCTGCAAGCCGAAAGACTTGCAGGCTTTTTTCTTGTTTAAAAAAATAGACTAGCGTCCTCGGCTACCCTGCAACATCTCCCGCATATCCTGCAGCGACACCGCGCTGTGTTCACTGAGTTTGACGCGCGGTTTCGGCTTCATAGCATGACCATAAATCACTTCAAATGTTAGTTTTAACCTGCCACCCTCAGCTGGATCGGCTAAATGTTCGACCAAGGCGCCTTCCAGCTTCGTTTTCCACGCTTTGCCCCGCAGAGCGGGAAAGCGGTCTGGGTGCAAATTCCGGCCTAATTCGCGCAAATCTTGCAGCAATTTTTTTGGTGTTTCGTAAGTCAGCACAATCCGCTCCATGTCCATCACCGGTTCGGCAAAGCCAGCTTGCACCAGCATATCACCCCAATCGTGCATATCGGTAAATTGGTGGCTAGGCATTGGCAAGCCCAGTTGTTCGTACATGCCACGCAATTCGCGCAAGGTGTCTGGCCCTAGGCACGAGAACATCAAAAATCCGTCTGTCGCCAAGGCTTTGTGCCAATGCGCGATCAAGATTTGAGGGTCAAGCGCGTTGTGCAAGTGCATATTCGCCCACAGCATATCAACCGTGCCATCGACGGGTGATGAATAATTTACTTTAGGCTTTTTTTTAAACAAATTGGACAAGCTAGGTAGCTTCCACTTGTTACCTTCATCTGCATTTTTTGCTATATTTTTAATAGCTTCATCGGCAATAAATTCGTCGGCTAGTGGCATAAAACACACTGATTTAGGATACTTTCCAAGCAATGCCACATGTGCCTGCTGCCCGCCGCGCACAGCGCCCCAGTGCGTCCAAGATTTGGGCTGCAAATTGATCCATTGCAATCGATCAATCATGCGGCTGGCTACTTCTTCATGCAGCCACGGCGTAGCTGCAGGTGCAATGCGCTGCCAATGCGCTGCGGCGCTGGGCGAGATGGTGGGTGGTCGCTGTGTGGACATGGCGTAAATTTAATACCTAATCAGCTAACTAAGCACTTTTATGTGATGTACAGAGTATATTGGTAGTCTATGTTTCGATCTTTGTTCAGTCATTTATCCAATGCTACTTTCAAAAAGCGCCTGCACCCTTTCTCTGAACGGCTATTGAACCATGTTCCCAGCCAATGCTCTGTTTGCATGGCTTGGCCTAGCAATGGCTTGGTTTGCGAGCCTTGTGTGACACGTTTCGCCCAGCCTGTACGGCGCTGCACGGGCTGCGCACTTGCCTTGAAGGCCGGCATTTCAGCTGACATCAAGCGCTGCGGCGCATGCATCGTCAAACCACCGCCTTGGGACGAATGCTTGGCTGCCGTTTCATACGAGTTCCCATGGAACAACTGTATTGCCAGTTACAAATTTGGCAACAACCCCGCTTGGGCAAAGGTTTTTTCGCTGCTTTTGAACAGTACGTCTTCGATAGAACACGCTGTAGACCGCGCCGATCTATTGATACCTGTGCCATTGTCCACAGCCAGGCTTCAGCACCGTGGCTACAACCAAGCTTTGGAACTTTGCAAGCATCTGAGCAGTGAGAATACAGATGCGCATTTATTGCTACGAATCAAAGACACGCTGACACAAAGCACATTGAGTCGCTCAGAGCGTTTGAAGAATGTCAAGGCAGCATTTGCCGTAGAGCCGCTCAGAACGCAGGAATTACAAGGCAAGCGCATTGTTTTGGTTGATGACGTGATGACCAGCGGGGCTACGCTGTCTGCTGCGGCAGCTTCATTGCGCCAAGCGGGGGCGGCGCACATAACGGCGATAGTTTTTGCGCGAACCGAGGAATAAACCGCTTTTCCCTAGACAATAAGCGCATGTTTAATATCGTCTTGGTTCAACCCGAAATTCCGCCCAACACGGGCAACATCATTCGCCTTGCCGCCAACACCGGCTGCCATTTGCATTTGATCGAACCCTTGGGCTTCTCCATGGATGACAAGCACATGCGCCGCGCGGGTTTGGACTACCACGAATACGCCGAATTGAAGCGACACGCCAGCTGGCAAGCGTTTTTGGATGACCAACAACCAGCGCCAGAGCACATGTTTGCGCTGACCACCAAAGGCACACGCTTGGTGCACGCAGCACAATTTGTCGCGGGCGATTATTTGGTATTTGGCTCTGAAACACAAGGGCTTGCGCCTGCATTGCGTGAATCTTTTCTGCCAGAGCAACGCATCAAATTGCCCATGTTGCCGAACCAGCGCAGTTTAAACTTATCAAACGCTGTCGCCGTCACGGTGTATGAGGCTTGGCGGCAAAATGGATTTTCTGAAGCCCATCAATTCCAGTCACCCAAGGTTTAATCTAGAAACTTAAGGGTAACTGCGCGACATAGATTGCGCCACGCAGACGGGTTTAGTCACGCCTTCGCGTTCAATCGTCACATCCCAAGTCATCTGCATGCCGTTGTTGTCAATTGGCTCTGCGGCCAGCAAAAACAAACGCGCGCGCAAAGCGCTGCCCACAGGTACTGGCGACATAAAACGCACTTTGTTCAAGCCATAGTTCACACCCATGCGGGTTTGCGCCACATGCAAGGCGGTCGCAAAAAACTGGGGCAACAACGACAGGGTCAAAAATCCATGCGCAATGGGCGCACCAAACGGACCTGCTTTGGCGCGCTCAGGGTCAATGTGGATCCATTGGCGGTCACCCGTGGCTTCGGCAAACTGGTTGATTTGCTCCTGAGTGACCGTCAGCCAATCGCTCACCGCTACATCCTGGCCCACACAAGCGGCTAGTTCTGCCAAAGTTTGAAATGTTTTCATGGATAAACCACTCGCAGTTAAGAATAAATATTGTTGAGCCCAGACCATCTATCCATATACTTATGGATAAAGATGCACTAAAAACGAAACACCCGATATGGAACACGCCCCGTCTTGGCTGATCAACAGTTTAATCTACCTGGGTGCAGCGGTTATTGCTGTGCCTGTCTCCAAAGCGCTAGGTCTGGGTAGCATCATTGGCTATTTTGGCGGCCAAAAGGGTTTTGTGATTTTTACACGTTACCGTAAATTACTTAAAACCATCCCAGACCAGCTTGCAACCCGTTAAAAACATACCTGTGTAGAGCAGTTTATAAAACAGATCTGGATTGATGCGTTTGGCGATACGCACACCAAGCCAAACACCCATAGGCGCTAAAGGCAACAAAACCAAGGACGTGGCAAAGTTACGCATATCAAGCAAGCCTAACCATGCATAGGGAATCCACTTCGATAAATTAATGAAGAAGAACAGGTACGACACCGTTGCAGCAAACACCAATGGCTTAAGCTTCAAAGGAATCAGATAAGCGTTAAGGGGTGGCCCACCTGCATGCGCTATGAAACTTGTGAAGCCGGCAGCTGCGGTCAGGATAGCGCCCAACCATCGCGGCGGGGGTGCACTGTCAGGCCTGGGTGGAAACAACAACCTTTGCGCTAGAAACAGCAAGGTAAAAACACCAACAACACCCGCAACCGTTTGTGGGTTCAATACCTTAAACAACAAAGTGCCGACCAATGTCCCCAGCAAGGCGAAAGGCAATAAAAATTTCAACAATTTTTTATCGAAATGTTTGCGAAACGCAGAGATCCCGAGCAAATCCATCAGCAACAAAACCGGCATCAATATGGCCGCAGCTTGTGGCACGGTAACTACCACCGCCATCATGGGCACTGCCAGCGAGCCAAAGCCGGCGCCAAAGCCGCTTTTACTGATACCTAGCAGCAGAACGGCGGGGATGGCAACTGCGTAAAAAAATGGGTCAGTTATTAACGGAAATATCATGCGATTGTTTATTCGTTTAATTATTCGTATTGATTAGTCATTTAAAATTGACGCATGTTGTATCAACCCACACAAGCTGAAGTCAGGCGTTTTTTTTGCGATGTTTACGCCAAAGCCAACAATAATACTGATTTAGAAGCTATTGAAACCATAGCAAGTTTATGGATTGATGAACACCCAGAATATCATGCAGATTTAAAAGATCTAGATGCTGCACTGCTGAGTCTAAACCAAGTCATCACCACCGACGATGGCAAAACCAACCCGTTTTTGCATCTGTCCATGCATTTAACCATCACCGAGCAATGCTCGATTGACCAGCCACGGGGCATCAGGCAAGCGGTCGAACTGCTGACCGCCAGACTCGATTCCTTGCACGATGCCCACCACGTGGTGATGGAATGCCTAGGTCAAATGATTTGGGACGCCCAACAAAACAAGCAAGCACCCGACGGGCAAGCTTATGTTGAAGCGGTTCAACGCAGGGCTACCAAAGACTAATTTTTTGAAAAATCAGGCGTATCTTTAGAAATAATTGAGCGTTGCCAATGAGCGCAACTGTTCAGGCGTTGTACTGGGCATGCCAAAAAACTCAAGGTAAGCTGGAATTTGCTCAAACAGCATGTCGCTGCCAATCTGCACGCGGCAACCGCGCTCTGCCGCTACGGCCAAAAACGCGGTCATTTCCGTTTTCATCACAACTTCGCCCACAAAAGTGGTTGATGCTATGCGAGACACATCCATTGGCATAGGGTCACCTGCATTCATGCCAAGTGGTGTTGCGTTCACCACAACGTCATAACCCTCAGGATCTTTGGAATCCGTCGTCACTTGCAAGTTCGGGTAGTGCTTTTTCAAACGATCACCCAGCCCGTCTACGGATGCTTGATTCACATCAAACAAGCCAAGCTTCGCAACACCTGCAGCGGCTAATGATGCCGCAATGGCCGACCCAACACCCCCACACCCAACGACCAAGGCAGACGCACCTGATAGCTTCACACCTTTGCGTAGCACACCACGCACAAAGCCCTCGCCATCAAACATATCGCCTTGAAGTTGGCCATTGGGACCGAGTCGAACTGCATTGCATGCGCCAGCAATCGCAGCGGTTGGAAATACCTCGTCTAACAAGCCAATCGTTGTCACCTTATGCGGCATCGTGATCAAGGCGCCGCGTATATTGCTGAGCTTGAACACCAGCTTCAAAAAGGCTGGAAAGTCTTCAGGCTTACAACCCATGGGAATCACACGCGCGTTAACATCTGCCTTGTCAAACCAAGGGTTATAAATCATAGGCGCTTTGAAGCTGTGTGTTGGGTATCCGATGTGCGCTATCAGTTCTGTATGACCGTTAATGACACCTCCAGCCATTATTTACCCGCCTTTGCCGCAGAGACAGCTGCGCGCAACGCCAACAAATAGCTATCCACACCAAAGCCGCTGATTTGACCTTTGATGATTTCTACAAATACTGATTTATGGCGAAACTCTTCACGCGCATGAATATTGCTCATATGGGCTTCAACCACGGGGCAAGTCAAAATCGCCAAAGCATCGCGTATGCCATAGCTGTAATGCGTCCACGCCCCCGCGTTGATCATCACGCCAGCGACGCCATCGCGATAAGCTTGATGAATGCGTTCGCACATGTCACCTTCATGGTTGGTTTGAAAGTGCTCAACTTCCACGCCTAATTCTTTTCCCAAAGACGTCAACGATGCGTTAATTTCATCTAAGGTAATCGTGCCATATTGCTTAGGATCACGTTTGCCAAACATATTGTGGTTGATGCCATGCAGCATGAGAAATTTCATGATTTTCTTTCTTTAAATAATAAAAATTTAGTGAGTGATGAGCTCAATGATATGACCTGTTTTAGCAGCCTCAACAATTGCCTCAACAATGCGTAGATTTTGCAAGCCATCTTGTGCGCTGACGAGCGGCACAGCATTTCCAAGAATCACAGCACCAAAATGCTCCATTTGGTGCTTCAGTGGATCATCTTGAACCAAACGAACCACGCTTTCATCAAAAGCCTTCCACCATGATCGGTCTTCTGGACGTGGATAGGTTTTCAAACGCATGGTGGGTACTGACAAGGTGCCATTGTTGCCCGATATCACATAGCAATCTTCGCCAGCATAACTCGCATAAGACTTGTTTTCTTGTGAAGTTTGTTCCCAGCTGCATGCGCTGGCAGCGGTGTCTGACAACATAAAGGTGCCAAGCATGCCGTTTGCAAAACGCAAATTGATGGCTGCGGTATCCTCCACGGGAAACCTTCGTGTTGCATTACTGGCAAATGCCTGCACCGCGACGATTTCTCCACACAACATGCGCATATTGTGTATTTCATGAATCATGTTGATAAGGATAGGGCCCGCGCCCTCTTCTTTTCGCCAAGGCGCATCGGTGAAATAATGATCGGGTTTAAAAAATGTCGCACTACCCGTGAAAGCGACAAGTTTTCCCAACTTGCCAGAATCAACCACCTCTTTGGCCTTGGCCATGATGGGGCTGTGCGCGCGGTGATGTCCGATAAGAACCTTGGCTCCCGTTGCGGCCACCATCGCAACAATTTCTTCACCTTCAGCCACAGTCGTGGCGATAGGTTTTTCTAAAAGAATCGGAAGCTTGGCTTCCATGCATTGCAGCGCTTGCGATACATGCCATTGATTGGGTGTTGCCAGAATCAAACCGTCAGGGCGATTCGTCAACAGCAATTCATCTATGGTTTTATAAAGTGGCACACCTTCTTTTGCGGCAAGTTTCATAGCAGCAGGCGATGGATCAACAATAGCCGACAGCATGCAGCTTGGGCTAGCCCCCAAAACTTTGATGTGTGCTTGGCCAATCAAGCCTGCACCAGCAACGGCAATTCGAATCTTAATCATTCACAAACCAACTTACTAAATATAAAGCGCAGATACCTTTTAATAAAAGTCATCTGCACCCTGAGCTTGATTACTTACGCAATTTAGCCAATTCAGCCATCATTTCATTGACAGTTGCTTCGCCAACGTTGGCGCTGAACTGTGTAATCACTGGCTTCATTTTGTCGCGCAATTTAGCTACTTCAGCTGGAGCGAACGTCGTCACGGTCATACCGTTTTTCTTCAGCAATTCCAAGTTGGCAGAAACAGCAGCGCGTGAAGCAGCACGTTGGCCTTTAGCAGCTTCGTCAGCAGAATCATCGATGATTTTCTTCTCAGCTGGTGTCAAGGTGTCCCAAACTTTTTTGCTGAAAATCACAGACTGTGGGTTGTACTGGTGGTTGGTCAACGCCATGAACTTTTGAACTTCCCAAAACTTGTTGGAAGCAATCACAGAAACTGGATTTTCTTGTCCATCAATCGCTTTTTGGTCCAAGCCTGCATACACTTCAGCGAAAGGCATAGGTGTTGGGTTAGCGCCCAAAGCCTTGACCCAAGCCACGTTGATTGGGTTAGGAATCACGCGCAGTTTCAAGCCTTCGATGTCTTCAACTTTGTTCAAAGCGCGCTTGCTGTTGGTGATGTGGCGATAGCCCAATTCCCAGTATGACAAACCGATCAAACCTTTAGCTTCAAGCAAACCGTGCATTTTTTTGCCAACAGGGCCGTCAACAATCGCGTCAGACTCTTTTTCGTTAGCAAACAAGAATGGGAAGTCGAAAATAGCGAGTTCTTTGGCTTCTGAAGCCAAGATACCGCTGTTCATCACAGCCATGTCCACTGTGCCGCCTTTGATAGAAGAAATAACTGCTTGGTCGGTGCCCAATGTTGAGTTGAGGAACAACTGAACCTTCATCTTGCCGCCAGATTTTGAAGCAACCGATTCAGCAAATTGCTTCATTCCTACAACAGCTGGGTGACCTTCTGGACCACTCAAACCGAACTTGAGCACGCGCTCTTGCGCGCTCACCATACCAACAGTAGCCATGGCTGCAACAGCCAACAAAGATTTAACAAATAGACGTTTCATAAGGTCTCCACAGGTTATTGAAAATTAACACAGCACGCTTTAAAAACAAACTTAGCAAATGGCGTACTAACTCATTTGCTTTGTTAAAGTCCTAACGCAGCATTGATGCATTAGGACGACAGAAACCTACTTTTTTGAGTTTTTTCGATACAGCCTACCGATACAACAACTTGGCCGGAACCATAACCAAGTCAGGGAACAAGACCATCAAAAACATCACCAAAAACTGCACGATCATGAACGGCATCACACCACGCGTCACCTCGTCCATTTTCATGCGGCCTACGCCAGCCACCACATTCAACACCGTTCCTACGGGCGGCGTCACCAAACCGATGGAGTTATTGATGATGAACATCACGCCAAAGTAAACGGGGTCAATGCCTGCCGCTTTGACCAGTGGCATCAGCACAGGTGTCAAAATCAGAATGGTAGGTGTCATGTCCATGGCCGTACCCACCACCATCACCAACAACATGATGGCAAACATCAGCAGCTTAGGGCTGTCCAGCAGCGGCTGCAGCAAGCTAACGATCTGGTCAGGCAATTGCGCTACGGTAATCAACCAAGCAGACACCATCGCCGCCGCCACCAAAAACATCACCACAGCAGTGGTTTTTGCCGCTGCTGCGAAAACCTCATACAGCTGGCTGAATTTCAGCTCTTTGTAAATCACACTCGCCACAAACAACGCGAAAACGGCTGCAACCACGGCTGCTTCGGTCGGCGTGAACACACCCAGACGCAAACCGACCAAAATAATCAATGGCAAGGTCAACGCCCAGCCGGCGCTTTTAAACGCCGCCCACACTTCACCTTTAGATCGGCGTGCTGGAGGCTCAAGGTCTTCTTTTCGCGTCAACCACCACCAAGTGACCCACAAGCCGGCTGCCAGCAAGATGCCTGGGAAGATACCCGCTAAAAACAGCTTTGTGATAGACACACCGCCCGCCACGCCAAAAATCACAAAACCAATCGATGGTGGAATGATGGGGCCAATCACGCCGCAAGCGGCAATCAAGCCACCACTGCGTGCCTTGTCATGGCCCGCTTTGACCATCATCGGCAGCAGCAATGCCGTCAGTGCCGCTGCATCAGCAACTGCCGAGCCAGACAACGCCGACAAAATACAGGCCGCCAAAATCGTCACATAGCCCAAGCCGCCACGGATATGCCCGACCAAAGCCATCGCGAAGTCCACAATACGGCGCGACAGCCCGCCTGTATTCATGATTTCACCCGCCAGCATAAAGAATGGCACGGCTAATAACGGAAAGCTGTTGGCACCTTCCATGATGTTTTGCGCCAAAATTTGCGCATCCATCATATTCATGTGGAACATCAAAGCCGCACCACAAATCAGCAGTGAAAAAGCAATAGGAATACCTAACGCCATAGAAGCCAACAGCGAGCCTAAGAAAACGATAATAGTCATGGTATTTCCTAGTTTGGCTTATTGAACTGGCTTTGGTAAATCGACAGGCTCCTCTTCGGACTCCCGGATGCCGATCAACTCAGTCTCAGACAGCTCGCCTCTTAGCAAACGCCACAAATGGTTCAACAAAATCACCGCGCCAGAGGCAGCGCACACCACGCCAGAACTGTAGAAAAAGGCTTGTGATACTTCCATCACAGCACTGGTGGAATCCCAGTTAATTTTGACTTGGTCCAACGAGCCTTTGAACAGCATCCAGCAGATGTACAACATCAGCACATGGCCGAGCACCAAACAGGCCTTTTTACCGCGCACAGACATGCGCGACACCAACATGTCCGTCCCCAGATGCGCGCCCTCATGCATAGCGACGATAGCGCCCATAAACGTGAGCCATACAAACAGCCAGCGCGACAACTCTTCAGACAAGGTGATGCCTGAATTGAAAACGTATCGCAACACGACATTGGCAAACACCAACACCACCATCATCGCCAGCGCCGCGACCATCAACGCGGTTAAAAGCCGACAGTACTTGTCAAGCCAAGATTGAACCATGAGAAGCCTCCTAATTCCAGTAATATCTATAATGTACTAACTGGTTAGTTTTAATGAAACAGTACAAACCCTTATCTATTTAGTGAATATCAGCATAGCTCTTATGTTTAAATGCGCATAACCAAAACATAGAACCTACAAACGTACATAACGCACCATCGTCTCAATGATGCTGTCGCGTCTGGCTTGAAAATTGACTGCATTCTCCAAAGAGTGCTTAAAAATCAAAGAAAACGTGTGGTGGTTGGACACATTGAAAAAGCTCAATGCCGATATGGTCATGTGCAAATCCAGCGGTTCCAAATTTGGCCTAAAGACGCCCTGTTCCACACCCCGTTCATAGACCTGCTGGACAGCGTGAACCACGGGAATATTCAAACCCTGAATCGTTTTACTTTGTGCCAAAAACTCGCCCCGGTGGATGTTTTCATTCATTACCAAGCGCACAAAATCGGGGTTGTTCCACTGGTAGTCCACCGTGAAGCCGACCAATTTTCGCAGCGCCGCTTCAGGGCCTAAGTCTTCTAAATGCAGCAGCTGCTCAATCTGCCGAATACGACGATACGCCCCCTCCAACACCGCAATATACAAGCCCTCTTTACTCTCAAAATAGTAGTAGATCATGCGCTTGCTGGTTTGGGTGATGGCCGCAATTTCGTCAATCCGCGCCCCGCTCAAACCCTTGGCTGCAAACTCCGCGGTCGCCACCTCCAAAATCCCCGCCATGGTCCGTGCTGGATCATTGGTACGAGTAATTTTTTCACTATTAGCCGGCGTATTTATTGCCTGAGTAGCTATATTTTTAATAGCAATTTTAGAATCACTTTTAACAACTTGTTTAGCAGCAGGTTTTAACTTTTTGGCTGAATGTACTAGTTCGTTCATTTCTAAAGTTTAAATGAACAACAGGCTTTTTAGACTAGGATTTACCCTTGATTCACGCTTGATTTACCGCTTCAACCTGATCTGATTCGGCAACGGCACAGATCGGCGCAAAACCCCTTCGCTCAACCACAGCGCCGATTGTCTGGCGCGTTTGGCGACGCTTTCTAGAGGCATTTGCTGGTAGTCGTCGTTGAAAACTTCAAAGCTGTAGTCGCCACGGTAGCCCAGTTCGTGCAGTTTCAATGTCAGCGTGGCCAAGGCTTCGCTGTGAACGCCTTCACCTGGGAAAACGCGGAAATGGCGGGCGGTGGTGATGCGCTCTTCTACGGTTTTGATTTCGGTCCACATGAAATCTGCCAGTTGCACCAAGAAAATCTTGCTGGGGTCTAGCATTTCCAGGTCTTCCAATGGGGTGTTGGTCGCAAACATGTGGAATGAATCGAAACCCAAACCCAAATTGGGCATATCGGCTTTGCAAACCAAGTCCCATGCTTGTGGGAACTCGTTGATGGTGCGCCCCCAAGACAATGCTTCGTAAGCGATTTTGATGTTCATCGGGATAGCCAACATCGCCAACTTACGCAAATCTTTGACCAAGGCTTCGGTGTCTGAGGTCGCATGTGTGGAGGTGCTGGAGCACATCAACATGACGCCGCAATCAAGCGCATGGCACATTTCCAGCATGGACTTGGCGATGTCGATTTTGTACTCGTGCAAGTGGCCGGACAAGCCTTCAAAATCGCGCAGCACCTGAAAGCCTGTCACCCGCAGCCCGCTGGCTTTGACAGCCGCTACGGCCGCTTGCCAACCGCCTGCATGGCCTACCAAATCACGTGCAGCCAGCATGATTTGGCTGAATCCGGCTTCGCGGGTGGCTTTTAGTTTGGCTTCGAGCGGGCCAGCAAATGAGATGGTGTCCATCCCAAAATCATCAATGTTTCCTACAAATTGGCTCATGGCGTCTGATTCTCTCAGGAAGCTGCACGGTCGTCGTGCACCAGCTCAAACGTCACGCTGCCCATTTGTGTTCTGGTCAATGCGCCTTTGTTTTTATCATCGGGGTCTTTGGACACCAAAAACTCAACGCCCGCTTTTAAAAGCAGATCAACGGTTGTAGCAACATTTGGCGTGCCCAAACCCATGCGTTGCAAGCATTCATCGTCTTTGACATCCAAAACGCCAAGTTCTGGTTCAATCAATTGCACATAGAAATGGTTTGGCGCTGCGCACGGGCTGCGCAAAATACGGCCTTTGGTCAAGATACCAAAGTGCTGCCCAGCGTTTAACTCGCTAAAACCAAACAACTCACGGTAAAACTCGGTCCAATCTTCGGTACGGTCGTTGCCGATGTATTGAACAATACCAAAGAAATGCAAGCCGGCAACCGCAGGTGGATGCTGGTCTACCGTGGGAATGGGTGTGAAATCAACATCGTAAATAGAGAATTCTTTGTAGCGATCCACAAAATAAATCCGACTCTCGCCCACGCCGTGAACAGCAGGAATGTTCAACTCCATCACTTCAACATTGGTAGGTATCGCCCACGCACCGCGCTCTAAAGCACGCTTGTAAGCGGCTGAAGCATCACGGACGCGTAAAGCAATAGCCACAATGACAGGCTTATCGTTTAACTTTTCATGCGCATTGACGATGACGTTGATATCGCCTTGGCGATACAACAGCACTTCACGTGAACGGTGCCGTGCAATGGGGCGAAAACCCATGGTTTCTAAGATTTGACCCAGCTGCTGCGGCTTGGCAGTTGCGTATTCGATGAACTCAATGCCTTCCATACCAAGTGGGTTGGCACCTTCTTGGATAGCTTCACGATTTAAGTTATTCATATGCTTTTTTGGATTGTTGTGCTATTTTTGCCTATCTTAATTGAAATATGTACCAAGTGGTACAAAATTTACTGGAACTGATCTTTTAAGCCCGACCAACAATTCGCATAATTTTTATCCAACAAATTTCCTTTTCCATCACTGTTCATGGCAAACGCAGTCGGTACGAAGCGATAGCGGCTTTCAAACATAAAAGCCAAAGTGTTGTCCAGTTTCTGCGGCTTCAAATCAGCGTTACTGGCTTTGGTAAAGGCGTCTGAATCTGGCCCATGTGGCACCATGCAGTTGTGCAGCGACGCACCACCGGGCACAAAGCCCTCCTCTTTGGCATCGTACTGACCCTTCACCAAACCCATGAATTCGCTCATCAGGTTGCGGTGATACCACGGTGGTCTGAAGGTGTCCTCCGCCACCAGCCATCGTGGCGGGAAGATAACGAAATCGCAATTGGCTGTGCCCGACGTGTCGGTCGGCGAGGTCAGCACGGTGAAAATGGATGGGTCTGGGTGGTCAAAGCTGATGGAGCCTATGGTCATGAAATTGGCTGTGTCATATTTGAACGGTGCCAAATTACCATGCCAAGCCACCACGTTAAAGGGCGAATGCGGCATCTGCGCCGACCACAAGCTACCGCCGTATTTTTTGATGATTTCGCAGGTACCTGTCGAGGCTTCAAACGCAGCCACTGGTGTTTTGAAATCCCGCGCATTGGCCAAGCCATTCGAGCCAATCGGACCCAGTTCAGGTAATCTGAAATGTGCGCCATAGTTTTCGCAGACGTAGCCACGAGCCATGCCATCCAGTAATGCAACTTTGAAAGCAACGCCACGCGGCAGCAAGGCGACTTCACCGGGTTTTACCGCCAAAACACCCATTTCAGTGGTGACTAGCAAGCGACCTTGCTGCGGCACGATGAGCATTTCACCATCGGCATTGACGCAAGCGCGCTGCTCCATAGACCGATTGGCCACATACACATGCGCCGCCATACCCGTTTGCGCATCCGCATCGCCATTGGCAACCAGAGTGCGCAGGCCATCGACAAAATCGGTCGGCTCGGCGGGAATAGCAACCGGACGCCAGCGCATCGGGTCAGGCGGCGTGGTTATGCCCTGCGCCGCACCCGTGCACCAGTAGGCTTGTGCGTAGGGCTTGTAGCCGCCCACCACCACCGACGGCAGGCGGCGGTACATCCAAGTACGTCGGTTTTCAGCGCGCGGGGCGGTGAAGGCTGTGCCTGAAATCAACTCGGCATACAAACCATGCGGTGCGCGTTGCGGGCTGTTGCGCCCTTGCGGTAACGCACCGGGCACGGCTTCGGTGGCGAATTCGTTGCCAAATCCGCTAAGGTAATCCAAGCTAGATGTTTGTTGTTTTGTCATGGTGGTTTATAGGCCTTCCATTTTTCTAGCCGCCAGCAAAGCTTCCTGCAAAACAGGCAAAGCACCGATGTGGTTCGCCAGAAGAAGCACCAAGCGTGCGTTAAAAGCTTGGCTTTCTTCTAGCGATAAGCCTTGATGCGCGTTGATCAACGCCTCATAGAAGTCATCTGGCGCGCTTAAATTTGGGGTTGTGATGAGTGACATACCGCTTATTTCAATGCTTTCCATGTTTTGACAACGCCAAGTCGAGCGCTGTCTGCAATTTTACTGGCGTGAGCTGCCGCCAGCGTGCGCAAACATGCTGGTCTGGGCGCAACAGATAAGCCGTGCCAGGCTGCAAGTCATAGCGCTTGGAGATCAAACCATCGCGGTCGATCAACACATTTGCTTGAGCTAAGTTTGCAGCATTTTTCGGTTGAATATGCATCACGTGGCACGGTGCGTCAAGGTTAACATCAGCGCCATAGACCATCAACGAAAAGTCAGCCCCCAATTGCGATAGCAACCACGACGCGCCGCCATCTGGCAATTGCACAGGTGCATCCAGCGCCACGCTGCCGGGCACCATGCGCCCTGCAAACTCATCGCCGTCTGGCGTATTCAATGCAGAACTGTGCAAAGTTGCAGGTACTGACAAACGCCCACTGTTCACCAAAGTACGTGCAAACGGGTAATCCTTAGCCAAGTCCAGCACGGCGTCTCTAAACACGCGGCTGATGGCGCTTTTGGGGGTGATGAAGTCTGTCGCACGGGTGGAATTTCGGATATTTTCATCAGCCGCATATTCACGCTCGCTGGCGTAGCTGTTCAGCAAAGTCTCGGGCGCTTGGCCGCGTAGCACGGCATCCAGCTTCCACGCCAAATTTTCCGCATCCTGAATGCCCGAGTTCGCGCCCCTTGCGCCAAAGGGCGACACGCCGTGGGCAGAATCTCCCGCAAACAACACGCGACCATGGCGAAAGCTGGCCATGCGCTGGCAAGCAAAGGTGTAGACGCTGGCCCATTCGAGCTCAAACTCTGGCGCATTGTCCTTATTTTTTGCCCCATAAGCCAGCAAGGCTTTGACGCGGGGGATAATTTTTTCAGGTTTCTTCTCTTCCTCGGGGTCGGCATCCCAACCCAACTGAAAATCGATGCGCCACACATTTTCAGGTTGGCTGTGAAGCAAGACACTTTGGTTTGGGTGAAACGGCGGGTCGAACCAAAACCAGCGCTCGATGGGGAACTCGGCGGTCATCTTCACATCTGCTATTAAAAACCTGTCCTGAAACACCCTGCCCGTGGTCTCCAACCCCATCAACTCCCGCACAGTAGAACGCGACCCGTCGCAAGCCACAACATACTGCGCTTGCAGGGTATCGCTGCTTTCGGACGTTTCAACCGTCAAGGTTGTGCCATCGGCGGTTTGGCTGATAGCTGTGACTTTATTTAACCAACGAATATCAATATTGGGCAATTCCGCAGCCCGCTCTGCCAAGTAAGCTTCTACATAATATTGCTGCAAGTTGATGAACGCAGGTCGCGAATGGCCTGGCTCGGGCAACAGGTCAAAGCCGTACAAAGACTTGTCTTTTAAAAACACCTTGCCCACGTTCCAAGACACGCCTTTGTCCACCATGCGCTGGCCGCAACCCAAGCGGTCAAAAATCTCTAAGCTGCGTTTTGAGAAGCAAATCGCCTTAGAACCACTTGCGGTGAGCTTGCCTTTGTTCAACAGCACAACGCTTTGGCCACGTTGCGCAAGATCAATCGCCAAACTCAGACCAACGGGCCCCGCACCAACGATGACAACAGGTAGCAAGCTCATATACGAATCCTGATTATTGATTCTCTAAAGCTTTCCACATCTCGATATCGCGCTCAGCCGTCCAGATACGTGGATCGGTGTATTTGGTGGCTTCGTCATAAGCACGGGTCACGTCAAACGGCATGCAGTGGTCAAAAATCACCCACTGGCCATAGGTTGGGCGCAATCGGTTCATGGTCTCGCTGTAGACGGTGTTCAGGTCTTTACCTGCTTTGGCACCCGCTTGGACGCTGGCGTAGACGTCTGACACAAACGCGCGCGTTTCGGTCAAACCTTGCGCGACTTGCGCTGGCGTTTGCAACGCTGCGCCACGGCCTGGGACGAGTTTTTCGGGCTTCAAGGCAGCAATTGCGTCTAAAGTTGTCGGCCAATCTTTGAAATAAGCGTCACCTGCATACGGTGTCGCACCAAACTCGACCAAATCACCGCTGAACAGGATTTTTTGCTGTGGCAACCAAGCCACGGTGTCGCCCTTGGTGTGGCCACGGCCCAATTGCAGCAACTGCACTTCCAATTTGCCCAGCCAGATAGTCATCTTGCCGGTGAACGTCATGGTCGGCCAAGTCATGCCATCGGGCACGGACTCCACCGCATTGAACAAACGTGGAAAACGGCCAATCTCGCTGGCTTTGTCCTGCTCGCCACGTTCGACAATCAGGTCATACGTATCTTGACTGGACAAAATTTGCTCGGGCTTGTAGGCACTCGCGCCCAGCACGCGCACGGCATGGTAGTGGCTAAGCACCACGTATTTGATCGGTTTGTCGGTCACCTCGCGGATGCGGCGGATCACATCTTCTGCCATCACGGGCGTGGCTTGCGTGTCAATCACCATCACTGCGTCATCGCCAATGATGATGCCGGTATTGGGGTCACCCTCGGCCGTGTAGGCGTAGGCGTTGTCTGAGAGTTTGTCGAAACTGACTTTTTTGACGTCCAAATCGGCTTGACTGGCAAATGTTTTCGGTATGGTTTTGGCTTCTGTGTTGCTCATGGATGTTCCTCTTGTTGATTTATATATTTTAACTAACTAATTTGTGTATGTTTAATTTTTGTCGTATAGTTCTACAAAATCAATAAAACATGCCAAATTCAGAACCAAAATCAAGCCTGCAAAAACCGAACGCGGGGCAACGCGGCATCCAAAGCATGGAGGTCGGCGGTCAGCTCCTGTTGGCTTTGGCGCAGCACGGCAGCCCGATGCCGCTAAAAGACTTGGCGCGTGATGCGGGTATGGTGCCGGCCAAAGCGCACCCATACCTCGTTAGCTTTAACAAATTAGGTTTGATTGTGCAGGACGAAGTTAGCGGTCACTACGGCTTGGGCCCATTGGCAATGCAGCTCGGGTTGATCAGCTTGCAGCAGTTTGACCCCGTGCGTTTGGCCACGCCGCTCTTGGCAGATTTGGCCAAGCAACTCGGCCACACCGTCGCTTTAGCCGTGTGGGGCAACCGCGGCCCAACGATAGTGCGGATTGAAGAATCGCCTAACCTGGTCCATGTCACCATGCGCCACGGCACGGTGATGAGCTTGCGTAACACGGCGTCTGGGCGCTTGTTTGCTGCGTATTTGCCTGAAGATGCCGTGCTGGCGGCGCTAGAGGAGGAGCACGCTTACGAGCTTCGACATGCAGCTACCGCGCCCGCCCTATTGCCCAGCCTAGATGCAGATTTCAGCAACATACTTGAAAAAGTACGCCAAAACGGCATCAGCGATGCCGTGAACCTATCCGTCTCTGGCGTCAGCGCCTTGGCTGCTCCAGTTTTCGACGAGTCAGGGAAAATTGTCTTGAGCCTGACTGCGATTGGACCGAGTGCTCTGTTTGATGTGGGTTTGAATGGTGCAATTGCGACGACCTTGAAAGCGCTGGGGAAAGACTTGTCGCAGCGCTTAGGGCATCGGCTTGCAACTAAATTGCAACCGAATTACGATAAAACGCTATAAATTTAATAGCTAAATAGGCAATAAATACGTCGTCTAGAGGCATATTTATACCCCTATAAGCACAAAAACCGCTAAAACAGAGTTCTAGCGGTTTTTTGATGTGGCAACTAACTGGTTTAGCGGAAACTGGCTTGCTCAACGGTTTTCAAATCACCATCCAATGAGCCAATGTATTTAGAGATTTCTTTAAGTTCATTGTTGGAGTACAGCTTAGCCATGCCAGCCATCACGCCGTTGGAACGTCCAATCATTGGGTTTTTTTCGGTTTTATAAGCCTTCAAAGCGACGTACAAGTAGTCAGCATGTTGACCCGCGATTTTGGGGTAGCTTGGGTCAATTGGTTTTGCAAAGTTTTCACCGTGGCAAGCTACGCAGCCGCCCTTTTTCAACAACGCATCCACAGCAGCACTTGGTGTTTTGCTTGGTTTGTCTGCCAAAGTTGCACCTGCAACAACGCCGTGCGTGCTGTAGTAAGCGGAGATGTCAGCCATGTCTTGGTCGCTCAAAGCTTCAGCAATGCCGCGCATGCTGGCGTGGTTACGTTCGCCTTTTTTGTAGGCATTCAAAGCTGAGACGATGTATTTGGCGTTTTGGCCAGAAATTTTAGGCACTTTGTGGATTTCAGGAAAACTTGCTTGGTAACCTGCAATACCGTGGCAACCAATGCACATGGCAACTTTGGTTTTACCAACAGCGGCGTCGCCCTTGACTTCTTGCGCTTGAGCGGACAATGGCGCGGTCAATGCGGAAAAGGCTGCAATAAACGTCACGGATGCGACAGCAAATGCGGATACTGAGTTCAACAACTTGTTCATTTTTCAAGCACAATCTAGTGGAATAATCGGTGACTAGCGGGTTTCGAGGCATTTTTTGAAATTGCCTTGAAACGTCAACTTTCCATTATATCCGTGACAATTGCCACTTTCCTGACAGTTTTTATATACCAGACTACTCGGACACACTTTTCATGAAATTCCAAGGCTCCAAAAACTACGTCGCCACCGATGACCTGATGCTCGCCGTCAATGCCGCCGCCACCCTGCAAAAGCCACTGCTGGTTAAAGGCGAGCCTGGCACCGGTAAAACCATGCTGGCAGAAGAAGTGGCCGCCACACTGGGTATTCCGCTCTTGCAGTGGCACATCAAATCGACCACCAAAGCGCAGCAGGGCTTGTACGAATACGACGCCGTGAGCCGTCTGCGCGACTCGCAGCTGTCTGGCGTTGAAGGTAGCGAGAAGGTCAAAGATATCAACAACTACATCGTCAAAGGTGTGCTGTGGCAGGCTTTCACGGCGGACCAGCCGGTTGCCCTATTGATCGATGAAATCGACAAAGCCGACATCGAGTTTCCGAACGACCTGTTGCGCGAAATCGACCGCATGGAGTTTTACGTCTACGAGACGCGCCAGCTCATCAAAGCCAAGCACCGCCCGCTGGTGTTCATCACTTCAAACAACGAAAAAGAGCTGCCAGACGCATTTTTGCGCCGCTGCTTTTTTCATTACATCAAGTTTCCCGATGCGACCACGATGCAGCAAATTGTCGATGTGCATTTCCCCGGCCTGAAAAAAGAGTTGTTAAACGCCGCGATGAAGACTTTTTACGAAGTGCGCAACCTGCCCGGCTTGAAGAAAAAACCTTCTACCAGCGAACTGCTGGACTGGCTCAAGCTCTTAGTCGCAGAAGACATCAGTTTAGAAGCTCTGCAAAGCCAGGATGACAAAGTGTCCATCCCGCCACTGGTAGGTGCGCTCTTGAAGAACGAGCAAGATGTGACCCTGTTTGAAAAACTGGTGTTCATGCAAAGCCGTCACCGTTAACAGCCGTTGCTGATTTAAATCATATTCACAGACATATTTATGGCAGCTAAAAACAAAGATGGCAGCGAGAAAACGCTCAAACAACTGCTGTTTGAGGGTTTGACCGACTTTATCGGTTTTGCAGTTGGCGCATTCTTGTGCTACTGGGTCGGCACACTTTTGGGCTTGAATATGGCTGTCGCTGGCAACACCAGCAATGCTGGCATCATCGCCGTGGTGGTGATGCTGATTGCCGGTGGCGTCGGCCTCAAAATTGCCCGTCGACTGCGTTAAACGTAAAAACTCATCAATAAACTTTGCGTACTACCATGCGTTCGTTTTTAGCCATTCTTTGCTTAGCCTTACTCGCCTCGTGCGGCAGCGGAGGTGCTACAGGCAACACCGGCAAATGCAGTGCGCTTGAACTCACGGACACAACAGTAACCGCAAAAATTGTGAACGGAACACCCTGTAGTGGCTTAAGCAAATCACCCGTGGTAGCCGTTCTTAAAAATCTGCCCGATGGCAAAACTGGCTTGGCTACACCTGGTACGGCAAAAGCAGCCAACGCAGCCACGTCAACACCACCAGCAAATTGCTGATGATGCAGCACGCTTTCGAAACCTTGGGCTGCCACGTTGTCGGCTGGCGCACTGACAACTTCAACTTTGCCAGCCAAGCTGCGATTGAGCGCCTAGGCGCCAAAAAAGACGGCATCATCCGCGGCCATGCGCTGCGTCGTGACGGCACGATTCGTGATACCGTGATGTACAGCCTGCGCAGCGGCGAATGGCCAGAGGTGAAGGCACAATTGCTGCATTCACTCAATAAGCCTAGATGCTAAGTTACTCCTTAAAATAATTGCCATGCTGATCGACTTTTTCTACACC
>CANKRG010000031.1 GCA_947485165.1 Comamonadaceae bacterium
CTTTGACTACATTGAAGGGTTTTACAATCGCAGTCGTCGCCATAGTCATCTGGGCGGCATCAGTCCTGAGGCATTTGAACGTGCCTCAATTTGAGGCCAGGATGTGTCAACCGTTGCGTGGGAAGTCCAGAGTGCCCGAGTCATCACCCGGATTGCGGATCAGCGGTCTTGGCAATAGTCCAAGCGCGATGTAATTGTTTAACGTCGCGCGCGAAATGCCAGAGGCTTGAATAACTTCCAGACTGTTTAGCATGGTAATTTGGACTGTATAATCAATCAACTTATTTAGACAGTCTAATAATGAGGTCATTTATACAGTAAGTCAATACAAATCAGGCTTTTTACCAGCCATTAGGCCTGTGTGTTGCGAAAATTAAACATAAACAACGCAATCACACGAGGAGAATGGACTGTACAAGCAAGTGGGTTGCTATCTAACCTCTTACTTATACAGTCCAGCGCATTGCTGTTGATAGTGGTTAAGGCAATTTCCGCGCCGGTGAGATCAAGCAGACGTAAGCGATGTTGTCAACGCAATCTCGCGCTCCGCCTGGGTGATGCTTGGCGTCAACGCCCACCACCCACCAATAGGGCGAGCCTAAGCGCTTCAGATTTTCACGGCGGATCGGATTTGTTCTATGCGTTGTTTCCCATCCAGTTTGGTATCTGGCTCACGAACAACAAATAACAGCAGTGCAACTGCCAGCATGCCCGGCACGACGGCGACCCAGAAAACCGCTCGAAAGTCATTTGCCCACAAGAGCATCAGTCCAACCGCCAACAAAGGGCCAAGAAATGCGCCTACCGTGTCCAAAGATTGGCGCAACCCAAATACTGGCGGGAATCTGGCGTAAGGTGGCTGTATTAGTTTTTATGAGGGTTGAATAAGCCGGTGCCGTGCGTCATAAAACTAACGGATACAAATTTGATAGCATATTAAACAATAACTACGCCGGCTAAGGAAGCTCTGCATAACCCCTCCCGTTCGGGCTGAGCCCTTCGACGGGCTCAGGACAGGCTCCGTCGAAGCCTTCTCTAAGTTATTGATTTATAACGAAAGCATTTCGACAAGCTCAATGCGAACGGACTTATGCAGGTGTTCCCTAAAGCTAAAAATAGCCTTAAATCTGATCCGCCGTCACACCCACGCCCTGGCTGTAGCCGCCATCGACGTACATGATCTCGGATGTGATGCCGCTGGACAAATCGCTCAGCAGGAAGGCGGCGGCGTTGCCGACTTCGTCGATGGTTACGTTGCGGCGGATGGGGGATGCGCCGGCGACGGTACCCAGCAGCTTGCCAAAGTCTTTGATGCCGCTGGCAGCCAATGTTTTGATCGGGCCGGCGCTGATGCCGTTGGCACGCATGCCCCGTCCATCTGGTAGCCGGCCAATGGCTTCTGCCAAGTAGCGCACCGACGCTTCCAGCGACGCTTTGGCCAAGCCCATGGTGTTGTAGTTGGGCACCGCACGATCTGCGCCCAGGTAGGACAGCGTCAACACGGATGACTTGTCGCGCAAATGCGGCAGCAGGGCTTTGGCCATGGCGGGGAAGCTGTAGGCGCTGATGTCGTGGGCGATACGGTAGTTTTCACGGGTCAGGCCGTCCAAAAAGTTGCCTTCCAGCGCCTCTTTAGGGGCAAAACCGATGCTGTGAACAAAGCCGTCAAATTGTGGCCAGATGGCGGACAGGTCCGCCGCGAGATGGGCGATGGCGTCGTCGCTACCGACGTCGCAGTCAAAAATCAGCTTGGAGTCAAATTCAGCCGCAAAACCGGTGATGCGGTCTTTAAAACGCTCGCCGACGTAGCTGAAAGCCAGCTCAGCGCCTTCGCGGTGGCAGGCTTTGGCGATGCCGTAGGCGATGGAGCGGTTGCTCAACACGCCGGTGATGAGTAGTTTTTTACCCGTTAAAAATCCCATAGTGAACTCGCTTTTGTTATAAATTGAAAAGTAATCTGCTTGGCTAAACAGAATTGTCGCTGAAAATGCTACGATTCAGGCGTGAAAAACCAATTTCTCATAAAACTCAGCTTTGCGTCGATTTTGTCGATTCAGCTATTCGGATGTGCCGTGCCCACGAATAACATGCAAGCCAGAGTGCCTAGGGTTGTCGCCACGCCGCCAGTTGCGCCGCCATCAGCGGTGAACCAAGAAGCTGCCCTTGACAAAAACGAAGTCATTATTGACAAGCCCGCACCTGTGCAAACGGAAGTTGCGACTCTGCTTGCCCGCATTTCGCCTGCACAGATTGCGCGCATCGCCCAAGCGTTCAAAGAAGGCAATACCGACCCGAAAGCCGCCGGTAACATCAACCAAGCTACGCCCAAAATGCGTGCTTTTATCGAGCGCCTGAGCTGTATTCGCCAATACAACGACGGTGGCGCGCTGTATTGCAAAACATGGCTGCTCCCGGTGTGTCGTTCAAATTCTTCGTGCCGCCCATGCAGGGCACCAAACTTCTCAACAAAAGCACTTGTTTAACTGTGACCAGTGTGGTGCTGAAACCCGCAACTGCCAAAGCTGGGGATGCCTTGCACATCAAGGTGTTGTATTTGGCCGAAGACAGCGGCGAGACAACCACCAGCAATCACGAAATCAACAAAAACAGCAAGGGTGTTTGGTGGTTCACGCGTTAAAACAATCAGCTTTATGGTGGATTTTGGTGCTTCTGAGCAGTTGGTTTGCTGCGCCGGTTTGGGCCGCGCATGCTTATTCCTTATGGGGTGATATCAAATACCCGGCAGGATTTGCACATTTTGACTACGTGAACCCCAAAGCGCCCAAAGGCGGCGAGTTGGTGGCGGTGAGCAATTTGCGTGTTTCCACCTTTGACAAATACAACCCCTTCAACATCAAAGGCACATCGCCAGCGTATTTGAGCGATTTGCTGTTTGAAAGCTTGCTGGTCGGCTCAGCGGATGAATTGGGTACAGCTTATGGCTTGTTGGCTGAAGACGTTGACGTGCCGGCGGATGGTTTGAGCGCCACATTTAGATTGCGCCAAAATGCGCGCTTTCACGACGGCAAACCGGTGCTGGCAGACGATGTCAAATACACCTTTGACACCTTGACCAGCAAATATGTGCAGCCCGGTTACCGCGCCTTGCTTGAAGATGTTGAACGTGCTGAAGTCATCAGCCCGTTGGTCGTGAAATTTTATTTCAAGCGCAAAAACAGAGAGCTGCCTTTAACCGTGGGCGGTTTGCCGATATTCAGCCGCGAGTGGGGCAAGGGCAAAACCTTCGACAAAGTGGTGACGGATATGCCCATTGGCAGTGGCCGTTACAAAATTGGCCCGGTAAATTATGGCAAAGACATCACCTATGTGCGCGACCCCAAATACTGGGGCGACGCACCCAATGAAACTATCAATGTCAACGTCGGCAGCGGCAACTTTGAGCGCATCACCATCAAAATCTACAAAGACAATGTGGCGCGGCTGGAAGGGCTCAAAGCGGGCGAGTTTGACTTCATGCAGTTTTATTCCGCCGGTGACTGGTCACGCCGTGCCACCGGCAAGCGCTTTGACAGTGGTGATTTAACCAAAGGCGTCTTCAAACACAGCTTGCCCAGCGGTTTTCAAAGCTATGTGTTCAACACGCGTTTGCCTAAATTTCAAGATGTGCGGGTACGGCAAGCGATAGCTTTGGCGCATGACTTCAATTGGATGAGTCGTTTGCTGTTTTACGGTATTTACAAACCTGTGAATGGTTTGTTTGGCAACACGGACTGCGCCGCTTCAGGCTGGCCTAGCGCTGAAGAAATTGCTTTGCTTGAGCCGCTGCGTCAGCAAATTCCAAGCGCCGTGTTTGGAGCTATGGCGATACAACCGAATGCTGACGGTAAAGACAATTTGCGTGTTAATCTGGTGAAAGCGCGTGATTTATTGGCGCAAGCCGGCTGGACCGTGCAGGGCGGCGTGTTGAAAAATGCCAAAGGCGAGGCGCTGGAGATTGAGTATTTGGACAGCCAAGAATCGAAAAGTGCCACGCTGGCGTCATGGCAGCGCAATTTAGCCAAACTGGGCATCACCTTGAAATTACGTGCCGTTGACTTTGCCTTGTACCAGCAGCGCTTGCAAAAATTTGACTTTGACATGGTCAGCCTGGCTTTTGGCGGTACCAACAACCCTGGGGCGGAATATGCTGACATGTTTGGCTCCAAAGCGGCGGATCTTGAAGACTCGGGTAATTATGCGGGTTTGAAAAGTAAAGCTGTTGATGCTTTGATTGACCGCATGGTGACCTCGCAAACCAAAGCGGCGTTGATTCCCGCTTGCCGTGCCTTCGAGCGTGTCATCGCCCACAGCCACAGCATGGTGCCGCAGTGGTACAGCGGGCAGCATAATTTGGCCTACAACCCGCGAAAACTGGCGAAACCAGCCGTTGAGCCCAAGTATTACAAAGCCGATTCATGGCTCTTGAATAACTGGTGGGCACAATCTGCTACAAATAAATAGTTATGTTCAGCTACATCCTTAAACGACTTTTGTTGATGATTCCTACACTCTTTGGCGTGTTGTTGTTGACGTTTGTGGTGATCCAATTCGTCCCGGGCGGTCCGGTCGAGCAGTATTTGGCTGAGGCTAAATCGACCACGGGTGCGAGTGGCGAGTCGGTTTACCGAGGCGGCAAAGGGATCGACGAAAAACGGCTGGCGGAGATTAAGATCTTGTACGGCTTTGACAAACCCGCGCCCGAACGCTTTTGGCTGATGATCAAATCGTATTTAAGTTTTGACTTGGGCCGAAGTTTTTTTCAGCACAAACCGGTGTGGGATTTGATCAAAGAAAAACTCCCTGTTTCCATCAGTTTGGGCTTGTGGACGTTTTTCATCAGCTATCTTATCTCTGTACCCTTGGGTGTGGCCAAGGCCGTACGAGCAGGGTCAAAGTTTGACTTTGTCACGACTTTGATTGTGTTGTTCGGCTACGCCATTCCAGGCTTTGTACTGGGTGTGGCTCTGCTGGTGATATTTGGCGGTCAGCTGCAGTGGTTTCCACTGCGCGGGCTGACGTCGGCCAATTGGGAAACACTGAGTTGGGGTGCGAAGATCACCGATTATTTGTGGCACATCGTCTTGCCCATCACTGCGATGGTGTTGGGCAGTTTTGCGGTGACGACGATGTTGACCAAAAACGCTTTTTTAGAGGAAATCCGTAAACAATACGTCACCACGGCGCGCGCCAAAGGCTTGTCGGAGCGGCAGGTGCTGTACAAACACGTGTTTCGCAATGCTTTGATTCCCATCGTGACGGGCTTTCCAGCCGCGTTTGTCGGTGCGTTTTTCACGGGTTCGCTGTTGATTGAAACGCTGTTCTCACTCGATGGGCTAGGTTTGCTGAGTTATGAAAGCGTGATTCGGCGTGACTATCCGGTCGTGCTGGGTACGCTGTATTTGTTCACGTTGATCGGTTTGGTGACCAAGCTAATCAGTGATCTTTGCTATGTATGGGTGGATCCGCGTGTACGATTTGATTAACCCAACACCGACAGTTTCTCCATCTCCCGGACGCCGCGCTTGGCAGCGGTTTAGGCGAAATCGGCTGGGTTTTTACAGTTTGGTGGCGTTTTGCATTTTGGTGTTGATGAGCTTGTTTGCCGAAGTGCTGTCGAACGACAAACCGTTGGTCGTTCATTACAAGGATGGAAAAGCAAGCAGTTTTGCGAGTAACTTTTACTTTCCTTTGGTCAAAGATTACCCCGAAACGCTGTTTGGTGGCGATTTTGAAACACCTACCGATTACCTGGATCCCTTCATTCAAGAAAAATTGTCTAAAGATGGCAATTGGGCGATTTACCCTTTCAACCGCTACGGTTCAAAAACGCTGAATTACTTCGCTAAATCGCCCAATCCGTCCGCACCTTCCCGCGATAACTTGTTCGGCACAGACGACAAGGGGCGCGATTTGTTGGCGCAGCTGATCTACGGTTTCCGTGTCAGTGTGTTGTTTGCGCTGGCTTTGACGGTGATTGGCGTCATTTTGGGTGTGATTACAGGCGCGATTCAGGGCTTTTACGGTGGCAAGATGGATTTGGCTTTTCAGCGGTTCATCGAAATTTGGGGCGCGATGCCTGAGCTGTATTTGCTCATCATTTTTAGTGCTGTGTTTTCGCCCAGCCTCGCTTTGTTGTTGATTTTGCTCAGTTTATTCGGCTGGATGGGACTGTCCGACTACGTGCGAGCCGAGTTTTTGCGCAATCGTCAGATGGATTACGTGCGTTCCGCGCGGGCTTTGGGCGTCAGCAATTGGCACATCATCACGCGGCATGTGCTGCCCAACAGCATGACGCCCGTCGTTACCTTTCTACCGTTTCGCATGAGTGGCGCGATTTTGGCTTTAACCTCGCTGGATTTCCTGGGTTTGGGCGTTCCGCCCGGCACGCCATCGCTGGGCGAACTGCTGGCGCAGGGCAAAAACAGCATCGATGCGTGGTGGATTTCGCTGTCTACTTTTGGGGTTTTGGTGGTGACGCTGCTGCTCTTGACGTTTATGGGCGATGCCTTGCGGGATGCGCTCGATCCACGGAAAGCGGATAAATGACTGCGGAAACTACCTCCTCCGTTCGGGCTGAGCTTGTCGAAGCCTTCTCAAACCCTTCGGCAAGCTCAAGGCGAACGGATGGGAATTTACTCGACGTTAAAGACCTGACCGTATCCTTCAGCGGCAAACCCGTCGTCCACGGCATCAACTTCTCGATAAACGCAGGTGAACGTGTCGCCTTGGTCGGTGAATCCGGTTCTGGCAAAACCGTCACTGCTTTGAGTTTGCTGCGTTTGGTGATGAATGCCGAGTTGAGCGGCAGTGCGGTTTTTGCGGCTGATGGATCCTTAGATTTACTGAAAATCCCAGAGCAACAGCTGCGCGGAATTCGCGGTCAAGACATCGCCATGATCTTTCAGGAGCCGATGACGGCGCTGAACCCACTTTTCACCGTGGGCGATCAAATAACCGAAATTTTAGAGCTAAAAAGACCCTTAAATACCGCACTAGCCGGTGTATTACCTGCCTATGCTGCTGTAAAATTAATAGCATCTACAGGTATTGCAGACCCTGAACGCTGCGCAAAATCGTACCCCCACCAACTCAGCGGCGGTCAACGGCAGCGCGCCATGATCGCGATGGCACTGGCATGCCAGCCCAAACTATTGCTGGCAGACGAGCCCACCACTGCGCTTGATGTGAGCTTACGGCTGCAAATTTTGGAACTACTGGCTGACCTGCAAAAGCAAAACGGCATGGCCGTGCTGCTGATCACCCATGACCTGAACCTGGTTCGTAAGTTTGCCGACCGCATTATCGTCATGGAAAACGGCCAGATTGTGGAGCAGGGCGCTGTTGAAGCCGTTTTTGCAAATGCGCAACACGCGTATACCCGCAAGTTGATGGACAGCAAGCCGGTGCGGGATGTGGTTGAAGTCGGTGAAATATGTTCTAAAAACTCAGCCATGCAGGCGACCAATCTGCGTGCCAGCTACCCAACGCCGATTCCGGGCTTCAAAGGCTGGTTCAAAAAAGGTGAATTTGTAGCCGTTAAAGGCGCAAGTTTTGATATTCCACCGGGTCAAACTTTGGGCGTGATTGGTGAATCAGGCTCGGGCAAGTCCACTTTGGCACTGGCGGCACTGGGTTTGTTGCCGTTTTCGGGCGATTTGCAGGTTTCTAGTCAAAACTGGGGACGAAGTAAAACGCATGACAAAGCGCTGCGTAAACATGTTCAAGTGGTGTTTCAAGACCCGTTTTCGTCACTGTCGCCGCGCATGACGGTGGGCGAACTGGTGGGCGAGGGTTTGCTGGTGCATGCGCCTGAATTGAATGCAGAACTACGACAAACCAAGGTTTTGGCGGCTCTGGCAGAAGTTGGCTTAACTGAATCGCAATTTGCAGGGCTGCTGAATCGCTATCCACATGAGTTTTCAGGCGGACAACGGCAGCGTTTGGCGATTGCGCGGGCATTGATTGTCGAGCCGCAGTTATTGGTATTGGATGAACCAACCAGTGCCTTGGACGTGACCATTCAAAAGCAAGTTTTGCAGCTTTTGCAACGGCTTCAACGCGAGCGCGGTTTAAGCTATTTACTGATCACGCACGATGTGGACGTGATTCGCGCCATGGCGCACAGCGTACTGGTGATGCGTGAAGGCGAGATTGTGGAATCTGGCTCCGTGCAGCAAATCATGGCGTCACCGCAGCATGCCTACACGTCATTGCTGGTGAATGCAGGTGTTTAGCGCCGTAATTACCGTTAAAGCGAGGCTAATTAGGTGACAAATCAATAATTTAGGGCTATAATCCGATACTTAGGGTTTTGCCTAGTTGCCTCAGAACAGCTTACAACATTCTGAATCAGTGAATTTGATTGTTCACGAGACGAAAAGTGCAGCACATCAGTGCAGCAACAAACGGGCGATTTTATACGCCCGTTTTTTTTGTCTGAATGCTTTTGAATAAGCGCTTTTTGGTAAATAGATTTAAAAGGGAAACATCGTTGGCAGCACAGCAAGTGATCGAACAAATTGTGGCCGGTTTCGGTTATGACCTCGTAGAGATTGAACGCTCTGCCGGTGGTTTGCTGCGTGTGACGATTGATTTTCCGTGGGCTGCTGGTACGGCAAAAGCCGATGAAAAGATGATCAACGTTGAAGACTGCGAAAAAGTCACGCGGCAGTTGCAGTTTGCTTTAGAGGTTGATGGTGCGGATTACAAGCGGCTTGAGGTGTCCTCGCCGGGTATTGATCGACCACTGCGCCATGCCAAAGATTTTGAGCGTTTTTTGGGTGATGAGATTGATATCACGCTGAAAGCACCGATTGGTTTGGCTGCTGCGGGAGCGGTAAACGCGACGCGCAAGAAGTTTCGCGGCACCCTGGAGCGCGCCGAACACAGTGAAGCATCGGTCAAAGAAGCTGATGCAGCTGTTTGGCAAATTGTTTGGAGTGAAGCGCCGTTAGCGAAGCCTGGCGCTCGCATCAGTAAAAATCGCCCGCCTGCACCTGTGCAGGCTTTGGGTTTTAGGTTGGAAGAATTGCGGGATGCGCGTTTAGCGCCTATTGTTAATTTCAAAGGACGTACAAATCTGACAGACCCGTCGACTAGTGCATCCGAAAATGAATCAGAAAATATAGGAGAGTGAAGTCATGAATCGCGAAATGTTGATGTTGGTAGAAGCCATCTCACGCGAAAAAAGCGTTGAGTTAGATGTTGTATTTGGCGCTGTTGAAGCGGCCTTGGCGCAAGCAACTAAAAAGTTGTTCCCCGGCGATGTAGATATTCGCGTCGCGATGGATCCGGACACCGGAAGCTACGAAACTTTCCGCCGTTGGCACGTTGTGCCAAACGAAGCCGGTTTGCAGTTGCCTGACCAGGAGATTTTGCACTTCGAAGCGCAAGAGCAGATTCCGGACATCGAGGTTGACGAGTACATCGAAGAAGCCGTGCCTTCCGTGCCGATTGGCCGAATCGGCGCGATGGCTGCGAAGCAAGTGATTTTGCAAAAAATCCGCGAAGCCGAGCGTGAAATGATCCTGGCTGACTTCATGTCACGCGGCGAAAAAATTTTGGTCGGTACCGTCAAGCGCATGGACAAAGGCGATTTGATCATTGAAAGTGGTCGTGTTGAAGGTCGTTTGCGCCGTACTGACATGATTCCGAAAGAAAATTTCCGTGCCGGTGACCGCGTACGTGCCTTGATCATGGAAGTTGATAGCACTTTGCGCGGCGCTCCCATCATTTTGTCGCGCAATGCGCCGCAATACATGGTCGAGTTGTTCCGCAATGAGGTGCCTGAAATTGAGCAGGGCTTGCTAGAGATCAAATCTTGCGCACGTGACCCTGGCTCACGCGCCAAAATCGCCGTGTTGTCTCACGACAAACGCGTTGACCCGATCGGTACCTGCGTCGGCGTGCGTGGCACCCGCGTCAATGCGGTGACCAATGAACTCGGTGGCGAGCGTGTTGATATTGTGTTGTGGAGCGAAGACCCGGCGCAGTTCGTCATTGGTGCATTGGCTCCGGCCAACGTCACTTCAATTGTGGTTGATGAAGAGCGTCACGCCATGGATGTGGTGGTTGATGAAGAAAACTTGGCGATTGCCATTGGCCGTGGCGGACAAAACGTGCGTTTGGCTTCTGACCTGACGGGTTGGAAAATCAATATTTTGGATGCTGCTGAATCAGCCCAAAAGAACGCCAGCGAAACAGATACCAGCCGCAAGCTATTCATGGAAAAGCTTGATGTGGACGAAGATATCGCCGACATCTTGATTGCCGAAGGCTTTACCAGCCTCGAAGAAGTGGCTTATGTGCCATTGCAAGAAATGTTGGAAATTGAAAGTTTTGACGAAGACACGGTCAACGAGCTGCGCAATCGCGCTAAGGATGCTTTGCTGACGATGGAAATCGCCAAAGAAGAAAACGTCGAAGAGGCGTCAAAAGATTTGCGTGATTTGGAAGGTTTAACACCTGAGTTGATCAACAAGTTGGCTGATGGCGGCATCCATACACTTGACGATTTGGCCGATTTGGCTGTCGATGAGCTCATTGAAATTACTGGGCAGTCAGAAGAGCAGGCTAAGACGTTGATCATGAAAGCGCGCGAACATTGGTTTACCAATGACGACGCTTCTCAAGCAGCTCCTCAAGCAGCACCTCAAGCTTAATGGTTATGAAAGATTACACAGAATATGTCCACCACGACCGTTGCCGATTTTGCAGCTGAACTCAAAAAATCAACCTCTACCCTTTTGGATCAGCTCAGCAGCGCAGGCGTTGCGAAAGCTGCCGCCTCTGATGCTTTGAGCGATGCGGACAAGCAAAAATTATTGGCCTTCCTGCAGACCAGCCATGGCACGGTTTCGGGTGAGCGCAAGAAGATCACTTTAGTCAAAAAATCGACGACTGAAATCAAGCAAGCTGATGCCTCTGGCAAAGCGCGTACTATCCAAGTTGAGGTGCGTAAAAAACGTACCTTCATCCAGCGCGATGAAGCGGCTGAAGGACAGGCTGAAGAAGCGGCAATCGCGGCACAGAACGCTTCGGATGAGGCTAAGGCTTTGTCCGAACATGCTGATTTGCAACGTCGTGAACACGAAGCGCAAGTCGAAGCGGACTTGATTCGCAATGAAGAAGCGCAATTGCTTGAGCAACGCCGTTTGCGCGAACAACAGGAGCAATTGCAAGAGCAACAAGCGGTTGAGTTGGCTCAGAAAGCAACTGACGAAGCTAAAAAAGTGGCTGAATCAGTTGCAAGCAAAGCAGCTGAAGTTGCCGAAACCGTGCCTGCAGTAAAAGCGGTCCAACGCGTAGGTAACAAGATTGCCCCTGTCGTTGACGAAAAAGCTGAAAAAGCTGCTGCAGATGCGTTGGCAAAAGCCGCTGAAATTGCGCAGGCTGCTGAGTTGATTCAAGCAAAAGCTAAGGCGGCAACAGAAGCCAAGGCAGCTGCACTTACAAAAACTGCAGATGATGCAAAAGCATTGGTCGCGGCGGAATCAGCACGCGTTCTAGATTTGGGCGAGCGTAGGCGTAAAGCTGAGGCAGAAGCCGCAGCCATTCGCTTGATGATGTCTGCGCCAGCCAAGCCGCCGGTTGTGGCGAAAAAGCCTGAGCCGCCAAAGGTTGCCATCAAGGGTACTTTACACAAGCCAGCGACTGGCAGCACAGTTGCAAAACCTGGTGTCAAACCAGGTGCGCCTGGCGCTCCTGGTACGGTTGCTCCTGCAGGTGCAGGCAAAGAGGTTAAATCAGCCAAGTTGTCAAGCAGCTGGGCAGGTGACCCGGCTAAAAAGAAGGGTTTGCCGACACGTGGTGACACGGGTGCAGGTGCAGGCCGCAACTCAAATTGGCGCGGTGGTCCTGGTGGCGCACGCGGTAAACGTGGTGATCGTGGCAATGACCGTCGTGACGACACGCCAGAAGTGTCAACCGAAGTGCGCGTTTTAGAAGTGCACGTGCCTGAGACAATCACTGTTGCAGAATTGGCGCACAAGATGGCTGTTAAAGCGTCTGAAGTGATCAAGCAATTGATGAAACTGGGCCAAATGGTCACCATCAACCAGCCTTTAGACCAAGACACTGCCATGATTTTGGTGGAAGAATTGGGCCACAAAGCGGTGGTTGCTGCGCTTGACGATGTGGAAGCATTTACGGATGCTGAAGTGTCTTCTCAAGTGGCTGAATCTTTGCCCCGTGCCCCGGTTGTTACTGTTATGGGCCACGTTGACCACGGCAAAACGTCGTTGTTGGACTATATTCGTCGCGCTAAAGTGGCCTCTGGCGAAGCCGGTGGTATCACGCAGCACATTGGTGCCTACCATGTGGAAACGCCGCGCGGCATGATTTCATTCTTGGACACGCCAGGTCACGAAGCGTTTACGGCTATGCGTGCACGTGGCGCAACGGCTACCGACATTGTGATTTTGGTGGTGGCTGCTGATGACGGCGTGATGCCGCAAACAAAAGAAGCGATCAAACACGCCAAAGCAGCTGGCGTGCCTATCGTTGTTGCTATCAACAAGATAGACAAGCCTGATGCAAACATGGACCGCGTCAAAGGCGAGTTGGTTACCGAAGAAGTGATTCCGGAAGAGTTTGGTGGTGAATCACCATTCGTTGGTGTCTCTGCCCGTACAGGTGAAGGCGTTGATGCGCTCTTAGAGCAGGTACTTTTGCAGGCGGAAATCTTAGAGCTTCGCGCTCCAGTGAATGCCATGGCCAAAGGCTTGGTGATTGAAGCACGTTTGGACAAGGGTAAGGGTCCAGTTTCAACCATCTTGGTGCAATCAGGCACACTTAAAATGGGTGATGTTGTTTTGGCGGGTTCAACCTTTGGTCGCGTTCGCGCCATGTTGGATGAAAACGGCAAAGCAATTAAATCCGCTGGTCCATCGATTCCTGTCGAAATTCAGGGTCTGACTGAAGTACCGCAAGCGGGTGATGAATTCATGGTCATGGCTGACGAGAAGCGCGCCCGTGAAATTGCCACTTACCGTGCAGGCAAGTTCCGTCACACCAAGCTCGCTAAACAGCAAGCGTCCAAGTTGGAAAACATGTTCACCGACATGACGGCTGGCGAAGTGAAACTCTTGCCCATCATTATCAAAGCCGACGTGCAAGGTTCGCAAGAAGCTTTGGCGCAGTCTGTGCTCAAGTTGTCCACGGACGAGGTCAAAATTCAAATCGTGTACAGTGGTGTTGGTGGTATCAGCGAGTCTGACGTCAACTTGGCAATTGCCTCCAAAGCTGTGATCATTGGTTTCAACACCCGCGCTGATGCAGGCGCACGTAAAACGGCTGAAAACAATGGCGTCGATATCCGTTACTACGACATCATTTATGCTGCCGTTGATGACCTCAAAGCCGCATTGTCCGGCATGTTGACGCCTGATAAGATTGAAGAAGTTATCGGTACCGCCGAGATTCGCCAAGTGTTCCGCGCCAGCAAGGTGGGTGCGATTGCGGGTTGTATGGTTACTTCCGGCTTGGTCAAACGTGTCGCGAAATTGCGTTTGCTGCGCAACAACGTGGTCATCTTTACTGGCGAGCTGGAATCACTCAAACGCTTCAAAGACGATGCGAAAGAAGTGCGCGAAGGCTTCGATTGCGGCTTGAACATCAAAGGCTACAACGATATTCAAGAAGGCGACTTCTTGGAGTTCTTTGAAATCCGCGAAGTTGCGCGAGAGTTGACGTAAATTGTCGTCTTAAATACTGATTCAATATGGCCATTAAAAAATCTAAAACTCCGAATCGCAGCTTTAAAGTTGCAGATCAGATCCAGCGCGATCTGACGGAGTTGATCGCGCGCGAGTTGAAAGACCCACGCGTTGGTATGGTGACCATTCAAGCCGTTGAGGTGACGCCAGACTATGCGCATGCAAAGGTCTTTTTCAGCGTGTTGATCGGCGACAAAAACGAATGTGAAATCGCACTCAACCAAGCTGCAGGTTTCCTGCGTAATGGCTTGTTTAAGCGTTTGCACATTCATACAGTGCCCACCTTGCATTTTTTGTTTGACAGAACGACTGAAAAAGCAGCCGATATGAATGCATTGATTGCGCGTGCTGTAGCGACGCAAGTTAAAGAAGATTGATGTGAGTGCTGGGGAAAATTTGGATCTAAAGACTGAGGTTTTGGTTGTAGTACAGAAGAAAAAAAGAATTGTACGAACGGGCGAACGAATCAAAAGAAGACCTGTTCATGGTGTTTTGCTGCTGGACAAGCCGAAAGGTATGTCCAGCAACGATGCTTTACAAAAAGCCAAGTGGCTATTGAGAGCAGAAAAAGCAGGGCATACGGGAACTTTGGATCCGCTTGCGACAGGTTTGTTGCCGCTGTGTTTTGGTGCAGCGACAAAATTTAGCCAGCTGCATCTGGATGCGGACAAGCGGTATGAAGCCACCGCTACGTTGGGTGTTAAAACGACAACGGGTGATGCAGAAGGTGATGTGTTAGAGCGGCGTGATGTGAATGTGAGCGATGAATTGTTGCAATCTGTTTTGCCGCAATTCAGAGGTGCTATTGCTCAAATTCCGCCCATGCACAGTGCTTTGAAAAAAGATGGAAAAGCTTTGTATGAGTATGCAAGAGCGGGTATTGAGGTTGAACGGCTTGCTAGAAATGTGACGATTTTTGAATTGGTTGGCGAAGTATATGGCGATGCAGCTATAAAAATTATAGTGAAATGCAGCAAAGGAACATACATTCGAACCTTGGGCGAGGATATTGGAGATAAGCTGGGTTGCGGTGCGCACCTCAGCAGTTTGCGTCGAATGGGTACGGGTGGTTTTGATGTGAGCCAATGTGTGACGCTAGCAGAGCTGGAAGCGATGTCGGAAGACGAACGATTGGCTTGTTTGCTACCGGTTGAATCGCTTTTAGAAGGACATGCTCGCGTCACATTAGATGCTGAAAATGCAGCACGGTTCTTGAATGGTGTGCGCCGACGCGGTGATTGGGATGTTGGAAAAGACGGCTCGCCGGTTGCTGTGTTTGGTGCTGAACATGACGATGAGCCTGAATTTTTACTGGGTAGCGCTCATGTGATTGAGGATGAGTTGGTTCCGGGCAGATTACTTAGCCCACAGGATATTGAACAAATTTTAAGTAAGTAAATAAGTAAATAAGTAAGTATTGATTTAGATAAATAGGAAGCTAGGAAGTAAGAACATGTCACATAAACAAATTCGCAACATCGCGATCATTGCCCACGTTGACCACGGTAAAACAACCATGGTTGACCAATTGTTGCGCCAATCAGGCACTTTCGCCGAACACGAAAAAGTCGTTGATACCGTGATGGACAACAACGCCATTGAAAAAGAACGTGGCATCACGATTTTGGCTAAAAACTGCGCTGTGACATGGGAAGGCACACACATCAACATCGTTGATACCCCTGGCCATGCGGACTTCGGTGGTGAAGTTGAGCGTGCGTTGTCCATGGTCGACGGTGTTGTGCTGTTGATCGACGCACAAGAAGGCCCTATGCCGCAAACCCGTTTCGTGACCAAGAAAGCTTTGGCACTTGGTTTGAAACCGATTTTGGTTGTGAATAAAGTTGACAAGCCGGGTGCACGCCCTGACTTTGTGGTCAACGCCGCATTTGACTTGTTCGACAAGCTAGGCGCTACTGATGAGCAGTTGGATTTTCCGGTGGTTTACGCATCCGGCATCAACGGCTGGTCGTCCATGAATGAAGGCGCGCAGGGCGAACAATGGGGGCCTGACATGTCAGCCTTGTTCAACACCATTTTGAGCCATGTTCCAGCACAAAAAGGCGACCCAGCAGCGCCGTTGCAGTTGCAAATTTCTGCGCTCGACTTCTCAACATTCGTCGGTCGCATTGGCGTTGGCCGTATCAGCCAAGGCACGATCAAACCCATGATGGACGTGGTTGTGATGGAAGGCCCAGACGGCAAACCCGTCAAAGGTCGTGTAAACCAAGTGCTGACATTCCAAGGCTTAGAGCGCGTGCAAGCGACTGAAGCTGGACCAGGTGAAATCGTCTTGATCAATGGTTTGACGGACATCGGTATCGGTGTCACGATCACTGATGCAACGACGCCAATGCCATTGCCGATGCTCAAAGTTGATGAGCCGACATTGACCATGAACTTCTGCGTGAACACCAGCCCATTGGCCGGCCGTGAAGGCAAGTTTGTTACCAGCCGCCAGATTTGGGATCGCTTGCAAAAAGAACTGCAACACAACGTTGCCTTGCGAGTCAAAGAAACTGGCGAAGAAGGTATCTTTGAAGTGATGGGTCGTGGTGAATTGCACTTGACTATCTTGTTGGAAAACATGCGCCGTGAAGGTTACGAACTCGCGGTGACTAAGCCGCGCGTGGTGATGAAAGAAGTCAACGGTGAAAAGCACGAACCTATCGAATTGGTGACGGCCGATATCGAAGAGCAACACCAGGGTGGCGTGATGCAAGCTTTGGGCGAGCGCAAGGGCGACTTGGTGAACATGGAGCCGGATGGCCGTGGTCGTGTTCGTTTAGAGTACCGTATTCCAGCACGTGGTTTGATTGGTTTTACCAACGAGTTCTTGAATTTGACACGTGGTTCTGGCTTGATTTCCAATATTTTTGACAGCTACGAAGCGCATAAAGGCGATATCGGCGGTCGTAAAAATGGTGTGTTGATTTCTATGGACGCGGGTGAGATTTTCACTTATGCACTGGGCAAGCTCGATGACCGTGGTCGTATGTTCGTCAAGGCGAACGATCCGGTATATGAAGGCATGATTGTGGGTATCCATAGCCGTGATAACGATTTGATCGTCAACGCCACACGCACCAAGCAGTTGACCAACTTCCGCGTGAGCGGCAAGGAAGACGCGATCAAGATCACACCGCCGATTGACTGTACTTTGGAGTACGGCGTAGAGTTTATTGAGGACGACGAAATGGTTGAAATCACACCAAAATCGATTCGCCTGCGTAAGCGCTATTTAACTGAAGGTGAGCGCAAACGTGCTGGCCGTTCTTAAACTAGTTTAGTTAGAATCAAAAAAAGGCGGTTTGCAAGTTTTGCATACCGCCTTTTTTATTCAAAATTGACATTACTTTTCAAATTGAAATTGAAATTGAAATCAATATGAAATTGAGCCATAGACAAGCTGTCATGCTGATGATTGCCTGCACCATGCTGTGGTCTATCGCCGGGGTGGTGACACGCCATCTTGAGCACGCTAAAAGTTTTGAAGTTACTTTTTGGCGCAGCTTTTTTACGCTGCTATCGCTGGCTATCATTCTGCCTGTCATTCACGGCAAGGCTCTGCTATCCAAATTCAAGCAGGGTGGCATGTATTTGTGGATTTCTGGCGTCTGCTGGAGCATCATGTTCACCGCTTTTATGACGGCGTTGACGATGACCAGTGTTGCCAATGTCTTGATTACTTTGTCCTTGGGCCCGATGCTCACGGCTTTGTTTGCTCGGGTCGTTATTGGGCACAAATTGCCGGCGCGCACCATCATCGCGATTGTGGTGGCTGGTGTGGGCATTGCTTATATGTATGCCGCGCAAATCGACCTAAGTGATATGCATCAGCTCACTGGCATGCTGGTCGCGCTGGGCGTGCCGATTGCTGCAGCCGTGAATTGGACGCTGGTTCAACACTCGCAAGCGCATGGTCACGATGTCGATTTGGTCCCTGCAGTCATGGTGGGAGCGTTGATTTCAAGCTTGGTAACGCTGCCTTTGTCGATGCCGTTTCAAGCGTCGGGTCAAGATGTCGCTTTGCTTGCTATGCTAGGTTTGGTGCAGCTTGCCATTCCATGTGCCTTAGTGGTGGTCTGTGCGCGGTACCTCAAAGCACCGGAAGTGTCCTTGTTGGCGCTGTTAGAGATCATTTTTGGCATTGCCTTGGCCTGGGTTGGTGCGAATGAAAAACCGGGAAGCCCTGTACTTCTGGGGGGCGGCTTGGTTCTTGGGGCATTGGTTTTTAACGAATGGCTAGGTATGCGCGAGCGTGCAATCAAGCTACAGCACAATGATCTAGCGCTATGATTAAGGCATGAACAAACAATACGGCCGAGCCGATTTAGCCCGCATTGCGGCGAAAGACATGGCCGACCGTGGTTTGACCGCTGAGTTTTCAACATCAATCGACAACGAAGCATCGCGTGATCTAGAGCAGCGCACGGTTTGCGAACGCTTGCCAAACGGCGCTTTAAAAGTCATGGTGGCCATTGCAGATGTGGAACGCGGATTTATTGATTTTGAAGAAGTTAAATAGAGATTGAACAGCAGTGACATGACAAGTAACGTACAAATTCCAGAAATTCGATGTGAAGTCAAAGGCCACACCGGCTTTATCAGCCTAAACCGGCCCAAAGCGCTGAATGCGCTCAGTTTGCCTATGATTCGGGCGTTGATGAGTCAACTTTTGGCGTGGCAAGACGATACGGCCATCAAACAAGTCGCGATTCGCGGCATGAGCAAGCCGACAGCGGAGGGCGTCGAAGTGTCTTTTGGCAACTTTAGCGCGGGTGGCGATATCCGTTTCTTTCACCAAGCCATTCAAACCGGTAACCCAGAGCTGGAAGACTTTTTCACCGAAGAGTACGCGCTGAACCACTTGATTGCGAACTACCCCAAACCCTACATCGCCTTCATGGATGGTTTGGTTTTTGGTGGCGGTATGGGCATTTCGCAGGGCGCGAGCCACCGCATCGTCACCGAGCGCACCAAAATGGCCATGCCTGAAACCGGTATAGGGCTGTTTCCAGACGTGGGTGGTGGCTACTTTTTGAGCCGTTGCCCAGGTTTTGTGGGCGAGTATTTAGCGTTAACCGGTGTGCAGATGGGTGCGGATGAAGCGCTTGCTTATGGTTTGGCGGATGTCAAAGTTGGCGCAGATTCATTGGCGACTTTGTGGGAATCATTGGCTACGCGCTTTGTAGATGATATTGTTATTAATAATAGAGCACTTAAGTCAATAAATACGCCGGCTATAGCCATAATTGATGCTTATTTTTCATTGGCTAGTGTTTCTGAGATGGTCAAAGCCCTTGAAGCCAGCAATGAAACCCAAAGCGACACGGCAATCGACCTTTGGACTCAGCAAACCGCGAAGATATTACGTACCCGCTCCCCGCTGATGCTGCACGTCGTTTTAGAGCAAATCCGCCGTGGACGGCAGCTCAATTTAGCGCAAAACCTGCAAATGGAGCGCGGCATGGTGCGCCATTGCTTCTACACCGCGCATTTGGGCCGCTTTGGCAATGCCAGCGAAACAGTGGAAGGCATACGCGCCTTGGCGGTTGACAAAGACCATCACCCGCGCTGGAACCCCGCCCACATCAGCGATGTGACATTGGACATGGTTGCCCCGTTTTTTGAGAGCCCATGGCCAAAACACGCGCATCCATTGGCACATTTAACCTAAATTTACATTGTTTTTTGCCATCAGCCTGACTTACACTTGCGACCATGGCGACCCATTTAGACGCTGCTGTAGCCAATGCCGAACGTGACAACGACTATTTCACGGCGACGCTTCTTACGACGCTTTGGTCGATGTGCATCCCCGTGCGCGCATTCGCGGTAAGCTGGAATACCGTGGCGATGTGGATGCACCTACAAGCTAAGCTTACTTATTCCGCGTCTTCATCGCCCGTTCAACTTCGCGTTTACCTTCGCGGTCTTTAATGGTGTCGCGCTTGTCGTGCTCGGCTTTGCCTTTGGCCAGCGCAATTTCACACTTCACTTTGCCGCCTTTCCAATGTAAATTCAGCGGCACCAGCGTGTAGCCTTTTTGCTCGGCTTTGACAATCAATTTGTCGATTTGTTCGCGGTGCAGCAACAGTTTTTTGGTGCGAATATTGTCCGGGTTGACGTGGGTTGACGCCGTGTGCATCGGATTGATCTGGCAGCCGATCAAAAACAGCTCGCTGTTGCGAATCACCACATAGCCGTCGGTTAGCTGCACTTTGCCTTCGCGCAACGATTTCACTTCCCAGCCTTCCAACACCATGCCGCATTCGAAGCGTTCTTCAAAAAAGTAGTTGTAGGCGGCTTTTTTGTTGTCGGCAATGCGTGTTTGGATGGGCTTAGCGTCTTTTGCCTTGCCTGCTTGCGGCTTTGGCTTGGTCGGTGGGGCTACGGGAGAGGAGGTTTTTGCCATGTCAGCTTAATTGCAATAAATACTTGCCATAATTCAAGTTGTTTTTCGAGTTATTCTCTAGTTTTACTCAAGTTGAGCTTGAATTTATTTACCCATTTTCCATGAAATCCGTCCATAAGTCCGTTCTCATCTGGTACAGCGCTGAAGAAATGTTCAATTTAGTCACTGATGTGGATAAATATCCGCAATTTTTGCCGTGGTGCGACCATGCCAAAGTCCTCACCGCCACACCCGAAGGCATGCAGGCAGAAGTCGGCATCGCCATGGGTGGCGTGAAGCAAACGTTTACCACGCAGAATACGCATGTCGTGCAAGCCACGAGCCGACAAGTTGCCATGCGCCTGGTCAACGGCCCGTTTTCCAAGCTGGAAGGCGCATGGACGTTCACGCCTGTAGGCGATGCAGCGCAACGCGCTTGCAAGACCGAGCTGCACCTCAAATACGGCTTTGGCAACGCCGTTTTAGCCGCCTTGGTCGGCCCCGTCTTCGATAAAATTGCCGCCAGCATGGTGGATGCTTTTGTGAAACGAGCGGATCAGGTGTATGGATAAGCTCAGCATCTGCGTTACTTTGGCGTATTCACCCGCACCGCGCGAAGTGATTGAAAAAGAGCTGGTTTTGCCTTTCAAAAGCACGGTGCAAGACGCGTTGAACCTTGCCAATGTGGCTGAGTTCACCACGCAGGCTGATTACCAGCTGGGCATTTGGGGCAAAAAAACGACCTTGAACCATGTTTTGAACGATTCAGACCGTTTAGAGTTGTATAGACCGCTGAAAGTTGACCCCAAAGTCGCTCGCCGAGAGCGGTTTCAAAAACAGGGCGCTAGAACCACAGGTTTGTTCGCCAAAACCCGCACTGGTGGTAAAGCTGGGTATTAGCTACCCCGCCCGTTGGGCACCCCTTCCATTTGAAGGGGTGGCGCGAAGCGACGGGGTGGCTGTATTTTGATATAATTTTTATAGCTGCATAAGCAATAAATACGCCGGCTTCAGCCGTTTTGTCTATGTTTCTACAGCTTACTTGCAATCTGAACCAATAATGCCGTCTAAACGCTTGGTTTCAACCATGCGAGTTGCCTCGTCCATGTAGCCGCGTTCACCTTTTGCATTGGTATGCGTCAGGCGAACACCTGAATCTAGCGTGGTTTTGGCTTGCTTAGCGCGAACGCAGTTGTCGGCTTTGGCGACGTTTCTCACTTCTTCATCGGCTTTTAACTTGGCAGCAGCTGCATCGTCAATTTTCTTCTTCGCTGCTTCTAAGTCTTTGTCTTTGCTCGCTATTTTTGGTGCTGGTGCGGTTTTGACCGCTGCATCTGCGCCATCTGCTGTTTTACCCACCGTTTTTTCATCTGCATCGCTGGAAGCCACAGGTGCAGCAAGGGCAGCTTTGCCTGGCTGCTGCAAGATGCGTTTGGCTGGTGTATTGGCCGGTGCTGGCTGGTCGCTGAAGACTTTGCGACCGGCAGCGTCTAGCCAGACGTATTGCCCCATGGCGGACGCAGTGAAAACGAGACCAATGCTGGCGACTAAATAGGGCAAAGTGGTTCGAATTAATTTCATAATCTGAAGTTTAGCTGGAACTTGGCATTTTTGCGAGGGGTGGCACGTTGTCTAGTGGCTGGATCGGGGAGAACCCTTGTACAATACATGGCTTTGGAGCTTTCCAGATGCGTCTTTTAGGTAAAGCGCTGACCTTCGACGATGTGTTGTTGGTACCAGCTTACTCCCAGGTCCTGCCCAAGGACGTCACACTCGCCACTCAGTTCTCCCGCAACATCCGGCTTAACCTGCCGTTGGTTTCTGCCGCGATGGACACCGTCACCGAAGCCCGCTTGGCCATCGCCATCGCGCAAGAAGGTGGTATCGGCATTGTCCACAAAAATCTGACCGCCCAAGAGCAAGCCGCGCAAGTCTCTAAAGTCAAACGCTACGAATCTGGCGTGCTGCGCGACCCCGTCGTCATCACCCCCATGCATACCGTGCGTCAGGTGCTGGCTTTGTCCGAGCAGCTGGGTATTTCTGGTTTTCCGGTGTGTGATGGCGGCAAGGTCGTCGGCATCGTCACCAGCCGTGATTTGCGCTTTGAAAACCGCTATGACGTGCCCGTCAGCGAAATCATGACGCCGCGCGAGAAGCTGGTGACCGTCCAGGAATCTGAGGGCACCACGCCAGCGCAGGCCAAAGCCTTGCTGAATAAATTCAAACTCGAGCGTTTGTTGGTGGTCAACCCGGCTTTTGAGCTCAAAGGCATCATCACCGTCAAAGACATCACCAAGCAAACCAGCTTCCCCAACGCCGCGCGTGATAGCCATGGCCGCTTGCGCGTGGGTGCGGCGGTCGGTGTGGGCGAGGGCACCGAAGAGCGTGTTGAAGCCTTGGTCAAAGCGGGCGTTGATGCCATCGTTGTTGACACCGCCCACGGCCACAGCCACGGCGTGATCGAGCGTGTCCGTTGGGTCAAAAAGAACTACCCGCACATCGACGTCATCGGCGGCAACATCGCCACCGGCTCGGCGGCTTTGGCGCTGGTGGAAGCCGGCGCAGACGCCGTCAAAGTCGGTATCGGCCCCGGCAGCATCTGCACCACCCGCATTGTCGCAGGTGTGGGTGTGCCGCAAATCATGGCGATTGACAGTGTGGCGACAGCATTACGCGGTACTGGCGTCCCGTTGATTGGTGATGGCGGCATTCGTTATTCAGGCGACATTGCCAAAGCACTGGCAGCTGGCGCATCTACCGTCATGATGGGCGGCATGTTTGCAGGTACCGAAGAAGCACCGGGCGAGATTGTGCTGTTCCAAGGCCGCAGCTACAAAAGCTACCGTGGCATGGGCAGCATCGGCGCGATGCAGCAGGGCAGTGCGGACCGCTATTTCCAAGAATCAACGACTGGCAACCCAAACGCCGACAAACTCGTCCCCGAAGGCATCGAAGGCCGCGTGCCCTACAAAGGCTCCATGGTCAGCATCGTCTACCAAATGGCCGGTGGCGTCCGCGCCAGCATGGGCTACTGCGGTTGCGCGACGATTGACGACATGCAAAACAAGGCCGAATTTGTCGAAATCACCACCGCCGGCATCCGCGAAAGCCATGTGCATGACGTGCAGATCACCAAAGAAGCACCAAACTACCGCTCCGAATAATTCAATGTCCCATCAAAAAATCCTCATCCTCGATTTCGGCTCCCAAGTCACCCAGCTCATCGCCCGTCGTGTGCGTGAGGCGCATGTGTTTTGCGAGGTGCATCCCTGTGATGTGAGCGACGAGTGGGTCAAAGCCTACGCGGCGGATGGCAATCTCAAAGGCGTCATCCTGTCTGGCAGCCACGCCAGCGTCTATGAGGCTGAGACCGACAAAGCGCCGCAAGCCGTGTTTGAGTTGGGCGTGCCGGTTTTGGGCATCTGCTACGGCATGCAAACCATGGCGCAGCAATTGGGTGGCAAGGTCGAAGCTGGTAAAACCCGCGAATTTGGCTCCGCCCAGATCCGCGCCCGCGGCCACACCGCCTTGTTTGACGGTATGGCCGACCACACCACGGCAGACGGCCATGGCCTGCTGGACGTGTGGATGAGCCACGGTGACAAAGTCATCGAGATGCCGCCCGGCTTCAAGCTGATGGCCTCCAACGACGCCTGCCCGATAGCCGGCATGGCCGACGAAGTGCGCAAGTTCTACGCTGTGCAGTTCCACCCCGAGGTGACGCACACCCTCAAAGGCCAGCAGATGTTGGAGCGCTTTGTGCTGCAAATCTGCGGTACCCAAGCCGATTGGATCATGGGCGACTACATCACCGAGGCGGTGGCCAGCATACGCGCGCAGGTCGGTGACGAAGAGGTGATCCTCGGCTTGTCCGGCGGGGTCGATTCCTCCGTCGCCGCCGCGCTGATCCACCGCGCCATTGGCGACCAGTTGACCTGCGTGTTTGTGGATCACGGTCTGCTGCGCTTGAACGAAGGCGACATGGTCATGGACATGTTCGTCGGCAAACTGCACGCCAAAGTGGTGCGGGCTGATTGCAGCGCGCAGTTCCTCGGTCACTTGGCAGGCGTGAGCGACCCGGAAGCCAAGCGAAAGATCATCGGACGCGAGTTTGTAGAGGTTTTTAAGGCTGAAGCCGCTAAATTAGTTGCCTCTGCTGCTACCAAAAACGGAGCTGAATCAGGAAATCGCGCCGTCAAAGGCGCGAAGTGGCTCGCCCAAGGCACTATTTACCCCGACGTGATTGAATCTGGCGGTGCCAAAAACAAAAAAGCTGTCGTCATCAAGAGCCACCACAACGTGGGCGGTTTGCCTGAACAACTCGGGTTGAAGCTCTTGGAACCGCTGCGCGAACTCTTCAAAGACGAAGTGCGTGAGTTGGGCGTGGCGTTGGGCCTGCCCGCAGACATGGTCTACCGCCACCCGTTCCCAGGCCCGGGCTTGGGTGTTCGCATCTTGGGTGAAGTCAAAAAAGAATACGCCGATTTGCTGCGCCGTGCCGACGCCATCTTTATTGAAGAACTGCGCAACTTCCCCTACGTGCCCGCCGCAGACGAGCCGGTCAACCTGCGGCATCCCAAAAAGACCTGGTACGACGCCACCAGCCAAGCCTTCACCGTGTTTTTACCGGTGAAATCCGTAGGTGTCATGGGTGATGGCCGCACCTACGACTATGTCGTCGCCCTGCGTGCCGTCCAAACCAGCGACTTCATGACCGCAGACTGGGCTGAATTGCCCTACGCCTTGCTGAAAAAAGTGTCCAGCCGGATTATTAATGAAGTGCGGGGGATTAATCGGGTGACGTATGACGTGAGTTCCAAGCCGCCGGCGACGATTGAGTGGGAGTAAGCGCCCACAACTAAAGGCTGCAAATGGGTATACATGACAAGCTCAATGCGAACGGACTTATGCAGGTGTTCCCTGAGGAAAATATTTAATCTTTATAAATTTAAAAATAGTCTTAATAAATGACAAATTTAAAA
>CANKRG010000032.1 GCA_947485165.1 Comamonadaceae bacterium
CAAGGTGTCGGCCTCTACCCACAACCAAGCTTTAAGCGCGGTGCTGTTTCTGTATCGCGAGGTGTTGGGAATTGATCTGCCTTGGCTGGATGGCATCAACCGTCCGGCTCAAAACCGCCGTATTCCCAGTGTCTTGACCAAAGACGAGGTGGCGGGTGTATTGGCGAATATGGATGGCATTACGGCGTTATTGGCACGGTTGTTGTACGGTACGGGCATGCGGCTGATGGAGGGCATGCGCCTGCGCATCAAAGATGTGGATTTTGACCGCCATGTGATCATCGTGCGCGATGCCAAGGGCGGCAAAGATAGAGTGGTGATGTTGCCGCGCAGTTTGGCACCTGCACTGCGGCAGCAAATGCTATCGGCGCGTTCGCAATGGGAGGCAGACCGCCAAGCGCAGCGTGGAGGGGTAGAAACACCGCACGCTTTGGAGGCCAAATATCCGAAAGTGGGCTACACGTGGGGTTGGTTTTGGATGTTTCCGTCGCCTACATTGTCAATCGACCCACACACTGGGGTTGAGCGGCGGCATCACTTATTTGAAGAACGTCTGCAAAGGGCATTAAAAAAGGCGGTGCCGCTGGCTGGTATTTGCAAACCCGTTTCAGTTCACACCCTGCGTCACAGCTTCGCCACACATTTACTGCAAGCAGGCACAGACATTCGAACTGTGCAGGAGTTGTTGGGGCATTCGGATGTGTCAACCACGATGATTTACACCCACGTACTGAAGGTTGCAGCGGGTGGTACGGCTAGTCCGCTGGATGCAATATATCTAACTTAGCTTTTTGGCTTGACATCCACCACGTCATCAAATTTAGTTTTTGACGATGTTGCCGCTGGTTCAGCTTTCGTAAAAGCCGCATCATCCACTTTGCCGCCTTTTTTCTCAAACTGCGCTTTCAAGCTCTCGTACATCTTTTTGGGCAGGAGTTTGAAGACCAGTTTGAGCAGCAAGATCGAGATCAAGCTATCGTCGATCCAAGGATGACAGGGTTTGCCGATTGCGTATAAAAAAAGGAGTCCGCAGACTCCTTTTTAATTTCTTTTTAGCTAGCGAAGGACAGAATCAATCTTTCTCGCCGCCAAAAATGCCCAACAGTGCCAGCAAGCTTTGGAACACATTGAAAATGTCCAAGTACAAAGACAGCGTCGCGCTGATGTAGTTGGTCTCGCCACCGTCGATGATCTGCTTCAAGTCATACAGCATGTAAGCGCTGAAAATACCGATCGCTGCGACGGAAACGGCAATCATGGCGGCTGACGAGCCTACCAAAATACCGATGACAGAGCCGATCATCAACACAATTGCGCCGACAAACAGCCATTTGCCCAAGCCGCTCAAGTCACGCTTGATGACGCTGGCCAATGTAGCCATGACGAAAAACACGCCAGCTGTGCCGCCAAATGCCGTCATGATCAACGAGGGGCCATTTTTAAAGCCCAACACGCGCGCAATCAAGCCAGAGATCATCAGCCCCATGAAAAACGTGAAAGCTAGCAACACGGGCACGCCAGCGGCTGAGTTTTTGGTCTTTTCAATCGCGTACATGAATGCAAATGCACCACCCAAGAAGACGATGATCCCCATCCAGCCACCCATAAAGGCTTTTGTGATGCCAGTGCTCACGCCCAGCCAAGCGCCGAGCACAGAAGGAATCAGGCTCAAAGCCAATAGCCAATAGGTGTTGCGCAAGACGCGGTTGCGCTCTTGCAGGTTCACACCCGTGCCGAAGCCGGTGTTGTTGAGGATTTGTTCAGACATTCACGTTCTCCTATAAATGCTGCAAAGATGCAGACAGCCAGAATTTTAGGGGTTTTTTCTGAAAATCAAGTGTTTAGCCGAATATCCTACAATTTATTGGAGAATCGTGAGAAATTTTGGTCTATCTTGGTATGGGTCAACAAATCTTAGAGTGGCTCGAATTTATGTCTTTATCTTTAGAATATAGGCATGAAAACTAAACACACCCTCGAGAGCTCAGACCTCAAACTCATTGCCGCAGCCGCTGAGGCGGAAGCACTTAAAAACAACTGGGCAGTCAGCATCGCCATCGTTGATGACGGCGGTCATTTGTTACATTTCAATCGCTTGGACGGCGCGCCAGCCATTTCTTCCCACATCGCACCCGCCAAAGCGAATACAGCCGCGCTGGGTCGCCGCGAAAGCAAAGTCTACGAAGACACCATCAACGGCGGCCGCATGTCGTTTTTGAGCGCGCCAAACATCAAGGGCATGCTAGAGGGCGGCGTTCCGATCATGAAAGACGGCCAATGCCTGGGCGCCGTTGGCGTGAGCGGCGTGAAGTCCAACGAAGACGCACAAATCGCCAAAGCTGGTATCGCGGCGATTGGTTTGTGATCCCAAAAAATAGCGCTATTTGCTATAATTAATATAGCATGTTAGGGAAGCTCTGCATAACCCCCTCCCGTTCGGGCTGAGCCCTTCGACGGGCTCAGGACAGGTTCTGTCGAAGCCTTCTCTAAGTTATTGATTTATAACGAAAGCATTTCGACAAGCTCAATGCGAACGGACTTATGCAGGTGTTCCCTAGGAGTTTTTGCAGAGTTTCCTGAGGAGAATTTGCAATAAAAACACTTACTTTTAAAACATTGGCAGCAGCTTCAGGTCTTGTTTTAAGTTGTGGCTCTCATGAATTCAATAAACCAGCCGCTCTGGCCGGATTTCCTGCAAAATTGTAGTCGCAATCTCTTCGATGGATTTCGTCGTCGTGCTCAGCCAGCGGATGCCGCTTCGTCGCATCATGCTTTCAGCTTCATGCACCTCATGGCGGCAGTTTTCTAGGCTGGCGTATTTTGAATGAGGGCGGCGTTCGTTGCGGATCTCACTCAGCCGCTCAGCTTGAATCGTCAGCCCGAAAATTTTCTTTTTATGCGGCATCAAAGCGGGCGGCAGCTGGTGGCGGTCAAAATCTTCGGGAATAAGCGGGTAATTCGACGCTTTCAGCCCATATTGCATCGCCAAATACAACGATGTCGGCGTCTTGCCGCTACGGCTCACCCCCACCAAGATCACGTCCGATTGTTCCAAATCGCGGTTCATCTGCCCATCGTCGTGGGCCAGGCTGAAGTTGATCGCCTCTATCCGGTCGTGGTACGCCTTGCTTTTGCTGGCGTCGCTGAACCGACCCACGCGGTGGTGCGACTTGATGCCCAGCTCTTCTTCCAGCGGGTTCACAAACGTGGCAAACATGTCCAGCAGCATGCCTTGGCAGCCCGCTTGAATGACCTTCAGCACCTCCATGTTCACCAGCGTAGAAAACACAATCGGCTTCTTCCCCTCCACCTCGGCCGTATGGTTGATTTGCCGCACCACCTGATGCGCCTTGTCCACCGTGTCCACAAACGGCAGCCGCACATGCCGTGGCTGCATCTCAAACTGGGCCAAAATAGCGTTGCCGAAGGTTTCAGCGGTGATGCCAGTGCCATCGGAGATAAAGAAAACGGTGCGGTCGGACATGATGGGTACGGAGTAATGGTTATTTAAACAGTGATTTAAAAGTGGCGATTTTGGAGAAGTCCCGCCTACAATACGACACATTATCAGAATTTTTTCATGCAAGCTGTTTTGACTCTTTCTAAGCTACAAAACCAACAACACAAGCACGCCATTCGTGGATATGAGCCCGCTTGCATGATTCTGCCCGTCGCAACGACGCGGTATGCTCAGTTTTTAAACTCTGGAGCTCCCCTATGTCTGCACTCTTTAGCCCGACCGCACTGGTCGTTCCGTTTGAGAACCTGAGAAATTCTGACGTCGAGTCGGTTGGCGGTAAAAACGCCAGCCTGGGCGAGATGATTTCGCAACTGCCCACGGGCGTACGCGTTCCGACGGGTTTTGCGACCACGGCACATGCTTTCCGCGAGTTTTTGAAACTCGGCGGGTTGGACGACAAAATCAACGCTTTGCTGAATGCGCTCAACACCGAAGATGTGCGCGATTTGGCCAAAGTGGGGGCGCAGATCCGTGCCATGGTTGAAGCGCAGCCGTTTTCAGCTGAACTACAAGCTGCCATTCGCGGCGCGTTTATTACTTTGCATGGCGGTAATGTGGAGGCATCTTTTGCGGTGCGCTCGTCTGCCACAGCCGAAGATTTGCCGGATGCTTCGTTTGCTGGCCAGCAAGAAAGCTTTTTGAACGTGGTCGGCATCGAAACCGTGCTGCACAAAATCAAAGAGGTGTTTGCCTCGCTCTACAACGACCGCGCGATCTCTTACCGCGTCCATAAAGGTTTTGCTCATGCAGACGTCGCTTTGAGCGCGGGTATTCAGCGCATGGTGCGCTCAGACAAAGGTACGGCGGGCGTGATGTTCACCATGGATACCGAGTCTGGCTTTGACCAGGTTGTTTTCATCACTTCCAGCTACGGTTTGGGTGAAACGGTGGTGCAGGGCTCGGTGAATCCGGACGAGTTTTATGTCCACAAACCGATGCTGGCCGCTGGTAACCGGGCGGTGATTCGCCGCAATTTGGGCTCCAAGCAAATTCAAATGGAATTTGCCAGCGCGGCAGAAAAAGCAGCATCGGGCAAATTGGTTAAAACGACCGATGTGCCTATCGATTTGCGCAACCGCTATTCGTTGACGGACCCAGAAGTCGAGCAATTGGCCAAATACGCCATGATTATTGAGGCGCATTATGGCCGTGCGATGGACATTGAGTGGGGCAAAGACGGCTTGGATGGCCATATCTACATCTTGCAAGCGCGGCCAGAAACGGTGAAAAGCCAAGGCGCTGGCAAGGCGGAATTGCGCTACAAACTGAAAGGTTCGAGCGCTATTTTGGCGCAAGGTCGTGCGATTGGTCAAAAAATTGGCACCGGCCGCGTCCGCTTGGTGCACAGCATTGACGAGATGGATCAAGTACAAGTTGGCGATATTTTGGTTACCGACATGACCGATCCGAACTGGGAACCCGTGATGAAGCGTGCCAGCGCCATCGTGACCAACCGAGGTGGCCGCACCTGCCACGCCGCCATCATTGCGCGCGAATTGGGTATTGCCGCTGTTGTGGGCTGTGGTGACGCTACCGAAATGCTGAAAGACGGCACGCTAGTAACGGTGAGCTGTGCGGAAGGTGACACTGGCTTCATCTACGACGGCTTGCTAGAAACCGAAGTGACCGAAGTGCAGCGCGGCGTGATGCCGGAGATCAAAACCAAAATCACCATGAACATTGGCAATCCGCAGTTGGCGTTTGATTTCTGCCAGTTGCCGAATGCGGGCGTGGGTTTGGCGCGTTTGGAGTTCATCATCAACAACAACATCGGCGTGCACCCCAAAGCGATTTTGGATTACCCAAGCATTGATGCGGATTTGAAGAAGGCGGTGGAATCTGTTGCGCGTGGGCACGCTTCACCGCGTGCTTTTTATGTTGACAAAGTGGCAGAGGGCGTCGCCACCATCGGCGCTGCGTTTTGGCCCAAGCAGGTGATTGTGCGTTTCAGTGACTTCAAATCCAACGAATACCGCAAGTTGATTGGCGGTTCGCGCTACGAGCCAGAAGAAGAAAATCCAATGTTGGGTTTTCGTGGTGCTGTGCGATACACCAGCACGGAGTTTGGCGAGGCATTTGCGATGGAGTGCCAAGCCCTCAAGCGTGTGCGCAATGAGATGGGTTTGACCAATGTTGCCGTGATGGTGCCGTTTGTTCGTACCTTGGGTCAAGCCGCTGCGGTGACTGCGTTGTTGGCTAAAAACGGTTTGAAACGAGGCGACAACGGTTTGAAAGTCATGATGATGTGCGAAGTGCCAAGCAATGCCATCTTGGCAGACGCTTTCTTGGAATACTTTGACGGCTTCTCGATTGGCTCCAACGATTTAACGCAGTTGACGCTGGGATTGGACAGAGATTCAGGCTTGGAATTGCTGGCCGCTGATTTTGACGAACGCGACCCAGCGGTCAAAGCGATGCTGACATTGGCTATTCAAGCCTGCAAACGGCAAAATAAGTACGTGGGCATTTGTGGCCAAGGTCCAAGCGACCACCCGGACTTTGCGCAGTGGCTGGTGGATCAAGGAATTGAATCCATTTCCCTCAACCCCGACAGCGTGGTAGCGACATGGCAGGCGCTGGCTAAGTAAATAGCGCATATATTTATATAGAAGTTCTCTGTCAGAGCCGCTTCTAGGTAGTCACCTTGAGTGGTAACAGCGTCATGGTGCATTAAACTTGTAAGACAACATGACCATCGCAGATCAACCCAGCAACAATCAAAAATCGTCGCCAGAACCATCTCGGCTGCGCGCTGGATTGTTGCTTTTTTGGCTGCTGGTTGCCTTCGGCGGCGTGTACTTTGCCCGTAGTATGTCTTGGGTCATTGCAGGTTGGCCGTTCAACTTTTGGTACGCCTCGCAAGGTGCGGTGCTGCTGTTTATTGGGATCGTTGCCTTGTATGCTTGGTGGCGCAATAAGACAAGTCATGAGGTATCTGCGCACACGTGGGAAGCCGTTGCTTATTCGGCTTACAAGATGCGTTTGCATCGCATTATGTTTCTGTATATCGTTGGCGTGCTCTCGTTTTTGGTGTTGATGTTCGCTGCTGAGCGCGCTGGTTTGCCACGGTATTGGTTGGGCGGGATTTTTTTAGCGGCAACCATTGGTTTGTACGCTTGTATCGGTATTTACAGCCGAACTGCAGAGCCGAGCGAATATTACGTGGCTGGTAGACGCATTCCTGCGATGTACAACGGCATGGCAACTGCTGCTGATTGGATGAGTGCGGCATCATTCATCAGTTTGGCGGGTGGTTTGTATCTGCAGGGCTTTTCGGGTACCTCCTCGCAGCCTGGCGGCTTGGCTTATTTGCTAGGTTGGACGGGTGGCTTTTGCTTGATTGGTTTGCTGGTCGCGCCACATCTACGGCGTGTGGAAGTCGAAACCGTCCCCGATTATTTTCAACTGCGTTTTGGTGGCAAATGGCCTCGGCTGATCGCAGCTTTGGCGGCTGTTTTGTGCTCATTTACCTATGTGGTGGCGCAAATTTACGGCGTAGGGCTGATCACTTCTCGGCTTACGGGGGTGCAGTTTGAAATCGGTATCCTACTCGGTCTAGGCGGTGTTCTCGTCTGTTCGTTTTTGGGAGGGATGCGGGCGGTGACGTGGACGCAGGTGGCGCAATATGTCATTATCATCTTGGCTTTTTTGATACCTGTTTCTTGGCTGGCTTATAAACAGCTAGGGAACCCTATTGCAGCCGTATCTTACGGTCAGCAAATCGCAAAAATTAGCGCTTTAGAAGACGGACTGATGAAGTCGCTGCCTGAACTTGCCGTTTTGCATGAATACCAACGTCGGGCCAATGCATACGAATACAAGTTGTTGAACATTGATGCCGCATTGGCGCAAGACCACAAAGATGCGCAGGCCAAGCTGCGATTGCTCAACGTCCAGCGTGCGGATGCATCGGTAATTTTTGCGGCCTCGCGTGAATTGGCCGCATTGCCCAAAGACGTCGTTTCCGCACGTGAAGTGTGGACGGCAGCTATGCAAGACTATGTTGATCGCGCCAAGCCTTTAGCGGGCATGCCGCGCCACGCACAGCCGTTTGCTGGCAATCCTGAAGGTTCAAAAGACGAGCAGCAAGCTTTTCAATCATCCAGACTCAACTTTTTAGCGTTGATGTTTTGCTTGATGATTGGCACCGCTGGCTTGCCGCATGTGCTGACGCGTTATTACACAACGCCGAGCGTGGCGGAAACGCGCAGCTCTGTGGCTTGGTCTTTGTTCTTTATTGCCGTTCTGTATTTGTCGGTGCCTGCGCTGGCGGTGCTGGTGAAGTATGAAATTATGAGTCATTTGGTCGGGCTCAATTTTGACCATTTGCCGACGTGGATAGCGCAATGGTCAAAAGTGGATCCAACCTTGATTTCAGTCAGCGATGTCAATGGCGATGGCATTTTGCAATTTGCGGAGCTGCGCCTGGGTGCGGATATTGTGATGTTGGCTACGCCAGAAATTGGTGGTTTACCTTATGTGGTGTCTGGCTTGGTGGCAGCAGGTGGCTTGGCGGCTGCTTTGTCTACGGCAGACGGTTTGCTGTTGACGATTGGCAACGCGCTAGCGCATGACATTTACAAACCTAAGCGCCAGGGCTTGAACAGCGCGTTGCACCGTGTGATGTTGTCTAAATTCACCTTGATGTTGGTTGCTTTGGCTGCGGCGTATGTGGCTTCGCAGCGGCCTGCGGCTATTTTGTCATTAGTCGCAGCATCTTTCTCATTAGCTGGCGCGGCTTTTGTGCCAGCCATGGTTTTGGGTATTTTTTGGAAACGCACGACGGGAATTGCTGCGGTATGTGGCATGTTGAGCGGGTTGTGTATGACGTTGTATTACATGGTTATCCATGCTGCACCCGTTCGTGCTGCTTTAGGCGGCTATGCACCTGCCTTGTGGTTTGATATTGCACCCATTTCTGCGGGCGTTTTTGGCGTTCCTATGGGCATTTTGACTGTCGTTGTCGTTAGTTTGCTACTACCCGAGCGTAAGTTTAAACAAGCCGCGTTGGTGAGATCATCAACAGCCTCTAAAAACAGCATATAATCTAAGGCTTTCCCTTGCCACACCGCTACAGGGCGCTAGGTTCAATTCTGAACTTCATTGTCATGTAGACGCAGCGGGTGGCTTTATCCCTAAAGGAGTGTCTATGCGTCATTATGAGATCGTTTTGTTGATCCACCCGGATCAAAGTGAACAAGTTCCAGCTATGCTGGAGCGTTACAAGGGCATGATTACCGCTGGTGGCGGCAAAGTGCACCGCGTTGAAGATTGGGGCCGTCGTCAGATGGTTTACCAAATCAACAAGCTGTCAAAAGCACACTACCTGTGCGTGAACATCGAAGCTGACCAAGCCGTGATGGCTGAACTTGAGCATGCGTTCAAGTTCAACGATGCAGTTTTGCGTCACCTCACCGTTTTGCGCAAAGCTGCCGACACAGCACCATCAGCAATGATGAAAACTGTTGAACGCGAAGAAACACGTAAAACCCAACAATCAGAGTACGCAGCACAATAATTTTTAACCCTTGGATGTGACGGTTTCGTGTGAACCAACTTGTTTTAACCGCGTGTCTTGTCGAGGTTTCCCCTCTGCGATACACACCAGCCGGACTGCCAGCCTTGAATTTTTCACTTGAGAGTGATACCGAAGTTCAAGAGATGAGCGCCACAAGGCAAGTTAAAGTTAGTTTAAAAGCGCTTGCAATAGGCCACCTTGCTGAATCTATCGGCAAACAAGCTGTAGGCAGTGTTTGGAAGTTTACCGGCTTTTTAGGAGCCGCCCGCCAAGGAAAGAATGTTGTGTTTCATATTCAAGAATTTGCCCATATTTAATTTTTTTTAGGAGTCCATCATGCCCGGACCAAAACGTTTTAACAAAGACAAGCGCCCAAAGCGCCCAGCACAAAATTTGTTGTTCAAGCGCAAGCGCTACTGCCGTTTTACGGTGGCTGACGTTGTCGAGATTGACTACAAAGACGTTGACACATTGCGTGATTTCATCGGTGAAAACGGTAAAATCATTCCAGCTCGCTTGACTGGCACACGTGCCATTTACCAGCGTCAACTCAATACCGCTATCAAACGTGCGCGTTTCTTGGCTTTGGTCCCGTACAGCGACCAGCACCGCATCTAAGGAGTAGTCACCATGCAAATTATTCTATTAGACAAAGTTGTTAACGTCGGCAATTTGGGCGATATCGTCAAAGTAAAAGACGGCTACGCGCGTAATTTCTTGATCCCATCAGGCCGTGCTCGTCGCGCCACTGAATCGGCGAAAAAAGAGTTTGAAGCCAAACGCGCTGAATTGGAAAAGCAAGCTGCTGCAAAGTTGGCAGAAGCACAAGAACAAGGCACAAAACTCGGTGGCACCGTCATTAAATTAACGCAAAAAGCTGGTGTTGACGGTCGTCTGTTTGGCTCTGTGACCAATGCAGACATCGCTGAAGAATTGGGCAAGCAAGGCTACAAAGTCTTGAAGTCACAAGTTCGCATGCCAAACGGCCAGATCAAGGTTGTTGGCGACAGCAGCGTTGCTGTGTCTTTGCACACTGACGTGGTTGCTGAAATCACCGTGACTGTGTACGGCGAATCTGCTTAATTAGCATTTCCCACCTAAAAAAAGGCTGCCGAGTGCAAACTCGGCGGCTTTTTTTATTGGCTTTTTTATTGCGCTTTTAGTTTAGAAAGTTTTGCACACAATTTAGTGGCTTATACAGAAGTTATACAGCATAAAAGCATGGGTTATGCACAGCATTTCATGTGACTTTTACCGTCGTTCGTATTAGTATTTAGGGTTAGATTCAAGGAAATTCATGACAGCCGCCGCACCTATTTCGCCTACAGAAGCCTCTCTCGCCGACATCAACCATGCGATGCAAAATGCCGCTCAAAGTGATGCGCACGATGATGTTCACAGTGCCGTGGTAGATGGCGACTTCGGTGGCAGAGACTCCAACCATCGAATACCGCAAGACTTCATCCCAGACCGGCAAATCGCCCAGCTGCGCATTCCGCCGCACTCCATCGAAGCTGAATCCAGCGTCTTAGGCGGCCTGTTGCTTGATAACGCCGCGTGGGACAGGGTAGGAGACTTGCTCAACGACAGCGACTTTTACCGCTACGAGCACCGCTTGATCTACAGCGCGATGACCACGCTCATCAACGCCTCCAAAGCGGCAGACGTCATCACCGTTTACGAGCAGTTGCAAAACCTGGGCAAGTCCGAAGAAGTCGGCGGCTTGAGCTACCTCAATTCCTTGGCGCAATATGTGCCCAGCGCCAGCAACATCCGCCGTTATGCCGAAATCGTGCGCGAGCGCGCCATTTTGCGCAAACTCGTCAGCGTCAGCGACGAAATAGCCACCAACGCTTTCAACACCCAAGGCCGCCCGGTGGCAACCATTGTGGACGAAGCCGAGCAAAAAATCTTCAACATCGGTGAAGAAGGCTCGCGCATGAAGCAGGGTTTTCAAAGCATGGATACCTTGGTGGTCGATTTGCTGGACCGCGTGCAGGAAATGGCCGACAACCCGAACGACATCACCGGCGTACCCACAGGTTTTTATGATCTAGACCGCATGACCTCGGGCTTCCAAGCCGGTGATTTGGTCGTATTGGCTGCACGTCCGTCCATGGGTAAAACCGCGTTGGCCATCAACATTGCTGAGCATGTTGCCTTGCATGAAGGCTTGCCCGTCGCCGTGTTCTCCATGGAGATGGGCGCAGCGCAATTGGCGGTGCGCGTGGTCGGCTCGATTGGCCGGATCGACCAAACCCATTTGCGTACCGGCAAATTGAGCGACGAAGAATGGCCACGTTTGACGGAAGCGATTGAGAAACTCCGCACCGTGTCCCTGCACATTGACGAAAGCGCCGGCCTGAATTCCAGCGAATTGCGCGCCAATGCCCGCCGTTTGGCCCGTAAATGCGGTAAATTGGGTTTGATCGTGGTCGATTACTTGCAGTTAATGAGTGGTTCAGGCGGTGGCGGCAACGGCGAAAACCGCGCTACCGAGCTGGGCGAAATCTCCCGGGGCTTGAAAATGCTCGCCAAAGAACTGCAATGCCCCGTGATCGCCCTCTCGCAGCTGAACCGAAGTGTAGAGACCCGCACCGACAAGCGCCCCATGATGAGCGATTTGCGCGAATCCGGCGCGATCGAGCAAGACGCAGACATCATCATGTTCATCTACCGTGACGACTACTACACCAAAGAACTCTCCAAAGAGCCAGGTGTCGCCGAAGTCATCATCGCCAAACAGCGTAACGGCCCAACCGGGACGGTTAAACTCGCCTTCTTAAAACCCATCACTAAGTTTGAAAGCTTGGCGAGCGGGGGCGGGGATTATTAAAAGTGACAAAAAAGCCAATTTAACCACTCATTTAGAGGTTAAATTGGCTATAGCCAGTGTATTTATTGCCTAAGATGCTATAAAAAACGTAGTGATTTGGATAAATAAATCACAACACTTCACTCGCAAAATCCGCCAATCTGGATCTCTCACCACGTGCCAAGGTGATGTGTCCACCGTGCGGCCAGCCTTTGAATTTGTCAACGGCGTAGGTCATGCCGGATGAGCCTTCTGTGAGGTACGGGGTGTCGATTTGGGCCAAGTTACCCATGCAGACGATTTTGGTTCCCGGACCGGCGCGGGTGATGAGGGTTTTCATCTGCTTGGGGGTCAAGTTTTGTGCTTCGTCAATGATGACGTATTTGTTCAAAAACGTGCGACCGCGCATGAAGTTCATGCTTTTAACTTTGATGCGGCTGCGGATCAGCTCATTGGTTGCTGCGCGACCCCATTCTCCGGCTGTGGTCTCTGTTTTGGCGAGCACTTCCAAGTTGTCGTCCATCGCACCCATCCACGGGCCCATTTTTTCTTCTTCTGTGCCGGGTAAAAAACCGATGTCTTCGCCCACGCTCACCGTGGCACGGGTCATGATGATTTCGGTGTAACGGCGGTCGTCTAGCACTTGGGTCAGGCCACAGGCCAACGCCATCAGCGTTTTACCCGTACCTGCCGTGCCGGCGAGGGTGACGAAGTCGACTTCTGGGTCCATCAGCAGGTTCATGGCGAAGTTTTGCTCGCGGTTGCGTGCCGCCACGCCCCAAACCACGTTTTTCAGGTGTTTGTAGTCTTTCAGCGTCTTCAAAACCACGGTTTGATTGCGTACTTCGACGACGCGGGCGTACAAAGTTGGCTCTCCTGCCGCTTCAAAGTAGACGAACTGGTTGACCAGCATTTCCTGCACCAATGGGCCGGACAAGCGGTAAAACGTGGCGTGGCCTTCTTGCCAGCTTTCAATGTTTTTGGCCTGTTTGGTCCAAAAATCAGCTGGCAGCGCCAAAGCACCTGAGTAAAGCAAGTCGCCGTCTTCCAGCGTTTTGTCGTTTTGATAGTCATCGGCAAACAGCCCCAAAGCCCGCGCTTTGACGCGCATGTTGATGTCTTTGGACACCAATACAACCTCTTTGCCCACGTTGACTTTACGCAAAGCCTCGACCACACCCAAAATCTGGTTGTCCGCCTTGCCCTGTGGCAGGCTAGAAGGCAGGCTGTAGTCTAAAACTTGGGTTTGGAAGAACAAGCGGCCTTTGGCTTCTTTGTGGCCTGTGGTGTCCAATTGCAATCCTAGCGTCATGTCGGCGCCTTTGGCTGCGGCTAAGGCATCCAGCGAACGGCTGGTTTGGCGTGCATTGCGGTTGACCTCGGTCATGCCTTTTTTGTGGCCGTCCAGCTCTTCCAGCACAATCATGGGCAGGTAAATGTCGTGCTCTTCAAAGCGGAACAGGCACATCGGGTCATGCATCAACACGTTGGTGTCTAAAATGAAGAGTTTGGCGGGACCACTTGGCTTGGTGCGTTTGACTTTCACAGCGGCAGTCGCGGCCTGTACGGGCGTGTTTGTAACCACTTTTTGGTAGCTGGGTAGCGAATCAGTTGTTGCTACGGCTAAATTTCCACCGCTACTTTTTTGATAGCTGTCTAGGTCTGTATTACGCTGACTAGAGCGTGATTTACTGACTATATTTTCAGAATATTTGTCTTTGGCAAGAGGTTTTTCATGTTTGACTGGGTCTGCCTGAGTTGTTGCAAATTTGCTAGTTGCTAAAAGGGATGCGCGCTTGGTCGGTGCTGGAGGTAGTGGCATAAGTTATGAAAACCCTAGTTAGTTAAACAAATGAAAAGTGACTAAAAAATTGAATCAACGGTCAGTTAAAAAAACAAAAAAGCCGCCTAGTTGCCAGGGCGGCTTTGATGTGTGAGCGCAAGTTGAATGTCAAATGCATGAGTCATTATGCACAACCCAGATGAATATTTGATGTGTTACAAAATTTTTAAATTTAATTTAAAAACTCAACTCAACTCAACTCAACTCAACTCAACTAACAAATCATGCTGCTAACTTTTCTTTGTCTTTAACAGCTTTGTTCAAAGCTTTGACTGCTTTTAACACTTCGTCCACATGGCCCGGCACTTTCAAGCCGCGCCACTCTTCAACCAAGATGCCGTCTGGGCCGATCAAAAAGGTGCTGCGCTCAATGCCTTTGACCTTTTTTCCGTACATGATCTTGTTTTTGACCACACCAAACATGTGGCACATTTTTTCTTCTGTGTCCGCAATCAGCTCAAACGGCAATTCAAGCTTCAGCTTGAAGTCGTTGTGCGAGGTCATGTTGTCGCGTGATACGCCGAACACCGTCGCGCCAGCTTTGACGAAGTCTTTGTTTCGATCACGAAACTGCATCGCCTCCGTCGTACAGCCCGGGGTGTTGTCTTTTGGGTAAAAAAACAAAACGATGGTGGTGCCGTGGTGTGAGGTATTGGTTACTTTGACACCGCTTGTAGCAATCGATTCAAATTCAGGGAGGAGTTTATTAACAACGATCGCCATATATTTTTTAAATCTCGCTATATTTCGGGTATTTTCAGACGTTCTTAATGCATAAGGTGCATGCTCAAGAATGTGGTCATTAGCAACCACCTGACGTATGTGTCAAAAGGCTACTATCTCAACCCTCTATTTTAACCCAGAAATGGCGAGTTAGCCTTTACCCTCGAGTACTAAGGCGACAATGACATGACGGCCTTCGCCAGCCAAAATGTTGTAGGTGCGGCAGGCGGCGCCTGTGTCCATGGTTTCCAAGCCCATGCGCTTGGCCATCAAAGGCTGCAGCCATGCGGCTTGTGGAAAGCGAAGGCGCGAACCCGAGCCGAAAATGACCAATTCGGCGTCAAATTCAGCCAGTTGTGCAAAATGTGCTGCCGTTAGGTCTTCAAAGCGGTTGCATTGCCAGTCCACCCGCTGTCCTTTGGAGCCAATAACCACGCTGTGGTGGATTTTTTCACCCTGCACGCCGACCCAGTCTGGGCCGTAACCTTGTATGGTTTGAACGTCAAAATTGTCTGGTTCTAGTTTCATGGCAACATTTTAAGCGGCTAGTTTGCTGCAGTGCACTGTTTTGGACGAGAACTGTGGTCAAATTAAAGGTTGTGTTAGGGCTTAAAGTGCCCCATTTCCTTACCCCATTTCCCTTGCTGGAGAGATTGTGAAAACGATTCTAAAATCGGCCAAATTGGCAAATGTTCTTTATGACATACGCGGTCCTATCATGGACGCCGCGCGTCAGATGGAGGACGAAGGCCAGAAAATCATCAAACTCAACCTCGGCAACCTCGCCGTGTTTGGCTTTGACGCGCCAGAGGAAATCCAGCAAGACATGATTCGTAATCTGCCCAATTCAGCCGGTTACAGCGACAGCAAAGGCATTTTTGGCGCACGTAAAGCGGTGATGCACGAAACGCAGAAACAAGGTATTGCAGGCGTCACTTTGGACGACGTTTACCTGGGGAATGGCGCGAGTGAACTCATCACCATGGCAACCAATGCACTCTTGGACAATGGCGACGAGCTGCTCCTGCCCATGCCTGACTACCCGCTGTGGACGGCGGCGACCAGTCTTTCTGGCGGCAAGCCTGTGCATTACCAGTGCGACGAAGAGAACGGCTGGATGCCGAATTTGGACGATATTCGTTCCAAGATCACACCCCGCACCAAAGGCATCGTCGTCATCAACCCGAACAACCCGACGGGCGTGCTGTATTCGGACGAGCTGCTCAAGCAAATCATTTTGATTGCCCGCGAGCATGGCTTGGTGATTTTGGCGGACGAGGTGTACGACAAGGTGTTGTACGACGGCGTGAAACACACGGCGATGGCAAGTTTGTCGACTGATGTGTTGACGTTGACCTTTAACAGCCTGAGCAAAAGCTACCGCTCCTGCGGCTACCGCGCGGGTTGGATGGTGGTCACGGGCGACAAAACTGTCGCCAAAGACTACATCGAAGGGCTGAACATGCTGTCCAACATGAAGTTGTGCTCTAACGTGCCTGGCCAATGGGCGATTCAAACTGCGCTGGGCGGCTACCAAAGTATCAACGAGCTGGTGGGCGAGGGTGGTCGCCTGCGCCGCCAGCGCGATTTGGCGTATGAGTTGATCACCGCCATTCCAGGGGTGACCTGCGTCAAACCCATGGCGGCGTTGTACATGTTCCCCAAGCTAGACCCTAAGGTTTACCCGATCAAAGACGACCGCCAGTTTTTCTTAGAATTGCTCAAAGCCACACGCGTCATGCTGGTGCAAGGAACGGGCTTCAACTGGCCTTCGCCGGACCACTTCCGCATCGTCTTTTTGCCGCATGAGGACGACTTGCGTGAGGCGATTGACCGAATTGCGAAGTTCTTAGAGAGCTATAGAAAACGTAGCGGTACAGGCAATTAATACGCCAGCTACATCGTTATTTTGGCATTTTTTACTGTTGATTTTTTTGTTTGATTGATATTTTTAGCTATTTTTTGACTTTTTTATGAAACCTATCCAAGTTGGCCTCTTAGGCATCGGCACCGTCGGCAGCGGCGTGTTTAACGTCCTCAATCGCAACCAAAACGAAATCCAACGCCGCGCTGGCCGTGGTATTGAAATCACGATGGTGGCTGACCTTGACACCGCCCGTGCACAAGCCGTTGTAGGCGCTAACGTGAAAGTCGTCAACGACGCCCGTGCCATCATCGCCAACCCTGAGATTGATATCGTTATTGAACTTATTGGCGGCTACGGTATCGCCAAACAGCTGGTGATGGAAGCCATCGCTGCAGGCAAACACGTGGTCACCGCCAACAAAGCGCTACTCGCCGTGCACGGCACCGAGATTTTTGCCGCAGCCCATGCCAAAGGCGTGATGGTCGCGTTTGAAGCGGCGGTTGCCGGCGGTATTCCCATCATCAAGTCCCTGCGCGAAGGCCTAACCGCCAACCGCATCCAGTGGATAGCCGGCATCATCAACGGCACGACCAACTTTATTTTGAGCGAGATGCGCGACAAAGGCTTGGACTTTTCCGCCGCCCTGCAAGACGCACAAGCGCTGGGCTACGCCGAAGCCGACCCGACCTTTGACATTGAAGGCGTGGACGCCGCGCACAAAGTGACGCTGATGTCAGCCATCGCCTTCGGCATCCCTGTGCAGTTTGACAAAGCCTACGTTGAAGGCATCTCCAAATTAGCCGCACAAGACATCAAATACGCTGAACAACTGGGCTACCGCATCAAGCTCTTGGGCATCACCAAACGTGTGCAAGCCAACGGCAAAGAAGGCATCGAGTTACGCGTTCACCCAAGTCTCGTGCCCAACAAACGCCTGATCGCCAATGTCGAAGGCGCGATGAACGCCGTCATGGTGCAGGGAGACGCCGTTGGCACCACGCTGTATTACGGCAAAGGCGCAGGTTCTGAGCCAACAGCCAGCGCCGTGATCGCCGATTTGGTCGATATCACCCGCCTGCACACCGCCGACCCCGCCCACCGCGTGCCGCATTTGGCCTTCCAGCCAGACGCGATGAGCGACTTGCAAGTTTTGCCGATGAGCGACATCGTCACCAGCTACTACCTGCGTCTGCGCGTGGCGGACGAAGCCGGCGTATTGGCCAAAGTAACCGGAATTTTGGCGACCGCCGGCATCAGCATCGACGCCGTGCTGCAGCGCGAGGCCGATGAAGTGGGCGGCGAAGGCTCGACCCAGACCGACGTGATTATTTTGACGCACGATTGCGTCGAGTCCAAAATGAATGCCGCGATGGTGCAAATGCAGGCTTTGAGCAGCGTATTGGCGCCGATAACACGTATCCGTAAGGAAGAGTTGGCGTAAGCGACGTAGAGAAGCGAATCAAATCCATGAATTATTTATCCACTCGCGGCGATTCAACGCCACGCAAATTCTGCGAAATCCTGCTCGAAGGTTTAGCCCCCGATGGCGGTTTGTATCTGCCCGAGGTTTACCCGCAGATCAACGACATTGCCTTGGGCAAACTGCGCGACATTTACGATAAACATGGCTACGCGGATTTGGCGTTTGCGATTTTGTCGCTCTACATTGACGACATTCCTGCCGCTGACTTGCAGACCATTTGCCGCAAAACCTACACCAAAGAAGTGTTTGGCACAAAAGAAATCGTGCCGCTTAAAGAGCTGGACGACAAGCTGTACTTGGAAGCCTTGTCCAACGGCCCGACGCTGGCGTTCAAAGACATGGCGATGCAGTTGCTCGGTAATTTGTTTGAATACGAACTGGCGCGACGTGGTGAGACGCTGAATATTTTCGGCGCGACCAGCGGCGACACCGGCAGCGCGGCGGAGTACGCTATGCGCGGCAAACGCGGGGTGCGCGTCTTCATGACCAGCCCGCACGGCCGCATGAGCGCCTTCCAGCAGGCGCAGATGTTCAGCCTGATGGACGAGAACATCTACAACATCGCCATTGAAGGCGTGTTTGACGACTGCCAAGATATGGTCAAAGCCGTATCGAACGACCTCGAATTCAAGAAAAAATACAAAATCGGCACGGTCAACAGCATCAACTGGGCGCGTTTGTTGGCACAGGTTGTCTATTATTTTGCAGGTTACTTTCAAGCGACGGGGTCGAACTCCTCAAAGGTCAACTTCACCGTGCCAAGTGGCAATTTCGGCAACGTCTGTGCTGGTCATGTGGCCCGGATGATGGGTTTGCCTATTGATAAACTGGTCGTCGCCACCAATGAAAATGACGTGTTGGACGAGTTTTTCCGCACCGGCGTCTACCGCGTGCGGGGCAGTAGCGATACGCACGAAACCTCCAGCCCGTCGATGGATATCTCCAAAGCGTCAAACTTTGAGCGCTTTGTGTTTGATTTACTCGGGCGCGATGCGGCCAAGACCAAGGATTTGTTCACAGCGCAGTTGGCGAAATCGGGTCAATTTGATTTGAGCCAAGACCCAGCCTTCAAAGAAGCGGCCACGACATACGGCTTTTTGAGCGGCAAAAGCACCCATAGCGACCGCCTGAACACCATTCGCAGCACCTACAAAGAGCACGCGGCGATGATTGATACCCATACCGCAGACGGTTTGAAAGTGGCGCGGGACGTTATCAAGACGGGTCGAGTCAAAGCTGGCACGGCGATGATCGTTCTAGAAACCGCTTTGCCCATCAAGTTTGCGGAAACGATTGTTGAAGCCTTGGGGTGTGAGCCAGATCGCCCAGCCAAGTTTGAAGGTATCGAAGCCTTGCCCAAGCGCGTGGTCAACATGCCGGCGGATGTGGCGCTGTTGAAGGCATTTATCGTTAAAAAGTGTGCCTAAAAGCAGTTTTAATGCCTAAATATGGTAATTTATGCCTCTAGCTGTCGTATTTATTGCCTAAGTTGCTATTAAAAGTATAGTAAATTGAAATGATTTAAACCACCATGACACCTGCACGCGCACCGTTGAAACCCTTGGATATTGCTTTAACCGAGCTGCTCGCGCAGGTGTCTACGCTGGCTGGCGTCGATGAGGTCTCCACTTTCGACGCCGATGGCCGCGTTTTGGCGCAAAACACGCTCTCCAGCCTGCATGTCCCGCCGCAGGACAACAGCGCCATGGACGGTTATGTTATGCGCTGTGCGGATGTGGGCGCTGTGGGAACGGTGCTCAGCGTCAGCCAACGCATCCCGGCAGGCAGCGTCGGCACGGCTTTGCAGGCGGGCACGGTGGCGCGTATCTTCACAGGTGCGTCTATTCCAGAAGGTGCGGATGCGGTGGTGATGCAGGAGGAATGCGAAGTTCTAGCTGAAGTTGATGGCCGCAGCCAAATTCGTGTCAACGCCGTTCCCAAGTCTGGTCAATGGATTCGCCGTGCCGGTGAAGACGTGGCTTTGGGCGCGGTGGTGCTGCAGCAGGGCGAGCGTCTCACGCCTGCGTCTTTAGGTTTGGCAGCCAGCATCGGTTTGGCCACGCTGCCCGTGGTGCGGCGACCCAAAGTAGCGCTGTTTTCCACGGGTGACGAGCTGGTGATGCCGGGCGACATTGCCCCGCAAAACATGCCCGCCGGCAGCATTTACAACTCCAACCGCTTCTTTTTACGCACTTTGCTGCAACGGCTGGGCTGCGAAGTGACCGATATGGGCATCGTGCCTGACAATTTGGATGCAACCAAAGCGGCTTTAAGTCGTGCTGCGCAAGGGCATGACCTGATTTTGACCAGCGGCGGTGTCTCTGTCGGGGAAGAGGACCACATCAAACCCGCCGTGCAGGCGCTGGGCGAGCTGAATTTGTGGCAAATCGCCATCAAACCGGGCAAACCGTTTGCGTATGGCAAGATACACAAAACCGTTCGCCCTGAGCCTGCCGAAGGGTCTGTGGAGGCTTCGACCCTTAGACAAGCTCAGAACAGGCCAAGCTCAGCCCGAACGGGTGATGCCTGTCATTTCATCGGCCTACCCGGCAACCCGGTCTCCAGTTTCGTGACGTTTTTGCTGCTGGTCCGGCCGTTTTTGCTCAAATTGCAGGGCGTGCAGGATGTTGATCAAATTGCTACTAAATCCATCGCTGTTCGGGCAGATTTTTCGTTGTCTAAAACGGATAAACGCCGTGAATTTCTGCGCGTTAAACGCAATGCAGCGGGTGGTTTGGACTTGTTCCCAAACCAAAGCTCCGGCGTGCTGACCTCCGCCGTCTGGGGCGACGGCCTGGTCAATAACCCGCCTGGGCAGACGATTGCGCTTGGTGATATGGTTCAGTTTGTGTCATTTGCAGATTTGTTGTCCTAAACATCTTAAAAACGCCCATGAAAGTAACCGTTAAATATTTCGCTTCGATTCGCGAGTCCATCGGTCAAGGCACGGAAGTGCTGCAAACCAGCGCTACAACGCTGGGACAACTGCGCCATGAACTGGCGACGCGTGGTGGCGCGTATGAAGAATGTTTGGATGCTGCTTTCAAAGGTAAAACCTTGCGAATGGCCTTAAACCAAGACATGAGTGACGACACGGCCGTTTTGTTGGAAGGCTGCGAAGTCGCGTTTTTTCCACCGGTAACGGGCGGCTAGGAAATGCTATGCAAGACAGAGTTGTTGTCCAAACTGAAGATTTCGACCTAAGCGCCGAAATTGCCAAGCTGCGTGCTTCAGACAAACGTGTAGGTGCGGTTTGCTCATTTGTCGGTACGGTACGCGATGTCAACGATGGCGATGCCGTCAGCGAATTGGAGCTGGAACACTACTCCGGCATGACCGAAAAGTCGATCGAGGCGACAATTGATGAGGCGATGGCGAGGTTTGACATCTACGCCGTGCGGGTGATTCACCGCATTGGCAAGCTACAGCCGATGGATCAAATCGTCATGGTGGCCGTCACAAGCGCTCACAGAGGTGCGTCGTTCAAAGCTTGTGAGTACGTGATGGACTACCTCAAAATGCAAGCACCGTTCTGGAAAAAAGAACAAACGCCAGAGGCAAACTCGGCTGCGCGTTGGGTCGATGCGCGGGCTAGTGACGATGCGGCTCTTACGAAGTGGAAACTTTAGGGCTTTCTGCTTCATTGCTCGGCGGCACAAACGCGGCCCGCGCTTCGCCTTCCAGACCCGTCGTGAGCAGTTGCAACAGGTTGACGAGGTGTTCTCGCTGCTCTTGGTTGAGCGGAGACATCAGCCGGTTGTAAGCATGTTCAGCGGGTTCTTGGGTCTGCATGAGCAAATCAAGCCCAGCTTCAGTCAGTGTGATGGACAGATTGCGGCGGTTGGATGCTGCATAGACACGGGCTATCAAGCCACGCGATTCCAAACCGCGCATCACGCGCATGACGGTGACCTTGTCAAAACCCAGCGCCCGACCCAACGACGATTGATCCAGTCCGGGGCTGGCGTGCAGCACGCACAACACGCCAAACTGCGCGGGTGTGAGCGCTACACTTTTGCATTCGTCTTCAAAAACGGCGGCTGAAATTTGATGTGCACGGCGCAAAAGAAAGCCGGGGCGAGCGTAAAGCTGTGAAAGGTTGTTAAAGGCAGGCACGTTTATTTGTATTAGATGCAAATGTAGGAGTCTAAGGGAAAATAGGGATGGTCATACGTAAATAATAACTGACAATAGTTAGCATGCAAACCAAATTTTAAAGCTTAACGATGACTAAGACGCCATATTTACGAATAGCCACTGAAGAAGCGTTTGCACCGCCTGAAATGCTGGATATTTACCGCAAAATTCTTGCCAAAGACGATGTGGATCCAGGTTTTAAAGGGCTGATGGGCTTTTACATGGGCAGCCCCAGCACGCGAGCCAAGCACATCATGCGCTGCTTGACGGATCTGGACCAAGTGCGGCTGCAGCACATGGACGAGGCGGGCATCGACCACCAAGTCATCGCGCTGACCGCGCCGGGCGTGCAGGTGATGGACAAAGAGACAGCTGTGTCGTTCAGCATGCTTGCGAACGACCAATTGTCAGAAGCTGTGCGCCGTCACCCGACACGCTTTACCGGCATGATTGCTGTCGCACCGCAAGACCCGACGGCCGCCGCCAAAGAGATCGAACGGGGTGTAACCAAGCTGGGGATGCATTCGGTCATCATCAACTCGCACACGCAGGGCGAGTATTTGTCCGACCCGAAATTTTGGGATATTTTTGCGGCTGCTGAAGCCCACGATGTGCCGATTTATCTGCACCCCAACTCGTTGCCTAAAAACATGCTTGCGCCCTTTCAAGAGTGTGGTTTGGATGGTGCGATTTATGGTTTTGGGGTGGAGACGGGCTTGCATGCCCTGCGCATCATCACCTGCGGCGTGTTTGATCGCTTTCCAAAGTTGCAAATGATCATCGGCCATATGGGTGAAGCCTTGCCCTTTTGGGCTTACCGCTTAGACTACATGCATCAGGCCACAGTGAAGTCGCAACGCTATGAAAGCATCAAACCCTTGCTTAAAAAGCCAAGTGATTATTTGAAAGAAAACTTTATCATCACCAACAGCGGCGTGGCGTGGGAACCGGCGATTAAATTCACACAATCCGTCATCGGCGTCGATCGCGTGATGTACGCGATGGACTATCCTTATCAGTATGCAGTTGATGAAGTGACCGTCATGGACAATATGCAGATGAGTGATGAAGACAAGAAGAAGTTTTTTCAGACCAATGCGCAACGTGTTTTCAAGATCAACATTTAAAGAACTTCAGAGTTCATAAAGGCAATTTCATGAAAAAAAATGTATTGAAGCTGGCAGTTGTGAGTGTGCTGGGGTTGGCCACATGGGCTGCACAGGCGCAGACTTGGCCCGCACAAACCATCAAAATCATTGTTCCTTTTACGGCAGGAACCGGCATGGACACGATTGCTCGCGCCGTCGCGCCGAAACTAAGCGACAAATTAGGGCAAGCTGTTGTCGTGCAAAACATGGCTGGTGCCAGCGGCAACATCGGTGCAGATGTGGTCGCCAAAGCCAACCCTGACGGCTATACCGTGCTGATGGGGGCGAATACGATGCTGATGGCGTCTCAGTTGTACAAAAACGTGCCATTTAACCCAACCAAAGATTTTTCATCGGTGTCTTTGGCTGCTTGGGGAACCTTGATGCTGGTCAGCAACCCTAAAACCGGTATCAAAACGGTGAATGAATTGGTCACGCAAGCCAAGGCAAAGCCGGGCTATATCAACTTTGGCTCGCCAGGTATTGGCACACCACACCACATGGCGATGGAGTTGTTCAAAGCAAAAACAAATCTTTTTATGCTGCATGTCCCTTACCGTGGCACAGCGGGTTACACACAAGATATTTTGTCAGGTGAAATTATGGTTGGTTTTTTGCCAGTGCACATTGCACAGGGATTTGTGAGTGCTGGCAAGCTGAATGCGCTGGCTGTGGGCAGTCCCAAGCGTCACCCAGTTGCCCCGAATGTAGCGACATTTGGCGAAATGGGTATCAAAGACATTGAGGTCGATCTTTGGTATGCTTTTTTTGCGCCCAGCAAAACGGCTGCGCCAGTGGTGAATCGTCTGAACAGTGAGATTTCTGCAATTTTGAAACTGCCTGAAATCTCTGATTTGCTCAAACGTGCAGGCATGGATGCAAGTGCTTCGACAACGGACGAGTTGACGCAACTTGTCAGCAAAGACTACCCACGCTGGGGCGAGGTGATTCGACGCAATGGTATTACCGCGGAATGACTACTCACACGAATAACGTATCGCATGCTTGCAAAATTGCCATCGTCGGTGGTGGCATCGCCGGTTTAAGCTTTGCCTTGGCATTACATCAGCATGGCTTGATGTGTGATGTCTATGAATCTGTCCCAGATGTCAAAGAGCTAGGCGTAGGCATCACCTTGTTGCCGCATGCTATGCGCGAGTTGGCAGGGCTGGGTTTGCAAGCCGAGCTAGAAGCCGTTGGCATTGAAAACCTGGAAAGCGTTTTCTTCAACCGTTTTGGCCAATTCATCTACAAAGAACCGCGCGGCAGACACGCTGGTTATGCCCTGCCTGAACTTGGCATTCACCGTGGCAAGTTGCACCGTATTTTGTATGATGCCGTGGTCAAGCGCTTGGGCGCTGATCGTGTTCATACCAACCACCGCTGTGTTGGCGTGTCGCAAGACAGCGCTGGCGCTACGGTGAATTTTGTGCAAGGATCCGATGGCGCAGCTTTACCATC
>CANKRG010000033.1 GCA_947485165.1 Comamonadaceae bacterium
ATCGTTGCCTATATGGGTGATGATGCTCGCAGCGAATACATGTACAAATTTGTATCGACCGCTTTATGGAATACTGCAGATGCAAATGCAAGCGACAAACTCGCTGTGGGCGACAAATATTTGGATAAAGGCACCTTGTTTGTTGCCAAATTCAAGGCCGATGGCTCGGGTGAATGGCTGGAGTTGTCGATGCAAAACCCGATCGTGGCGTTTAACCCTGATTTTGAGTTCAAGTCAGACGCAGACGTCGCCATTTTTACCCGCTTGGCTGCAGATGCCGTGGGCGCGACAAAAATGGATAGACCCGAATGGGGCGGCGTGAACCCACGCAATGGTGAGGTTTATTTCACGCTCACAAACAACGCAAACCGCACCGTTGATGGTGAAATTGGCGTTGATGCTGCCAACCCGCGCATGTATAAAGACATGAAGGGTACAAAGGAAACCAATGGCAATGTGAATGGCCACATTATTCGCATGGCACAAGGCAAACCAACGGATTTGGCTTTCAAGTGGGATATTTACGTGTTCGGCGCAGAATCTGGCGCGGATAAAGGGCTTGTTAATTTGTCAAACTTAACTGACGTTAACGACATGTCATCGCCTGATGGTTTGGTTTTTAGCGGTGTTAGCGGTATTTGCTGGATTCAGACGGATGACGGCTCCTACACAGATGTGACCAACTGCATGATGCTTGCGGCAATTCCTGGAAAAGTGGGCGATGGCGCTATGAAAACACTGTCATACAAACGCAGCGACGGCAGTACAAAAGCCGTTGATACTTATATGGGCAAAGCGCCAACAGAGAGCAACCTCAAACGCTTTTTGGTGGGACCAAAAGGTTGCGAGATCACCGGCCTGTGCGAAACACCAGACGGTAAAGCCATGTTTGTCAACATTCAGCACCCGGGTGAAAACACCAAAATGGCAGATGTTAACAATCCGGCTAAGTTTGAGAGCCAATGGCCAGCCAATGCAGGTTATGGTTCTGGAAACCGCCCACGCTCTGCCACCATTGTTATCACCAAGTTGGATGGTGGGCAAATCGGCAGTTGATGCACAAAATCAGCGCTTTTGGACTGACGTGATGCGTTCATAATGCTGTGATTGTCACTTTCATAGCAGCTTATGACCGCATCAACACTTCCAGCCCCAGCATTGCAGCATGTTTTAGATTTGGCTGTTTATGTTAGCGCACCGATTGAAGCCGGCAATGTCAAAGGGCTGAACAGCCGGGGCAAACGCCGTATCATCCCCATCACGGGCGGAGCTGTGACTGGGCAGGTCAACGGCAAAATTTTGCCCGGCGGTGCGGACTTTCAAATTGTGGTGTCCGAGACGACAGCGGATTTAGACGCCCGTTACATGATTGAACTCGACAACGGAGAACATATTTTTGTGCAAAACCGTGCCCTGCGGCGTGGCTCTGCAGCTGATATTGCCAAGTTGGTACGCGGTGAGCCGGTTGCACCAGAAGCGATTTACTTTCGCTGTGTGCCAACGTTTGAGGTCTCATCACCTGCGCTGGAATGGTTGACGCAAAGCATTTTTGTGGGCACGGGGGCACGCTTTCCTGACCATGTGCAACTCAGCATTTACCGCTTGGCATAAGGCAAATTCGACCGAATGGTCGGAAGTATTGGGGTAAATCCTATTTTGATTTGTGGCTATTTACCGTACATTCAGTTGCATCTGTTTAATCTATGAAAGTTAACCCATGAAGTTGAAATCACTTGTTTTGGCCATCTTTGGCTTGGCGGCAGGCGCGGTGTCTGCGCAAACCGTGTTGACCGTCTCCACCTGGCTGCCGCCCACCCATACCGCCAGCAAGGCACAAAAAGAATGGTGCGACTTGCTGGAGAAAAACACCACGGGCAAAATGAAATGCAACATCTTGCCGCGCGGTGTGTCGCCAGCGCCGGGCACCTACGATGCGGTGAAGAACGGTTTGGCCGATATTTCATACACCGTCCATGGCTACACACCCGGCCGTTTCGTATTGACGCAAATGGGCGAATTCCCGTTTTTGGGCAATTCAGCCGAGTCTATTTCTGTGGCTTTCAGCAAAGTAACCTCTAAATACCCGCAATTTGAAGCTGAAAATGCAGGCGTGAAGGTGCTAGCGCTGTTTACCCACGGCCCGGGCATCGTTTTCAACACCAAGCGTGCCATCGCCAAGGTAGATGACTTGAATGGCCTGAAATTCCGCATTGGCGGCGGCATGGTCAATGAGATCTCCAAAACTTTGAACATGAATGTGACTTTGAAACCAGCACCGGATTCGTACGAATTGCTCTCTGGTGGTGTGATGGATGGCACGCTGTTCCCCGCAGAGTCCACCGAATCCTTCAAAATCGACAAGATCATCAAACACGCCACCACTTTCCCGGGTGGTTTGTACAACACCAGTTTTGTGTTTGCGATGAACCAAGGCAAGTACGACAAATTGACAGCTGAGGAAAAGAAAGCGGTAGACGCCATTTCAGGCGAAACGGCTGCCCGCATATTCGGCCGTGGCTGGGACAAGGTTGACACCCGCGCTTTTGCTTTGATGCAGGCCAACGGCGTGCAAGTGACGAAAGCAGATGCCAAGTTTGTCGCCGAGGTGAAGGCAAAAACATCCGCCTTAGAAGCCAAATGGGTAAAAGATGCTGAAGCCAAGGGCTTGAAGAATGCCGACAAGGTGCTGGCTGAGTTCCGCGCTGAGATTGCCAAACAAGAAAAATAAGCTGCTTTTTTTTACGGATTGGTTTGTGTGCGGCCTCGTCTTGGTATGAGTGCCGCACTTTTTTATTTCAAATCACGCAGCGACACATTGACTTAGCGCGTTTTAGATCGGATTGGTTTTGAAAAAATTACTTGAAGCTGTGTGCGGCTTGCTCTCTGGCGCAGCCTTGTTTGCCATCATGGCCTTGACGTTTTTTGACGTGGGTGGACGCAAGTTGCTTGACCAGTCCATCCCTGGCTCATTGGAGTTGACCGAGCTGCTGATGGTGGTGGTGATTTTTGGCGCATTGCCCTTGGTCTCTTTGCGTGGTGAGCACGTGTTGTTTGACTCGCTGGACAGTGTCTTGCCTGCGTCGGTTCGCCGTGCTCAGGTGGCTGTTGTTCACTTGCTGATTGCTGCTGCAACTTTGGCACTGGGTTACTTGATGTTCAAAACGGGGCAGCAATTTGCCATCAATGGCGATACGACCGCGCAGCTCAAAATTGACAAATCACCGTTTATCTACGGTATGGGTTTTCTGTGCGCAGTAACTGGTTTGGTGCATTTGGGCTTCATCATCAGCCCTGCGACTGACGCAGCCGAAGATGACGCAGAAATCACGGGGGCTGCACTGTGATTGAGGCACTCTTAGGCTTTGTTGCCATCTTTGCATTGGCTCTCATGCGCATGCCTTTGGCTTTCAGCATGGGTCTGGTCGGTATTGCGGGTATTGGGTTAACGCGTGGCTGGGAGCCCGCCTTGGCCAGCACAGCACAAGTCGTTTATGAAACGGGTTTCGCTTACACACTCAGCGTGATTCCACTCTTCATCTTGATGGGTAACTTTGTCGCCCGTGCGGGCTTGGCACATGAGTTGTTTGCTGCCGCTTATGCGTTCATCGGGCATTTTCGTGGTGGTTTGGCGCATGCCACTGTGGCTGCCTGTGCTGGTTTTGGTGCGATTTGCGGATCATCCATTGCCACGGCAGCCACCATGAGCAAAGTGGCCTACCCCAGCATGAAAAAGATGGGTTACAGCGACTCGCTGGCCACGGGTGTGATGGCCGCTGGCGGCACGCTGGGCATCATGATTCCGCCCTCCACCATCATGGTGATTTACGGCATCATCACCGAAACCAATATCGGCAAATTGTTTGCTGCGGGTGTGATTCCTGGCATTTTGACGGCGCTGTTGATGATGGGCGCTATTGTCTACATGACCAGCAAAGACCCCGAGCACGCACCCGCTGGCAAACACAGCACATGGCCTGAGCGCTGGGCAGCGTTGCGCGGTATTTGGGGCGTGGTTTTACTTGTTATCGTAGTATTGGGCGGTATTTATGGCGGCTTATTCACCGCCACTGAGGGCGCTGGTTTTGGCGCTGCGGGTGCATTTTTGTTTGCTTTGGCTCGCCGTCGGCTAACTTGGGCGATTTTGTTTCAAGTGCTGGTGGAGTCCGCCCGCACCACGGCAATGTTGTTTACCCTGCTCATTGCAGCGACCATTTTCGCGAATTTTGTGAACTTCACGACCATGCCGAATGACTTGAAAGAGTGGATTATGCATTTGGGACTATCGCCCGTATTAATCATCACCGCCATGATGTTTATTTACATTGTGCTTGGCACGGTGATGGAAGAGTTGACCATGGTGCTGCTAACCATTCCGCTGTTTTTCCCCATCGTTACAGCACTCGGTTTTGACCCTGTTTGGTTTGGTGTGTTGATTGTGATGATTGTACAAATCGGATTGATTTCACCACCGGTGGGGATGAACCTGTTTGTCATCAACACCTTGTTGCCTAAAGTGGGTCTCAGTAACATTTTCAAAGGCTGCTGGCCTTTCGTTTTGACAATGATTTTTGTACTGGGTCTGCTGATCGCGTTCCCACAGCTTAGCTTGTGGCTGCCGTCGTTGATGAAGTAAACTTATTTTCAAGACTCTGCCGCTTGTTCTAGCAACGCAAACGGCAGAGGCTGTTTCACCAATATCACCGTGCAAGGCGCATTCATGGCGACCTTGATAGGAACCGTCGCAACCAAACGTTGCCGCATCAAGCCGTGGGTAGCAGCGCCTAAAACGATGACACTGACATGGTTGCCCACGGCATAATCCAACAAAGCTTGTGCCACATCACCCGACTCCAGCACGTGGTACGAGGCTTGATGACCTGTTAAATCCAAGGGTTGTGCCCACTGCCGCAAGCGGCTGAGGTACTTGCGGTGCACACTGGTTTCGCTGTTGTGATCGCTGACAGTATTAGTTTCCATGTCTGAAATCACTGTGACACACGCCAGCTTGGCCCCAGGCCGGGTACCGAGTGCATTCTCTACCGTTTTTCGCAGTGCATACAAGGTGGCGTCCTGCGTGTCTTTCTGCGGCACAGCCACCATCACAATGGGCACCTCTGATAGCAGCTGTGTAGGCCATGCGCTAGGTTTGTAGAACATGCCTGCGGCTATCAGCCAGCGGTTGAAATGCGTTATAAACCCTGTGCTTTGCGTTTTGTGCCCCCTGTCGGTCACGATGACATGCTCAGGATGCCGCAGATCAAACGCCAAATGCGCTGCTGACGGGTAACGTTTGGCGGCTGCAGGCTCTAAACAACGCATGATGATTTCTTGCAACCACGGCGGCACTTTGGGTTTCAATTTGCGCGGCGGTGGTGGATCCATCCACAATCGCTGCCGCATACCCGCTACTGTTTCTGGTTCGCCAAACGGAAATGCTCCCGTCGCCAGCTGGTACAGCATCACACCAATCGCAAAAATATCACTTCGCAAGTCACCGCGAACGCCGACAATTTGTTCGGGTGCAATCCAAGCGGGCGAGCCTACGGCTTTACGCAACTCCTCCGCCAACAAATCTGGAAAATGTGCATGGCAAGACAAGCCAAAATCTATCAAGACCACACTGCCGTCGGGTCGAACCATGACGTTGGCCGGCTTCAGGTCGTGATGAACCGTATTTTGCTGATGCAAACTATGCGCAGCGACTGCCACCGCCGACCCCAAGGACGCCAACTCTTCAAAGCCAGGAAGTTGTGGTGCATCTAGCCAATCTTGCAGGGTTTGACCGGGCACATGCGCCATCACCAAATAGGGCATGTGCTCCAAATCACCCGCTGCCACAAATCTAGGCACGTGCACACCCGATAGATCTTGCATGATTTGCTGCTCAACCTCAAAACTGACAATCGTTTCAGCACCGTCACCAGGCGTCATGCGGGGGACTTTCATGAGCATAGGAAAGCCCGGATCAATCGCGCCGCTGGCGTTTCCCTCGGTGTAATGCACGCTGTAAATATGCGCCATGCTGCCGTGATGGATGCAGGCATCGATGGTGAAACCATCCAATTGGGTGCCGCTTAGCAGTAACTTCATCGTCCCAGCTCCAGTCTGTCAGCAAAATAGCTTGGCAGTCCGGCTTGCCGAATGGCTGCCGCAGCGGCCTCATGGTCGTAGGCCACGCGGTGAAACGTGAGCCTACATTTTTCGGTGTCAAACACGGCGTACATGGCTTGTGAATTGCCATCCCTGGGTTGCCCAACGGAGCCTATCGTGGCCACCCAATGGCGATGTTTGGGCAGGGGCACAGCCACCCCCGAGGCTGGGGTGAAGCGCATCAATTTTGAGCCAGCCCCCCGGTAATACAGCGTTTGCTCATGCACATGGCCACCAAACACATAGCGAACCTCTGGCCATTGTGCTGCGGCATCTAAACTTGCACCGGCAGATCGCTCATCAAGCACGTAGCGCCACAGCTCGGGCTCATTTGCACTGGCATGCACCAACAAAAGTTTGTTGTGTTGCAGCGTTAGCGGTAGTTTGTCTAAAAACTCTCGCTGTTCGTTGTCGAGCTGTGCATGCGTCCATCCTGCTGTGCTGTCACCGATAGTGCTCACCTGTGCGGGTGGAGATACTGCCATGGCATCATGATTGCCTTTGACAGCCCAGGCACCTTCAGCAACCAAGGTTTGCACTTGCCGAACAACCGCCACAGGGTCAGCGCCATAGCCAACAAAATCACCAAGCAGCGCGAATTGTTGAGCACCTTGCGCCCTCGCATGCTCCAAGCAAGCGTCAAACGCCTGGATATTAGCGTGAACGTCTGACAAAAAAGCCATTTTCATGCCAGCTACCTTTTGTTTTTGTGGATCTTCCCCTGACTATCCTGCATGATGAATCTGACTGTCAGTGTGCAGTCTACCTTGATTCGCCTGCTTGATACCAGTCAAGCATTCAGCCATCGGACTGATTACAGTAGGACAAATGAAAACTTGGCAATCTGCGTGCTGAATCGGCTGTGGATGTCTTTACGGACTAAAAATTGCTGTGTGCTCATAGCCACACTCTAAACGAAACAGCCTGCCGCGACAATCGGGGCAGGCTGCGTTGGAGATACGTCGGAAGTGTTATGCGAGCGTCACACTCACTTCAATGTTGCCACGTGTGGCGTTTGAGTACGGGCACACTTGGTGTGCTGTGTTGATCAAATCTTGCGCTGCAACACGGTCCATACCGGGCAAGCTCACGATCAATTGCGCTTCAATGCCGAAACCCGCTGGAATTTGGCCGATACCGACGGTCGCGTTGACATTCGTGTCTGCGGGGATGGTCAATTTCTTCATGCCGGCCACGTGCTTCATCGCGCCCATGAAACAGGCGCTGTAACCTGCGGCAAACAATTGCTCAGGATTGGTCGCGCCGCCCATGCCGCCCAGTTCTTTAGGTGGTGCGAGTTTGACGTTCAACAGGCCATCAGAGCTGACAGCGTGACCGTCACGGCCGCCGGTAGCTGTGGCGTTGGCTTTGTACAAGATTTTTTCGATTTTGGTGGTCATGGTTTCTTTGCTTTCAAGTTATGCCTCCAACAGAGGCGGGTTAAATTAAGATGTTGATGGCGGATTCAAATTGTTTCTCAGCGTTTGCACTTGCTGCGTCAAAGCCACGATGTCGGGCAAGCTGCATTGGCTGGCTTTCAAAATACAGGCGGGAATGTTGGCGGCCTGGGTTTTCAGGGCACGCCCTGCTGCCGTCAGCGTGACGTGCACTCGGCGCTCGTCTTGCACGTCGCGAATACGGGCGATCAAACTGGCTGATTCCAAACGTTTGAGCAAAGGCGTCAAGGTGCCCGAGTCCAGAAACAAGCGCTCACCCAGCTCAGACACCATCAGCCCATCGCGCTCCCACAGCACCAGCATCACCAAATACTGCGGATAGGTCAACGCCAGCTTTTCTAACAAGGGCTTGTACAGCTTGGTCATCGCCAACGAGGTGGAATACAAGGCGAAGCACAGCTGGTTGTCCAACAACAAAGCGGGGTTGCTAGCTGTTTTATTGGCTGTTTCTGTGTGATTTGCTGCGTTCATGGTTGAATTATAGCGCGCAATTAAATAGTGTGCAATTTAATTTACTGATGAAGCGATTAAAGCTGTGAAAAACGCGTAAAATAGAAACATATACGCCTCTAGACGTCGTATTTATTTCCTAAATAGCTATTAAATATATAGCAATAACAAACCCATAATTCCCCTTTATTTTGAAGGGGTGCCCAACGGGCGGGGTAGTTGCTTCAAACCCGTAAAAACCCAAGCTCATACACCTGCGGGCGCAGCTTGTCGCCCAGGGTTTTGTAGGCGTCTTCAAAGGCGCTAAAGTCTACAGGCACGGCGTCGCCGCTTTCGTTGCGTTTTTTCAGGGCGTTGCGGATTTGGTACCAGCCGACGTCTGGCCGGTTCAGCTTCAACTCGTCGCGCACGGTGCGGCCGTCTTTGTCGATGTCTTTGAAGTAAGCTTGCCACAGGGTTTTGCCAGCGGCTAAAACGGCTTTTGCCTCTAGCGACAAATAAGCCCGTTCGCCCTGAGCTTGTCGAAGGGTTGCCAAATACTTCACCATAAAATCCGACTCAAACCGCCCGTTTGCGCCTACTTCGTCTTCGGTGAAAGGGATGAAGTGGTTGACGATTGACCAGTTTTTGCCGTTCCATTCAAGTTTATCTGCACCAGCGGAACGGTTGCAACGGTTGAAAAGCATCCAAACGAGGCAATCGGACTTGAATTCGTTACTTAACGGAGCAGTTGGCTGCAAAAATTGGTCACGATCATTTAACCAAGTAGGTGCATACAAACGCCTGACAGAAAAAACTATCGCCGCTTTCCAAAGATTCTCTTCTGTTACGTAAAAGCCGTGACCATCGCCCCAAACAGACGAAAACATCACCGTTTGCTGTTCCGCATGCTGAAAGTCATTGTTTTGACACCACATATAGCTGATCGCATTTTCTGACCATGTATTCAAGCTTTTAACTTTGGTATATGGCGACATTCCGTTTTTCAAGGGAATAACAATTTCTTTGTTGGCTTTCGGTCGATCAATCCATACATTTAAATATGTATCACTTGGCAGATTCCAAAAAGTTTTTTCACCGATTGGCTGAACTTCTTTATCAAAAACCTCAACTAGGACTTCTGAGATTTCAGTTTTTTTCTTTTGATTTGTAGCCCAAACTAAAAATCCGATCGGAAATTTCCCACTCATTCCATCAAAAGCTTTGTTGTGTACAACGAAACCGCCAAGGTACTTAGCATTCCATGCAGCCCGGAATTTTTCAAAATTCGAGGCATTTACATATTTCATCGTGCTAAACATAGCAAGTGTTGCGGTTGGAATCTCCTTAGCTACTCGCGCCACAAATTGTGTAAAAAGTTCATTGCTGGCCTTTCCATAGGCTTCCATCGAAGTAGTTGCAATTTTTGTTTTCGCAACTCCCACTTTGTTTTTGCCGTTAACTGAGTCAATAGCTAAGTTTTCACGATTCGCCGCCTCCGCATACGGCGGATTAATCAGCACGAGTATCTTTTTGCCCTCCGCAATGGCTTGCCGTAAACCTGCGGGTACTTTGTTGGTCAGGCTGTAGTCAATCTGGCCAAAATCATCAATATCGTCGTTCAAATAATCGTATTGAAAGCGCTGGGCGGCCACGCAGGTTTTGGTGGCTTTCATGACGTCCACGTCGGCCTCGTCCAGCGTACTCATATAGATATTGCGCGGGTTGCTGTGTTTGACCTCTAAATTACCCACACCACAACACATGTCCCACACGATGTAATCTTTTTGCCAATTTTTACCCAACGTGGCGGCCAAGGTGTCATAGGCTTTGTCCACCACAGCCAGCGGGGTGTAATACGCGCCTTTGAAGCTGCGCTCGTCCAGCGGAATCAGGCTGTCGCGGCGCTCCAGCAGGTAGTTGCGGTGCTCGGCTTTGGGCGGCTTGTGGTAGATCGCCCAAAACTGGCGGTAGCCCTCTTTGCTGCCCAGCTCGTAAATCTTCCCGCCCAAGCTGAACACGGGTGCACCGTTTTTGTGCAGCAGCTCGGCGGGCAAATTGGCGTGGGTGGAGACCGTGCCGTCGTGCATGATGTCGGCAAAAAAGAGCAGCGCGTAGTCTTCTTCAGCCACGCCGGTGATCTCGCGCCCCACCATGACCACCCATTTGTCAAACACCTGCTTCAAGTTGTCCGGCGTGATGGGGGTGCGGATGATGTCGCCCGATTTGATGGCGGCTTTGACGGTGCTGATGAACTCGTCTTCATGCGTGGCGATTTTGAACGACACAAAATGTGCACCGATGTGGGCGGAAATCTCGGCCAAAGCATCTTGCGTGTACTGGCTGGCAGATTTGCCCCATTGGATGGTTTTTTTGGCCAAAAACGGCAAAACGTTCGCACTTTTCATCAGCGCGGCTTTTTCGGTGTCGATGACGGCTAGAAACGGTGGCACGGTTTCGCCCTTGTCCAGCGCCACCTGCACATAATGCAGCAGCTGGGTGAACATGGCGTAGCTGGATTCTTTGCCGGTGTGCTTGGCTTCAAACCAAATCTCTTTGCTTTGAATGTCGATCAAGCCCTTGGTATAGCCTTTAATGCCCAGCGCTTTGATGTAGGCGTCTTTAACGTCTTCTTCGGTGTGGACTTTTTGCAGGGTGGTGTACAGAGTCATGTAGGTAGTGTAGCGAGGCTGAAGACAAATCCCCCTGCCCCCCTTTTCAAAGTGGGGTTAGGAGAGATTTAGGCGCCGCATTCGATAACCTCGAATTTACCTCTTCATTTAGGCATTTAGCCGGCGTATTTATTGCATAGTTAGCTATATTATTTATAGCAAAATATCGCCTCAAGCCCTAAATCGTCTGCGCGTCAGCGCCAAAGCCAGCCAAAACCCCAACACCGCATAAGCCACCAACACGGCGACGTGCAGCCACGGGTTTTGTGGCCACTGGTCCATGAACAGCGGGCGCACCAGCTCGACGGCGTTGGTCAGCGGCAGCCAGTCGGAGATGACTTTGACGATGGGCGGCAGCTGGTCGCGCGGGAAGAAGATGCCGCTTAAAAACATCATCGGCGTCAAAAACAGGGTGAAGTAGTAGGTGAAAAAGTCGTAACCTTTGGCCAAGGCATTGAAAATCAGCGCGATACAGCTGAAGGTGATGCCCACGCCCAGCAAAATCGGCCAGGCGACCAGCAGTTTCGGGCTGTGGCTGATGCCTAAAACCAGCATGACGCCCAAAATCGCCGTCACGGTGAAGAGCGATTTGAACGCCGCCCAGAGCATTTCGGCCATGACGATGTTGTCCAGGCTGACCGGCGCGTTCATGATGCCGTCCCAGGTTTTTTGCACATGCATGCGTGAAAAGGCCGAGTACAGCGCCTCAAACGAGGCCGCCTGCATGGCGCTCATACAGATGCTGCCGCTGGCTAAAAACAAGATATAGGGTACTTTGGCATCGCCAGCGGTGGGCGCGACCTCACCCACCAGCGCGCCCATGCCATAGCCAAAAGCGACCAGCCACATCAGCGGTTCGGCGATGTTGCCGACCAAACTGGGGATGGCCAGCTTGCGCCAGACCAGCAGGTTGCGTAAAAACACCGGCCACCAGCGGCGGGACAGGTTGGGCAGACGCCATATGGAAGTCGAATTAAGCATGTGAACACCTTGTTTGAGAAATGGTCTGCAGCGCCGGGCCGCCCCAAGCAAAGCCGCGCCTCCTCGGGGGGCAGCGACCCGTGCAACGGCGGAGCGTGGGGGCTTGATAACTCATGCATCTTCCCGAATTTGTCGGCCTGTGAGTTTGAGGAACAAGTCTTCCAAATTGGCCGGCCGGTGCAGCGTGCGCAACTGCGGGTGGGCTTGCAGCGCTTCGAGCAGCAGTTTGGCGTCTTGGGTGTAGAAAAACAGGGTTTCGCCGCTGATTTCGACCCGCGCCGCCAGTTTGGCGAGCGGTGCATGTTGCAGCGCCAAGGCACCTGCGCCGTAAACCTCGACCACATCCGGCTCCAGATGCTGGGCGATCAAATCGCGCGGCTTGCCTTCGGCAATTTTTTTGCCATGGTCCAGCACCAACAGGCGGGAACACAGGCGCTCGGCTTCGTCCATGAAGTGCGTGGTCAACAAGATCGATTTGCCTTGCTGCAACAGCATTTGCAAGCGCTCCCACATCAAATGGCGGGCTTGCGGGTCGAGGCCCGTCGTGGGTTCGTCTAAAAGTAACAATTTGGGGTCATTCACCAGGGCGCGCGCCAAGCTGAGGCGGCGTTTCATGCCACCCGACAACTCGCCCGGTTTGCTGCCAGCTTTGCTGGTCAACGACGCAAATTCGAGTAATTGCGGAATCCGTGCCTTGATGTCAGCCGTTTTCATGCCGAAATAGCGACCATAGACCAGCAAATTCTCGGCGCAGCTGAAGTCTGGGTCTAGCGTGTCGTTTTGGTTCACCACGCCCATCAGCGCTTTGATGGCGAGGGCTTCTTTGGGCATCGGCATGTCAAAGGCGGTGATGCTGCCCGCATCAGGCGCGGTCAGCCCCAGGCACATGCGGATGGTGGTGGTTTTGCCAGCACCGTTGGGACCGATCACGCCCAGGCATTCGCCGGGGGCGATGCTGAAGGACAAATCGTCGACAACCGTGCTGCTGCCGTAGCGTTTTATAAGGCCTTTGGCTGAAAATAATGGGGTTTGCATGAATTGATTATGGCGAACAATTGGGTGCCTAGAAATTTAACCCCAAGACGCAGGGTATTGGCTGATCGTGGCATTATCTTGGCATGACTTTAATGACGCTACCTCTGTTTCCACTCACCACCATCTTGTTTCCCGAGGGTTTGCTGCCGCTGCAGATTTTTGAATTGCGTTATCTCACCATGATCAAAAAATGCATCGCTGACGGTACGGAATTTGGTGTGGTGGCGCAAACGGTGCGAAAAGATGCGCCCATTGTTGATGAAACACCACTCTCGCCAGAACCCATGAGCCAAGAAGCCTTTGTTTCTGTCGGAACTTGCGCCAAAATTGTGGCGCATTCGGCGCCGCAGCCAGGTTTGCTGCGCATTGACTGCGTGGGCGGGAAGCGTTTCACGATAGTGCGTTGCGAACAACAAAAACTGGGGCTATGGGTGGCGCAAGTTAGCCCTATTGAGGCCGACCAAGCGATTTCTGTGCCGCAAGAACTTGCAGACACGGTGACGGCGCTGCGCCAGCTCATCACTGCGCTGACTCATCAACTTGAGCGCGAAGCAATAGAAGGACAGCGTTTGCCGATGACAAAGCCCTATCTTTTTGACGATTGCGGCTGGGTGGCCAACCGCTGGTGCGAGCTGATTCCCATGCAGCCCGCGCAGCGGCATCGGCTGCTCACGCTGGATAACCCGCTGATTCGGCTAGAGCTGGTACAAGATTTGCTGGAAACGGGTGGATTTTTACGATAGCTTGCTTTGTGTTACTCTTTGGTAATAGTAAATACCGTATAGTTTGTATGTATACTAATTAGTATGTATTATCCATCACGTCAAAGTTTTTTGGCGCATGTGCTTTTCACGTATTTGTTTAGCTTCTTTACCCTTAACAGTTAACCATTTGGAGTTCATCATGAAAAAATCTATCATTGCTGCCGCTCTAGCTATCACCGCAGCTTTCTCTGCGCAAGCTAAAGATATTGTTGACACCGCTGTAGGCGCGGGCAATTTCAAAACATTAGCCACTGCTTTGACAGCAGCTGGCTTGATCGACACACTCAAGGGTCCTGGCCCGTTCACCGTGTTTGCACCGACTGACGCAGCCTTTGCCAAAATCCCTAAGGCTGACCTCGATGCTTTGCTCAAAGACAAAGCCAAATTGACCGCTGTTTTGACCTACCACGTTGTTTCAGGCAAAGTGATGGCCAAAGACGTCAAAGCTGGAAAAGTAAAAACGGTGCAAGGCTCAGAGATCACAGTATCAACCACGGGCGGTGTGATGGTTGACGCTGCAAAAGTGACTTCTGTTGATATCGTTGCTGACAACGGCGTGATTCACGTGATTGACAGCGTGATTTTGCCGAAGTAATTTTTTACCACTCAAAGAAAAGCAGCTTATCGAGCTGCTTTTTTTATGGCTGCTCGTTTATAGCTGGTTATCCCTATCTACCGTGAGAATCCGCCATGACAACCAAAGCCGCCGTCGCTTGGCAAGCAGGAAAACCTCTTACTATTGAAACGCTTGACCTGCAAGGTCCGAAGTTTGGCATGACGCATTTCATCAACCCGAAAGAGGTTGAAGCGGGGAGTCAATTCGGGGCGTTGTGTTGTTCTAAAGTAACTGATTTGCCCTGTTGCAGGGTGTACCGCAGGGTGCAATGAAGCCCTGCCGGCTGTGTTCAAAGACACAAGCGGTGTGTTTGAGGTTTTAGACAAGCCCGACAGCCACCATCGGACCTGTAATCGTACCTGTATCAGGCTGTGCTAAAGTTATTTTGAGAAAATCCTCTTTGATTTAATTATCTTCCTAAGACCCTGGGCAATACTGATGAACACTCTTCTCCCCACCCGAAGCATCGAGGCCGGTGCGCTCAGCGTGGCGCTGCATGAAGCGGGGCCGCCTGATGGCCCACCCGTGTTTCTCATGCACGGTTTTCCGTATGACATCCACGCGTATGCGCAAGTCGCCCCGCTGCTGGCCGCGCAGGGCTGCCGCGTTTACGTGCCGTACCTGCGCGGCTTTGGCGCGACGCGATTCTTGCGTGGTTCAACGCCACGCTCTGGCGAGCAGGCTGCGCTGGGCAATGACCTGCGTGAACTGATGGATGCGCTGAACGTTTCAAAAGCCGTGCTCGCGGGCTACGACTGGGGTGGTCGTGCCGCCTGCGTGGTGGCGGCACTGTGGCCTGAGCGCTGCGCGGGCCTGGTCTCGCTCAACAGCTACAACATCCAAAACATTGCCCAGGCCATGGTGCCGGATACGCCCGAGAACGAGCGCAGCCTGTGGTACCAGTATTACTTCCACAGCGAACGCGGCCGCCAAGGTCTTTTGAAAGACCGCCGTGCGCTGTGCCGCCTGCTGTGGAAGTTGTGGTCGCCGACCTGGGCATTTGACGACGCCACCTTTGAGCGAAGCGCAGCGGCGTTTGACAACCCCGACTTCGTTGACGTTGTCATTCAGTCCTATCGCCACCGGTATGCATTGGCACCGGGCGACCCGGCGCTGCTGGAAATTGAGCACCGTCTGGCCGCACAGCCACCCATCACGGTGCGCAGCATCACGTTTGATGGCGTGGACGACGGCGTGCGCCCCGTTGCCCCCGCCTCACAACATGCGCACCTGTTCACGGGTGCGCGCGAACACCGCGTGGTGCCGGGCGTGGGCCACAACATGCCGCAGGAAGTACCGCAGGTGTTTGCTGATGCGGTGATGGAGCTGGTGCAGTGAAGAAACTGCTGCAACGATCAAGCCGGCGCACGGGCCGAGCTGATCAGACAAGCAAGACGCTGGCTGGCTTGTAAAATTATTTATAAATTTAATCTTTCGATATTTACTGAAACGCCACCTCAGCAAAACTCCGCAACTTGCGGCTATGCAGCTGATCAACGCCACGCTCACGCAGCAGTTCAATCGCTCGGATGCCGATGCGCAGGTGTTGGTCTACCCTTTCGCGGTAAAAATGATTCGCCATGCCAGGCAGTTTGATCTCGCCATGCAGCGGTTTGTCGCTCACGCACAGCAATGTACCGTAGGGCACACGGAAGCGAAAACCGTTTGCCGCTATGGTCGCGCTTTCCATGTCCAGCGCCACGGCGCGGCTTTGGCTGAAACGGCGCTGCGGCTGGTTGTTGGGCAGCAGCTCCCAGTTGCGGTTGTCGGTGGACGCCACTGTGCCGGTGCGCATGATGCGTTTGAGTTCAGCGCCCTTCATTTGCGTCACATCGGCCACCGCCTGCTCTAGCGCGACTTGGATTTCCGCCAGCGCCGGAATCGGCACCCACAGCGGCAGCTCTTCATCGAGCACATGGTCTTCGCGCACATAGCCATGGGCCAGCACGTAATCGCCCAGCTGCTGGGTGTTGCGCAAACCAGCGCAGTGGCCCAGCATGATCCAGGCGTGTGGACGCAGCACCGCAATGTGGTCGGTGATGTTTTTGGCATTCGCCGGACCGACGCCGATGTTGACCATGCTGATGCCGGTTCTATCAGCGCGCACCAAGTGGTAGCCGGGCATTTGTGGCAGGCGTGGGGGCTGTGCGCCGAGTGCATCAATGGCTTGCGTCGCCAAACCCACACGCCGCGTCACCACGTTGCCGGGTTCGATGAAAGCGATGTAGTCGCTGTGCAGGTTCGCCATCGCCTCGTGCCCAAGTTTGACGAACTCATCGATGTAAAACTGGTAGTTGGTGAACAGCACAAAGTTTTGAAACCACTCAGGCGCGGTGCCGGTGTAGTGGCGCAGGCGGTGCAGCGAGTAATCAACCCGAGGCGCGGTGAACAGCGACAGCGGCATGGCCTCGCCCGCTCTCGGTTCAAACGTGCCGTTGGCGATGCCGTCGTCCATCGCTGCCAGATCAGGCAGGTCAAACACATCACGCATCAACGAACGGCGCTCGGCGCTCATATTCCCTTCGACGTGGTCATGTTCGGCAAACGAAAAATGAATCGGGATCGGCTGTGTGCTGGTGCCGATTTCCAGCACGACCTTGTGGTTTTGCAGCAGCAGGCGAAATTGTTCTAGATAGTAATTGGCGTACAGGTCGGGGCGCGTCAAGGTGGTTTCATAGCGCCCCGGCTCGGCGACAAAACCAAAGCTCAACCGCGCCAAATCGGGCAGCTGCGAGCGTAGCATGGTGTCGGTGTGGATACGCACAAAAGGGTAAAACGCCCTGGCTTTTTGCAGCTTGCTTGGTTGCGTCTCAGCATCGCCAGCGGCGACAAAGCGCTGCATCGCTGAGCGTAAATGCTCGATTTGTGCGTTGTAGATGGTTTGGACTTGCGCCATGGCAGCGGCTGCGTCAGTGAACTGCGCCGGCGCGATGAAAGCAGGAAGAAGAGGTGGCAAGTGGTATGTCATATGACTATTGTGCTACAGACGAGTTACAAGGGTGCGGCAACTTTCACCGGCTCCCGCATCGTCACAAACTCCTCGGCTAGCGTGGGGTGGATGCCGATGGTGCTGTCAAACATGGTTTTGGTGGCACCGGCTTTCAGGGCGACGGCGAAGCCTTGGACGATTTCACCCGCATCGGGGCCGACCATGTGCAGGCCGACCACGCGGTCGGTGGCGGTTTCGACCAACAGCTTCATGAACGTGCGCTCGGTGCTACCGCTCAAGGTGTGTTTCAACGCTTTGAACTCGCTTTTGAAGACGGTGATAGCATCAAATTTAGCGCCAAATTCAGCGCCAAACGCCTTGCGCGCATCGGCTTCTGAGTAGCCCACGGTGCCGATATTCGGGTGGGTGAAGACGGCGGTGGGGATGAACTGGTAGCTCATGCGGCGGGCGGTTTTGCCGGCGGGCGGACCGAACAGGTGGTCGACCAAGACCATCGCTTCACCCAACGCCACCGGCGTCAGCTGCACCCGCGCGGTCACGTCGCCCACGGCGAAGACCGAAGGCACGTTGGTTTGGTAGTGCTCATTCACCACCACCGCGCCATCGGCACTTTGACACACCCCCAGCGCCTCCAGCCCCAAACCCTGCACGTTGGGCACACGGCCGGTGGCGTACAGCACGTCATCCACCGTCAGCGTGCCGCCCTCCTCCAGACTCACCTTCAACCCCAGCGCTGTGCGGTGGATGGCGACCACGCCGGCATGCAAACGCAGATCCACCCCGGTTTTGCGCATTTCTGCGGCGATGACGTGGCGAACATCCTCGTCAAAACCGCGCAAAATTTGCTCACCGCGGTACAGCTGCGTGACCAGTGAGCCCAAGCCGTTGAAGATCGAGGCAAATTCACAAGCGATGTAGCCACCGCCCACCACCAGCAGGCGTTTGGGGAATGTCGGCAGATCAAACATTTCATTCGAGGTGAGCACATGCTCACGCCCCGTCATGTGCGGCACGAAAGGCGTGCCACCGGTGGCGATCAGGATGTGTTTGGCCGTGAAACGCTGGCCATCCGTCATCGCCACCGTGTTGGCGTCGACCAATGTGGCTCGGCTGAGGATGACCGTTACCCCCGCGTCGCCCAACAATTGCCCATAAATGCCGTTCAGACGGCTGATCTCTTTGGCGCGGTTGGTTTTGAGGGTTGCCCAATTCAGTGTGGGCGCAGCGCCCTCCCAGCCAAAACCGTGCGACTCTTCAAAACTCTCGGCAAAATGCGCAGCGTAGCTGTAAAGTTTTTTGGGGATACAGCCGACGTTGACGCAGGTACCGCCCAGCCCCGCGCCCGTCAAACCACCATCGCCCCCATGGCTGCCATGCACACCACCGGCTTCGGCCAAGGCGACTTTGGCGCCACGCTGCGCCGCCATGCGCGCCGCCCGCACCCCGCCACTGCCGCCACCGATGACGAACAGGTCGAATTCATAGCGTGGGTCGGTTTGAATGTCGGTTTGCATTTTTGAATCTTTCATTGTGAAGAGCTTTGCGCTATAAATATTATAGCTTTATAGTTAATAAATATGCCGGCTACAGCCATTTTTACTTCTATTTTAGGGATTTTTCTTGCATTTAGCCGCAAAAACCTCATTTGTAAGGTACTGATTCTTCCACAGCCAGATAACTATTCGTTTTTCCAGTATGCTGTGTTTTTTGATTTTCTAGGCTTATTGAAATGACTTCTTTAACATTGACTCCTTCTCGCCACATAGCTGCTGCGTTGCTAACGTGCACGCTCATCGCCCCCGCTTTTGCCCAGTCTGAAGCCGCTGCGGCAGCCGCCAAAGAAGCGGGCGCTGTGGTGACCGCCAGTGGTTTGGTCTATCGCTCGCTCAAAGACGGCACCGGCGCGCAGCCGGCCAGCGCCAGCGACACCGTCAAAGTGCACTACCGTGGCACGCTGCCCAACGGCACAGAATTTGACAGCTCGTACAAACGAAATGCACCGATTGACTTCCCGCTGAACCGCGTCATCCCCTGCTGGACCGAAGGCGTGCAGCGCATGAAGGTGGGCGGCAAAGCCAAGCTGACGTGTCCGCCGGGCATTGCTTATGGCGCAAACGGTGCGGGTGGCGTGATTCCGCCGAACGCGACACTACATTTTGAAGTCGAGCTGCTCGGCATCAATGGTAAATAAATTGGCCGGTCATTGGCAAACAAATAGCGCAAAATCATGTTGACCTTCAGCTGCTGCGGCAAAGAGAGCGCCCAAGTCCTGGCGGCGCAAACCCAGCTCTTGCGCGGTATCCAGCGCGGTTATGAGCGCGAGTGTTTGCGGGTGGATACCAAAGGAAAGTTAGCGCTCACTTTTCACCCCAGCGGCTTGGGCTCTAAACTCACGCATCCGTGGATCACGACCGATTACTCGGAAGCGCTGCTCGAATTCATCACCCCACCGTCTGCCGATCCGGCGTTTCCGTTGGATTTTCTGCGTGAGATTCACCGTTTCAGCGCGGCAAAGCTCGACACCTTGGCGGACAAAGAAGTGATGTGGGCGGGCTCTATGCCCTGTATTTTGAGCCAGGACAAGGACATTCCGTTGGCGGATTACGGCACGTCTAACTCCGCCAAAATGAAGGTTGTGTACCGCGAAGGCTTGGGCTTGCGCTACGGCCGGCACATGCAAACCATCGCCGGTGCGCATTACAACTGGTCGCTGCCGCAGGCGTTTTGGGAGCATTTGCACCAACAATGCCAGTCCAAGCTCAGCCTGCAAGACTTCATTTCTGAACGCTATTTCGGTCTGATTCGCAACTTTTTGCGCTTTGGCTGGCTGGTGCCTTACCTGTTTGGCGCATCACCGGCGATTTGCGAATCGTTCCTACAGGGTCGCAAAGTCGATTTGGAAACCCTGGTGCCTGGTACGTTTTACGGCCCGTACGCCACCAGCTTGCGCATGAGCGACATGGGCTACCAAAACCGGGCGCAGGACAAACTGCATGTCAGCTTCAACTCGCTGGTTGAATACACCACCGCGCTGGAATCTGCCATCCGCACGCCCGACCCGTATTACGCCGAATTGGGCGTTAAGCACGCGGACGGCCATTGGCAGCAGCTCAGCGCCAATTTGTTGCAGGTCGAAAACGAGTTTTACGCCGGCATTCGCCCCAAACGTGTGGGTAGGCACGGTGAACGCCCCGCCAAAGCCTTGCGAACTTACGGCGTGGAATACATTGAAATGCGCTTGTTTGACCTGAACCCCATGGTAGACATCGGCATCTTGCCGGAACAAAACAACTTTGCCGACGTGCTCTTGCTGATGTGCCTGTTCCGCGACAGCCCACCGATTTCTGCCCGTGAACAGGCCGAAAACGACGACAACAAACGCCGCATTGTCAACCGTGGCCGCCAGCCCGACCTGCATCTGCTCGTCCACAACCGCGAACAACCCTTCCGCCCGATTGCGCATGCGTTGTTTGACGACATGGCACCGTTTGCCGAGATGCTGGATGCGGCTTACGGCACAGATCGCTACGTTGCAACCATGGCATCGTTGCAACAACGCATCGACAACCCAGATTTGACGCCTTCCGCGCAAGTCTTAGCCGCAGCGCGTGACGCGGGTGGCTATTTCAAATTCGCCAAGCAAATGGCGGAGCAACACCATGCCGATTTGTTGGCCGACCCGCTGGATGCAGCAACGACAGCTCGGTTTGAAGCCAGCGTGGTGGACTCGTTGGCTGAGCAGAAGGCTTTGGAAGCGTCAGACAAGGTGAGTTTTGAGGACTATGTGGCGGCTTACTATCGTTGATTTTGTCGCTAATTTGCTATTTTTATAGCAGCAGATTAGGCAATAAATACGCCGGCTAGAGTGCTTTTTTCACCCCACTCACTCCCCCCGCCCTCTCTCGCCCCTGTTGGGCGATAGAGGGAGCCTTCATTTGAGGGTTTGAGAAGGGCTAGGCTTCTACTGACGTACGGTGTTTAGGTCGCTACTTTGTATTCCCGTTCGCCCTGAGGTATCGAAGGGGTTTTTCTCGCTAAGTCAATGGTTGATAACGGCCAATATCGGCAAAAGCACGCTAGCCCCAAGCTTCTTGGACCGCTCACCACTCCATCCCACGCCGGCATCGGGCAGGTTGGCGTTGTCTTTGAAGGGCATTTCTAGGGTGAAGGCTAGGCAGCTGAACTGTTGGGCGATCCAATTTGTCGCCATGGTTGGGTTGGCTGTGCCTTTTGGCGTTTGGCCGTAGCCGTGCTCGGCTTGGAAGTCTGGGCTGGTGGCCAACCATGATGATTTGAAGGCATTTTCTAGTTGTTCGATCTTGGCTGTGTAGCCTGGGTTGCCTTCGGAACCGGCGACAAAGTTGTAGGGCAAACCTTCGTCGCCATGGGCGTCCAGGCACAGGTCAACGCCGGTTTCCAGCATCTTTTGACGGACTAAAAACACCTCGGGCGAGCGCTGCAGCGTGGGAGTTTGCCACTCGCGGTTCAAATTCGCACCCGTTGCGTTGGTACGCAAATTCCCGCGCACAGAGCCGTCGGGGTTCATGTTCGGAACGACGTGGAAGACGCATCTGGCCAGCAACACCCGGCTGACGGGGTCGTCCACATCCAGCAAACGCTCCAAAAAGCCCTCCACAAACCACTCGGCCATGGTCTCCCCCGGGTGCTGGCGGGCGATCAGCCAGATGTTCTTTTTGTTTGGAACCGCAGAGGATGCATCGGTCGTATCCGTTATATGCAACACATTCATGTCGCGGCCATCGAGGGTGTGGCCTAAAAACTCACTTTGCACGTGCTCAGATTCAGCGGCTGAACCGAGCAAATCGAGGTGCCGCTCGTAGGAATACGGCTCAAAGTAGGCGAAATAGAGGCTGTTGGTGTCAGGCGTCACATTCGCCGTCATGACCTGGCCGTCAAACTGGGTATCAATGCGAAACCACAGCTGGCGGTCGTAGCTGGCGACGACGCGGTAGCCCTGCCAGCCTTTGGGGTAGGCGCATTGTCCCGCGTTCAAAAACCGCAGCTTGAGCGGCACACCCGACGCACCTTGCAGCCGAAAGTGAAACCACTGGGCGAACTCAGCCGCACCGTTGATGCCTTGATCGGCGCGGATATTCAGCTGGATGTCTTGCGGGTCGGCGAGGCTGACGACGTCTATCGCACCTGAATCGAAATGCGTGGAAATGCTGAGGGCGGCTTGTTTTAGGGTGGTCATAGGCGGCTTAGATATCCTGTTTTTGCTATGTCAGTATAGTCAAAAACATACTATTTCAGTCTTTTCAGCGACCCATAAACCTGCACGTAACGGGGGGTTCGTCGTAAGATAGCTGTTTTGCTTTTCAACTCTCTTTAACTCCCTCCTCAAACCGCTACATCACCATGACAACCACCACCGCCTACCCCCACGTCCAGCTCATGATCAACAACGAATGGCGCGCCGCTAGCGGCAACGCCGTCATTCCTGTACACAACCCCGCCACGGGAGAGGTGATTGGCAGCGTGGCCCACGCAACCATTGCCGACTTGGACGACGCCCTGGCGGCGACCGCCAAGGGTTTTGAGATCTGGAAAAACACCCCCGCTATCAAACGCAGCGAGATCATGCGTGCTGCCGCCGCTTTGTTGCGTGAACGCGCTGCGGGTATCGCCGAGATCATGACCATGGAACAGGGCAAACCGCTGGCCGAAGCCAGGGGCGAACTGGGCATGTCGTCCGACATCATCGAGTGGTTTGCCGAAGAAGGCCGCCGCGTCTATGGCCGCATCGTACCGCCGCGCATGCCCAATGTGCAGCAGATGGTGTTGAAAGAGCCGGTCGGTCCGGTCGCGGCCTTCACGCCGTGGAACTTCCCGGTCAACCAGATCGTCCGCAAACTCTCTGCCGCGCTGGCCACCGGCTGCTCCATCATCATCAAAGCACCGGAAGAAACGCCCGCATCACCGGCTGAATTGATCAAGGTTTTCATCGACGCCGGCGTGCCGGCTGGCGTGATCGGCTTGGTCTATGGCGACCCAGCCGAGATCAGCAACTACCTGATCCCGCACCCGACTATCCGCAAAATCACCTTCACCGGCTCGACACCGGTGGGCAAACAGCTCGCTGCCTTGGCCGGCAAGCACATGAAACGCGCCACCATGGAGCTGGGCGGCCACGCGCCGGTGATTGTGGCGGCAGATGCCAATGTGCCGCACGCGATCAAGATGATTGCGGCCTTCAAGTTCCGCAACGCAGGCCAAGTGTGCATTTCCCCCACCCGCTTTTTGGTCGACGAGGCGGTGCGTGAAGAATTCGTCGCTGGCTTCTTGGCCTACACGCAAAAAATGAAAGTCGGCTCCGGCCTGGACGCCGCCAACACCATGGGCCCCATGGCCAACGCCCGCCGCGTCACCGCCATGCAGCAGCTGACCGAAGACGCCGTGAAACGCGGTGCCACCATCGCCACCGGCGGTGAGCGCATCGGCACCACCGGCAACTATTTCGCCCCGACCCTGATTTTGGACGCCCCGCTGGACAGCGACGTCTTCAACCTAGAGCCCTTCGGCCCCATGGCCGCGCTGCGCAGCGTCAAAAACCTGGACGAAGCCATCGCCGAAGCCAACCGCCTGCCCTACGGCCTGTCCGCCTACGCCTTCACCAGCAGCATCAAAAACGCGCACCAGTTAAGCGCCCAAGTGCAAACCGGCATGCTCTGGATCAACCAGCCGGCGATGCCGTGGGCTGAGTTGCCCTTCGGCGGCGTGAAGGATTCTGGCTACGGCAGCGAGGGTGGGCCAGAGGCGCTGGATTCGTATTTGAATACGAAGACGGTGGCGATGACGAGTGTTTAACAGCCAACCTAGGTCGTAAACACGCAAAGCACAGGTTAAATACGCCTATAACCGGCGTATTTAATGCTTAAACAGCTATTAATTCAATAGCAGATTGACGTATCTCTGCCAGCGCTTTACCTGCGGTGTAGAGGTTAGAACCCATGCCGAAACCACTCGCACCGGCTTGCAGGTAGGCGGGCATGTTGGCGGGGGTGATGCCACCTACGGGGATGAGCAGGCAGTCGGTGGGGAGCACGGCGCGCATGGCTTTGACGGCGCTGGGGGGGACCATGTCGGCGGGGAAGAACTTCAAGCCTTGTGCGCCGGCGTCCAGCGCG
>CANKRG010000034.1 GCA_947485165.1 Comamonadaceae bacterium
AATGGTGCCAAACGCTTTACCTATGCCTTCGGCCACTTGCTCGGTGACGGTGGCCGGGACGATGCCACGAATGTCGTAGGCTTTGAAAATAGATGATGCAACTTGCATGAATGGCTTCCTGACTGAGTTTTTTATAAATTACTTCGATTATAGAAACGGTGTGAGCTAATCATGGCGTATGCGCTTTGCACTTTGCGCTTTACTTAGGCTATATTGCACACTATGAGCGACAAAAACACTGCCGATTTAAACCCAACCCAAGCCAAGTACAAGCCTTTCTCGATGATTCGTGAATTTGCGCTAGCCGACTGGTTCACACTGGGCAACGCGGTGTGTGGCACAGGGGCGCTTTTTTCGACGATGAGCTACCTGGAGACGCACGAAGAAATCCATATTTTGTTTGCCTGCGCTTTGGTGTTGGCAGCATTGATTTTTGATATTCTTGATGGCCGTATTGCCCGCTGGCGGCAAAAATCGTCGGCTTTGGGGCGGGAATTGGACTCCTTGGCGGACATTATTTCATTTGGCGTCGCGCCTGCCATCATCGCCTACGGCTGCGGCATGCAGGGCTTGTACGACCGGGTGATCTTGGTGTTTTTCGTGGCTTGCGGCGTCTCGCGCTTGGCGCGGTTCAACGTCACGGCAGAAGGTTTTGCAGACGAATCGGGCAAAGTCAAGTTTTTTGAAGGCACCCCCATTCCGACCTCCATCGTCCTCGTCGCTATCATGGCTTTAGCGACTTGGTACGGCGCGGTGCGAGAAGACATGTGGCTTGGCGAATATCTGATCGCTGGCTTCAAGTTTCACCCACTGGTGCTGATGTTTGCCATCTCTGGCTCGCTGATGATCAGCCGCATTCGGGTGCCGAAGCCGTAAATTTAATTAGATTGTTTTAATCCACATGCGCCCAAACTGCGCCATCTGTCTGCGCCCCAAAATTACTTGCATTTGCCATTTGATAACAAAAGTTGATACTGCCATCGAGGTTTTGATACTGCAACATCCACTGGAAGTAACCGAGACAAAAGGCACAGCGCGGTTATTGCATTTGTGTTTACCAAACAGTCAATTATTAACAGGTGAAGTATTTGAAGATGGGTTATTGAGAAATAGTTTATCTGCCAAGAATGCAATATTGCTCTATCCGACAACGCTAGAAGACCATTCTCTAGGTATTTCACCATCGCCTGAATTAAATCCAATATTGTTGAAAGATTTGAGCAACATTCGTTTGATTATTATTGATGGCACTTGGCGCAAGAGCCGCAAGATACTCATTAAAAACCCCTACTTACAGACTTTACCCAGGTTGATTTTGCGGGATTTACCAGTGGGTCAATATACTATTCGCAAAGCCCGAAAACCACATCAGCTTTCAACGCTTGAAGCAGCTTGTGCGGCATTGGCGCAAATGGAGTCTCACATAAATAGCAACAAAACTAAGTTTCAGCCTATCACCGAAAGTTTTAGCGCCTTCAACGCGTTTATAGCTCTGCAAACACAGCGTGGTGCGAAATAGATGTTCACATAAGTATGTATCAGGCGTATTAATTACCTAATGCGCTATAAAATATATAGCAATTTACACGCCTTCGAGTATCATGAACGTGCGCTCGGATGATTGGGCGCTAATTTTTAACGCCTCTTGGTATTCGGCAGAATTATAGAATTGCTCTGCAACTTCAACCGATGGAAACCGCAGCAACACCATGCGAGTTGGCGTCCAAAGTTTGCTTTCTTTCAATGAAATCGGACCGCCTCTGGACAGGTATTCGCCGCCGTAAGACTCAACCAGCGGTCTGGCGATGAGTTTATAGCTCTCGTACAACTCTGGGTTGGTGAGTTGAGAATCCACGAGAATATAAGCAGCCATGGTTTTCTCCTTTTTAAATTTAAATTACCGGCAATTTGTAAATGCGAGTGGCATTATTAGAAAATATATTATCGCTTTGCGACTGAGAGTATTTCTTGGTCAAGAAGTAACATTCTTCAAACCACGATTGATAATCACTCGCCAACTCTAAAACTGGCCAATCACTGCCCCATATAATTCGCTCAGTACCAAATACTTCCAGAATACATTCAATCCAAGGTGTGCAAAGAGTGGCGTGTGGCGATTTTCCGGCTTCAGTGAATAAGCCAGAGAGTTTGCAACTCACATTTGGCCTTTCCGCCAACGCCGCCATACCCTGCGCCCAAGGCTGCCAAGCCGTTTCTACGCCGCGTGCAATCTCAGGTTTGCCGCCGTGGTCGATGACGATGGCTAACTTGGGGTAGCGCTGGGCGATGGTAAGGATATGTGGCAAGTGCGCGGGTCGAATCAAGGCGTCAAATACTAAGTGATGCTTCTCCATAGCCGCCAGTGCTGGCTGAACGGCGGGCTGCAAAATCCATGCAGGATCGGGCAAATCGTGCAACATGGGTCGCAAGCCCTTCAATTTAGAATTTTTCCCGAGTTGATCTATCTGCAAAACGGCATCTGCAGCGGTGAAATCGACCCAACCCACAACGCCTAAAACAGCAGGATTCGCCTCTGTCAGCGCCAACAAATGCCTAGTTTCCGCCACCGTAGCCGCCGCTTGCACGAGGATGCCACCGATGATGCCTAGGGGTTCGGCAAGCTTTTTCCAATCCGCCACCGCCACATCGCGGTAAATAGCGCCGATATCTGGCGTGAGCCAGCCGTAATCACCGCGCGACAACTGCCAGCTGTGGAAGTGCGCATCTATAAACATGGCGTTTGAATTTGTAGCTACGTTGGTACGGGGGCGTTGGCTGGAATCAATCCCTCGGCTTTGAGTTTTTGCCAAAACGCAGCGGGGATCGTGTGCTGCAGCATGGCCACAGCATCTGCCCAATGGTTGATCTGGTTCGCACCGAGCAAAACCGTATCAACTGTTGGATGCGCCAGCGGGAACTGCAAAGCGGCTGCCCGTAGTGGCACGTTGAATTCGTCACAAACAACCTCAATCGCCCGCACGCGCTCTACCCACTCGGCTGGGGCGCTGTCGTAATTGAACAAGAGCTTGTCGGTACCGCGGACACCCGTTGCCAAAATCCCTGAATTGAACACGCCACCAATAGCGATGCGCATGCCGCGTTGCTCACAAATCGGTAGCAATTCAGCAAAACCGCTGTGGTCTACCAGCGTGTAGCGACCAGCAAGCAAAATGCAATCTAGTTCGGTTTCTTTCAGCACATCCAAGCAAACCTGTACGTCGTTGACGCCTAGTCCTATGGCGCGAATCAAGCCTTCGCGTTTCATTTTTTGCAGCTCAGGAATTGCTTCGTCAATCACTTGGCGCAATACTTTAGGGTAGTTGTCGCCGTGGCAGATCGAGCAGCAATCGTGGATAAAAGCCACATCAAGGTATGCCATGCCCATGCGCTGCAAACTGTCTTCGACACTGCGTCGCACGCCGGCTGCAGAATAATCCCAGTACTGGTTGTAGGGCAAGATGTTGACGAAGTTCAGCTGGTTGCGCTCGGCCGTCGCGCTCGGTTTCAAAATGCGCCCTACTTTGCTGCTTAGGGTGAAGCTGTCGCGTGGCAACTGGCGCAACGCGTAGCCAAAGCGCTGCTCGCTCAAGCCGTGGCCATAATGCGGCGCGGTGTCGAACATGGTGCAGCCGTCGTTGATGGCTTGTTGGATGATAGTTTGAGCATCTATCTCAGAAACAGCGGTGAACAGGTTGCCCAATGGCGCACCGCCTAGGCCGAGTTTCAGGGCGCCAAGTTTGGCGTTTTTAAGTGGGGAAAATAAAGTTTGTGAGTTCATGACATGAGTGTACGTGTAACATAGCAACTTCCACAATCGACGAAGCGATAAACCATGAAATACCGCAACTTAGGCGACAGCAATTTACAAGTCTCCGCCCTGTGTTTGGGCACCATGATGTTCGGCGACCAAACGGAGAAAAATGAGGCGACAGCCATCGTCGCCGATGCACATGCCAATGGCATCAACTACATCGACACCGCCGATGTGTACACCAAGGGTGCGTCTGAAGCCATGGTCGGCGAGATTTTAGCGGGGCAACGGCACGACTGGGTGCTGGCGACCAAGTTGGGCAACAAAATGTCTGAGCGCGTCAACGTCGGCCATTATTCGCGCAGCTGGATGATGCAAGAAATCGACGCCTCACTCGCACGTCTAAAAACTGATTATGTCGATATTTTGTACATGCACCGCGACTACAACGGCATGAATTTAGAAGAACCCTTGCGCGCGCTGGACGCCATGCTGCGCGCTGGCAAAATCCGCAACTGGGGGGTGTCCAACTTTCGCGGCTGGCGTATTGCAGAGATGGTGAATATCGCCAAGCAACTCGGCATGCCTGGCCCTGTCGTTTGCCAGCCGTATTACAACCTGCTGAACCGCATGCCAGAGGTGGAAGTTTTGCCCGCTTGCCAACATTACGGCATTGGCGTGACGTCTTACAGCCCGATTGCGCGTGGGGTGTTGACGGGTAAATATTTGCCGGGTCAAGCCATAGATCCAAATTCACGCGGTGGCCGTGCCGACAAGCGCATGACAGAGACCGAGCTTCGCGAAGAGTCTTTCGTCATCGCACAAACGCTGATGAAGTATTGCCACGATAAAGTTGATTCAAAAGTCAGCTTGGCGCAGTTTGCCACGGCTTGGGTGTTGGCAAACCCTGCGATCAGCTCAGTCATCGCCGGGCCGCGCACGCTGCAGCAGTGGCAAGATTATTTACCGGCGTTGGATTATGTGGTCACCGCTGAAGACGAAAAGCTGGTGGATAGCTTGGTGCATCCTGGCCACCCTTCGACACCAGGTTACACCGACCCGGCGTATCCGTTGAATGGCAGGAACGTCAGTTAATGACGCTTAGTGATTCTTAACGACTCTTAACGATTTACAAAGTGCCGTCCGTATAGTGGGTGGCAGCCGGCTCGGCCATGGTCGGTTTTCTGCAATTCTGCACCATTGATATGGCTTTACTTGTTGCGGGCATCTCACTGGTGATCAACAGCATCGAAGGTTTTTTGTTAACGCCATGGCTTACCAGCCGAGCAAGCAAAATGAATTCGGTCGCCGTTTTTATCGGTGTTCTAGCTTGGGGCTGGCTCTGGGGCGCTTGGGGCCTGCTACTGGGTGTGCCGATTCTCATGGTCATCAAGGCTATTTGCGACCGCATTGACGATCTCAACACAGTAGGTGAATTGCTTGACGATTGATTGTGACTTGCGAAGTCAGTTCAACATCCCCGCCACCACCGCCCCTATAGCCATAGAACTGGTCAAACCTGGCGACTCAATCCCAAACAGATTCACCAAACCGGCAATACCGTGTTCCAGCGGGCCTTGAATCATGAAATCAGCCGCAGCCTCCGTAGGTGCGCTGATTTTGGGGCGCATGCCTGCGTAGCCTGCAATCAAAGTGCCATCTTGCAGCTGCGGCCAATACTTGCGTACTTCGGCGTAAAAAGCGTCACCGCGTGTGGGATTGACGACCAAGTCGTCTGCGGATTTAACCCATTCGACATCAGGGCCAAATTTGGCTTGTCCACCCATGTCCAGCGTCAAATGAACACCCAAGCCTGCGGCTTCGGGGACTGGGTAAATTAAACGGCTGAAGGGCGATTTGCCACTGAGCGTGAAGTAATTGCCTTTGGCGTAATATTCTTGCGGCACAAACTGGGGATTTAAACCTTGCATGCTGCGCGCAAGCATGGGTGCCGATAAACCAGCTGCGTTTACCAGCGTTTTGGTGAATATTTTAGTGCCGTCTGTCATTTCTATTTTGATAGCACCTGAGGAAATAAATACGCTGGCCACAGCTGAATTTAGCACCGTTAAACCACCTGCATTCTCAAAATCACCCTGAAGTGAGAGCATCAACGCATGGCTGTCTATAATGCCGGTGCTGGGCGAAATCACAGCGGCGACACATTCGAGTTGAGGTTCTAATTCACGGGCTTGCTCACGGGTCAACAACACCAAATCGTTGACGCCATTGGCGGCGGCTTTGGCAATGATGCCTTGAAGTTGTGCGACTTGTGCCTCGTTCGTCGCCACAAGCAGCTTGCCGCAACGCTTGAAGCCGATACCGCGTTGTTCACAATAGTCGTACAGCATCTCTCTGCCTTGCACGCACAACTGTGCTTTCAGCGAGCCTTGCGGGTAGTAAATGCCAGCGTGTATCACTTCGCTGTTGCGCGAGCTGGTTCCCGTGCCAATGCCATTGGCGGCTTCTAGCAGCAGCAGTTCTTTGCCGGCAAACTTTGGGCTGAGTGCAAGGGCTCTAGCAACAGCTAAACCCACCACACCTGCTCCTATCACCACACAATCAACGCTATCTTCAGTGCTAATGGTAGTCATCAAGCGTATTCATCAAGTTTTAGGACAAAAAAAAGGACTTGGCAACATCCTTCAATGCTTGCAAAGTCCTTGTTTTATCACCATTTTTCTAATTGAAATTGGTGGGCAGTACAAGTTTCGAACTTGTGACCCCTGCAGTGTGAATGCAGTGCTCTACCCCTGAGCTAACCGCCCTGAATCTGGTTCATCAGTATAGCCTTTGATTATACATACTTTACGCGCACTTAGGCAGGCTGGGGCGTTGCAAGCCACACGGTTTTGCCTTTGCTGGCTTTGTCAATCTGGCTCAGCACGTCTTCATGCGCGGCGGTTTCTTGGTCGTTGGCCAAGAGCACATCTAGCTTGAAGTTGCTCAAATCGATCTGAATCACCGTCCCGTCAGCGCTTTGCCCGGTGGTACCATCAATCAGCAATGCGTCTTGTCCGCGCGTGAGGTTGATGTAAACATCAGCCAGCAGTTCAGCGTCCAGCAACGCACCATGCAAAGTGCGGCCTGAATTGTCCACGCCAAGGCGATCACACAACGAATCCAAGGAATTGCGCTTGCCTGGGTACATTTCTTTGGCCATGACCAAGGTGTCGGTCACGCTGGCCACAAAGCCTTTGAAAGACGGCTTACCAACCAACTCTAGCTCTTTGTTCAAAAAGCTCAAGTCAAACGGTGCGTTGTGGATGATGATTTCTGCGCCTGCGCAAAATTCCAAGAATTCTTCAACAACTTCAGGAAACTTGGGTTTGTCTTTTAAAAATTCACTGCTGATACCGTGCACCTTCAGTGCGTCTTCATGGCTCTCACGCTCTGCGTTAAGGTAGAAATGCTTGTTGTTTCGGGTCAGCTTGCGGTTGATCAGCTCCACACAGCCGATTTCAATGACGCGGTCGCCATTGGCAGCGGATAAACCCGTTGTTTCGGTGTCCAGGAAGATTTGACGCATACAAGTTCGCCCTTAGTGGTTCTCTTTGGCATGGTTGATGGAGTATTTCGGAATCTCCACCGTCACATCGGTTTGTGCCAAGATGGCTTGACAGCTCAGGCGCGAGTTGGGCTCTAGACCCCATGCGCGGTCTAGCAAATCGTCTTCTTCTTCGTCCGTCTCGCCCAGTGACGCAAAGCCTTCGCGCACGATGACGTGGCAAGTTGTGCAGGCGCGGCTCATGTCGCAGGCGTGTTCGATGTTGATTTTGTTGTCCAACAAAGCTTCACATATCGACGTGCCGGCGGGCGCGGTGATGGTGGCGCCATCGGGGCAATATTCAGCGTGGGGAAGGATGGTGATGGTTGTCATGACTGGAACTCTTTACGTAGTTTCTACAAATATTTATCGACTAAATATTTTCAATATTCTTGCCTGCTAAGGCTTTGGCGATGCCGCTGTTCATACGCGTCGCAGCAAAAGCTTCGGTCGCTTTGGCTAAATCCGTCGTGGCGGCTTCCACCACAGCCGCATCGTCTACCTCTTTTGCTATCAATAATGCAGCTATTGAGGCTTGTATCGTATCGGTTTCAGCTTTATTCAGCAGATGACCGTCGATATCCAAGGCACTTTGCGTGGCCAAAACCATGCGGTCGGCATCGACGCGGGCTTCTATCAGTGCACGGCTCTTCATGTCTTGCTGGGCGGTGCTGAAGCTGTCTTTCAGCATGGTGGCAATCTGGTCGTCGCTCAGCCCGTAAGACGGTTTCACTACAATGTTAGATTCAACCCCACTGCCCAATTCCTTCGCCGCCACGCTGAGTAGTCCATCCGCATCAACCGTGAAAGTGACGCGAATCTTCGCGGCACCGGCTGCCATAGGTGGGATACCACGCAGCTCAAACCGCGCCAAACTCCGGCAATCGGCCACCAAATCGCGCTCGCCCTGCACCACATGCAGCGCCAAAGCGGTTTGGCCGTCTTTGTAGGTGGTGAAATCTTGCGCCATAGCAGTGGGAATCGTCTGGTTGCGCGGCACAATGCGTTCGGCCAAGCCGCCCATGGTTTCTATGCCGAGGCTGAGCGGAATCACATCCAGCAGCAGCAAGTCCCCTACCCCATTGTTGCCAGCCAACTGGTTCGCTTGAATCGCCGCACCCAAGGCGACCACTTCATCCGGGTTCACATTGGTCAGCGGCGGTTTACCAAACAGGTCTTCGACTGCTTGCTGGATGTGCGGCATGCGCGTGCTGCCGCCCACCATGACCACGCCCTTGATTTCGTCTTTACTTAACTTAGCGTCACGCAAGGTTTTTTTGACGGCGATGATGGTTTTATCGGTCAAATGCTGGGTTGCTTTGACAAACTGCTCTTTGGAGAGCATAAAATCAGCTGTAGCCGATGCATTTATTGTCTGAACAGCTATGTTATTAATAGTGGAAAGCGCTTCTTTGCAACGCCGTGCTTCTACCAATAACGCTGCTTTTTCACTCGCTGAATTGGGTGTATATCCAGTTTTCTCAGAAATCAAATCTGCCAAAGCACGGTCAAAGTCGTCACCACCCAGCGCTGAGTCACCGCCCGTGGCAATCACCTCAAATACGCCCTGCGTCAGCCGCAAAATCGAGATGTCAAATGTGCCGCCGCCCAGGTCGTAAATCGCATAAACACCTTCTGCCGCGTTGTCCAAGCCATAGGCCATCGCTGCCGCCGTCGGTTCATTGATAAGTCTAAGTACGTTGATCCCAGCCAACTGTGCCGCGTCTTTGGTCGCTTGGCGTTGGGCGTCGTCAAAATAGGCGGGTACGGTGATGACCGCACCAAACAAGTCCTCGTTAAACGTGTCTTCCGCACGGTAACGCAGCGTCGCCAAAATCTCGGCACTGACTTCAACGGGTGATTTGATGCCACCAACGGTTTCCAAACTGACCATGCCAGCGTCAAGATTGACAAACTTGTAAGGCAACTTGTCCCGATGCGCAATATCTTTCAAACCACGCCCCATCAGCCGTTTGACAGAAGCAACGGTGTTTGGCGGGTCAATTGCCACATTGGCCAAGGCTTCATAACCAATTTGTCGTTTTTTATCAACGAGATAGCGAACCACAGACGGCAAAATCACGCGTCCTTGGTCGTCCGGCAAACACTCCGCCGCGCCACTGCGCACCGCAGCGACCAACGAATGCGTGGTGCCCAAATCAATGCCCACAGCAATGCGCCGCTCATGTGGGTTGGGCGATTGGCCGGGTTCGGAGATTTGTAAGAGTGCCATGCGCTATGTAATTTTTATACTGTAATTTTGCTTATATTTTATCGAACCTAGCTTCGATTTCACCGACAAACCGTGCCACAAACATCAGCGCTCGCACCTCGTTGGCAGCGGCAGCATAATCATGTTTGTCATCAATAAATTGCTCTATTTTTGATAGCTGGTCAAGCTTGTAATTCGCCGCCCTGTGCTCAATTTCTTCTAGCTCCTCTGAAGTTTTAGCGTCTTCCAAAGCTTCACGCCACTCGATCTGCATCATCATGAAAGCCGGCGGCATGGACGTGTTGGTGTGGGCGTTGATGGGTGCGCCGTTTAACTCACACAAGTAGGCCGCGCGTTTAAGCGGGTCTTTGAGCCGGTTGTGGGCTTCGTTGATGCGGACGGACCATTGCATGGCGATGCGTTGGGCGGCTGCTCCCTGGGCTGCAAACTGGTCGGGGTGTGCTTCGCGCTGTAAATCTTTCCATTTGGCATCTAAAACGCTGCGATCTTGGGAAAATTGGGCTGGAATCTCGAAAAGTTCGAAATCTGTGGACTGGAGGTTCACTTAAACTAAAACCTCGAAGGTCACACCCTGAAAGACTCACCACAACCGCACTTGTCGCGCTCGTTGGGGTTGTTGAACTTGAAGCCTTCGTTCAAGCCTTCGCGCACATAGTCCAGCTCGGTGCCGTTGATGTACGCTAAGCTTTTCGGATCAACCGCCACTTTCACGCCAAAATCTTCAAAAATCGTGTCCTCGGGCGCGAATTCGTCCATGTACTCTAGCGTGTAAGCCAAGCCAGAGCAGCCCGTGGTTTTAACGCCCAGCTTGACGCCCACGCCTTTGCCGCGCTTGCTTAAATAGCGGGTGACGTGTCGTGCGGCGGGTTCTGTAAGGGAGACGGACATTTTTGCTTTTAACTTCTTGTGAATTTAGGTTCAATTTCCGTTCGGGGTGAGGTATCGAAACCCCTTCAATACCTCAGGGCGAACGAAGGAAAATTAATGTACGGCGGCTGCAGTCGCTAGACCGTGCTTCGCTTTGTAATCACTCACCGCAGCTTTAATCGCGTCTTCCGCTAAAATGGAACAGTGAATCTTCACTGGTGGCAAAGCCAACTCTTCGGCGATTTCGCTGTTTTTCAACGCCGCCGCTTGGTCCAAAGTTTTGCCTTTGACCCACTCGGTCACGAGTGAACTAGACGCAATCGCCGAGCCGCATCCGTATGTTTTGAAACGCGCATCTTCAATCACGCCGGTGAGCGGGTTGACCTTGATTTGCAGCTTCATCACGTCGCCGCAAGCGGGCGCACCCACCATGCCCGTGCCTACGGAGTCGTCGCCTTTTTCAAAGCTGCCAACGTTGCGTGGGTTTTCGTAGTGGTCGACTACTTTTTCTGAATAAGCCATGGTATTTACCTCTTAAATTCTATAAATGACGACTAATCCGTTCGGGTTGAGCCTGTCGAAACCTTTCGACAAGCTCAGGGCGAACGGTGCTTTTCTAGTGAGCTGCCCATTGAATCGTACTGATGTCGATTCCTTCAAGGTGCATGTCCCACAAAGGGCTTAAATCGCGCAATTTCGCGACGTTCAGCTTGATCGTTTCCACCGCGTAGTCGATTTCGGCTTCGGTTGTCCAGCGGCCAATCGTCATGCGCAGGCTGCTGTGCGCCAATTCGTCGCTACGACCCAGAGCGCGCAACACATAGCTTGGCTCTAAAGAAGCTGACGTACAAGCTGAGCCGGACGACACCGCCAAGCCCTTGATGCCCATGATCAAAGACTCGCCTTCGACATAGTTAAAGCTCATGTTCAAGTTGTGCGGAATGCGTTTGTCGGCATGGCCGTTCAAAAACACTTGCTCGATGTCTTTCAAACCGTTCAACATGCGCTCGTGCAAAGCACGAATACGCACATTGTCAGCCGCCATTTCCAGCTTGGCGATACGGAAAGCCTCGCCCATGCCTACACATTGATGCGTAGGCAGCGTGCCAGAACGCATGCCGCGCTCATGACCACCGCCGTGCATTTGCGCTTCCAAGCGAACGCGCGGCTTACGGCGCACGTACAAAGCACCGATACCTTTAGGGCCGTAGGTTTTGTGTGAGGTCAAGCTCATCAAATCGACCGGCAGTTTGGACAAATCAACGTCGATACGCCCAGTAGCCTGCGCCGCATCGACGTGGAAAATCACGCCTTTTTCACGGCAAATGTTGCCAATCGCGGTGATGTCTTGAATCACACCGATTTCGTTGTTCACAAACATCACGCTGGCCAAAATCGTATCGGGACGAATCGCGGCTTTGAAAACCTCCAAATCAAGCAATCCGTCGTCTTTCACATCCAGGTAGGTCGCCTCAAAACCTTGGCGCTCCAGCTCACGGAAGGTGTCCAGCACGGCTTTGTGCTCGGTTTTCACAGTGATGATGTGCTTGCCCTTGGTTTTGTAGAAGCCCGCAGCACCTTTGATAGCCAAATTATTGGACTCGGTTGCGCCAGATGTCCAAACGATTTCGCGCGGGTCAGCGCCAATCAAATCGGCAATATGGCCGCGGGCGGTTTCAACAGCGGCTTCAGCCTCCCAACCCCAGGCATGGCTTCGCGATGCTGGGTTGCCGTGGTGCTCACGCAACCAAGGAATCATGGCGTCAACCACGCGACCGTCACACGGTGTGGTAGCGCTGTAGTCTAGGTAGATCGGGAAATGTGGGGTAGCGTCCATTTAAGTGCTCAAATATAAGGTGAATATGGGTTTAGCCTGCGTATTTAACGCCTAGGCTGCTATAAAATATATAGTAATTTACTGTAATTAAAAGTCATCAAATCAAGCTTTGGCTGCATACATGGCACCCAGAGCAAACACCGAGTTGGGCGCGTTCGTGCGCAACGGTTTTTGCACTGGCATACTAGAGATACCGCGTTTAGATATGGGGGCACTGACTGTTTCGACGCCGCCCTTCGCATGGTGGTCGTCCATCAGTTTTTGCAGCGATACAGAGTCTAAAAACTCCGTCATTTTACTGTTCAATGAGGTCCACAGGTCATGCGTCATGCATTTACCCGTACCTTCGCCATGGCAATTTTCGCGACCTTCGCAGTGGGTGGCGTCTAAAGGCTCATCGACAGATATGACAATGTCGGTCACCGAAATATCAGCCGCATTGCGCGCCAAGGTGTAACCACCGCCTGGCCCACGGGTGGATTCAACCAACTGCGCACGACGCAATTTGCCAAAAAGTTGCTCTAAATAAGACAGGGAAATATGCTGGCGCTCGCTGATGGTTGCCAAAGTCACTGGGCCATTGGTTTGGCGCAGAGCTAAATCAATCATCGCGGTAACAGCAAAACGGCCTTTGGTAGTGAGTCTCATAACATTTTCCTCGTGGTTGACTCAGTACAAACCCTTGTTTCTCATGAAAATTCGGGGCTTAGCTGAGTAATTAAGTCAAGTATAGCAGAAGTAGAGCTAATTAGTCGGGTATTACGCAAATAAGTTCCACACATAATCATTCTACACCGCTATGAGTTAAATAGATACTGTTTAGTTCAATAAATAACGTAGTGGTCTTGTCGGTCTTTATAAATCCCCCTAAATCCCCCCTTTTTCAAAGTGGGAAGACTATCGCAAAGGCCACTTCTTCTGACTTGTCCCGCACTTTGAAAAAAAAAGGGGGGGCTAAGGAAGGGATTTAAGCTTTGGAGACTCGCAAAAGCAAGGGATTGAGGGGGATTTATCTATCCATAGAAATAATATTGTCCGCACCAGGCGCGCCAAACGCCTGCTCTTTCAAAATGTGCAACTGGTCGCGCACCCGCGCCGCTTTTTCGAATTCCAGGTCTTTGGCGTGCTGCATCATCAGCTTCTCTAGACGCTTGATTTCGCGGCCAATGTCTTTTTCGGACATATCCTCCACCTTGGCGCGGTTCATGGCGTCGTTCTCTAAACGCTCCATTTCCAAGCCCGCTTTGGTGCTGTAAACGCCGTCGATCAGGTCTTTGATTTTCTTGTTAATACTCTTAGGCACGATGCCGTGGGCCAAGTTATGGGCGATTTGCTTGTCACGGCGGCGCTGGGTTTCGTCCATCGCGCGCTTCATAGATTCGGTAATGCGGTCGGCGTACAAAATAGCACGACCGTTCAAATTTCGGGCAGCACGGCCAATCGTTTGAATCAAACTGCGCTCAGAACGCAAAAAACCCTCTTTGTCCGCATCCAAAATCGCCACCAAACTCACCTCGGGCACGTCCAAACCCTCGCGCAGCAGGTTGATACCGACCAGTACGTCAAACGCGCCTAATCGCAAATCGCGCAAAATCTCGACCCGCTCTACCGTGTCAATATCGCTGTGTAAATAGCGCACTTTCACGCCGTTGTCCGCCAGATAATCGGTCAACTGCTCGGCCATGCGTTTGGTCAGCGTGGTGATGAAAACGCGTTCTGACTTCTCGACCCGAATGCGGATCTCCTGCAGCACATCGTCCACCTGGCTGGTGGCGGGGCGGACTTCGACTTCTGGGTCAACCAAACCGGTCGGACGGACAACTTGCTCCACCACCTGCCCTGCATGTTCCCTCTCCCAGTTCGACGGCGTGGCCGACACCAGCACGACTTGGCGCATTTTGGTTTCAAACTCGGCAAACTTGAGTGGCCGGTTGTCCATCGCGCTGGGCAGTCGAAAGCCGTATTCCACCAGCGTCGATTTGCGCGAGCGGTCGCCCAGGTACATCGCGCCAAACTGCCCGATGGTGACGTGGCTTTCGTCCACAAACATCATCGCGTCTTTGGGCATGTAGTCCGTTAACGTCGATGGCGGGTCGCCGGGCTTGGAGCCGCTCAGGTGCCGAGAGTAGTTTTCAATGCCTTTGCAATGCCCCACCTCGGTCAGCATTTCCAGATCAAACCGCGTCCGCTGCTCAATCCGCTGCGCTTCGACCAGCTTGCCGTCTTTGACAAACTGGTCAATCCGCTCAGCCAGCTCGATTTTGATGGTTTCAATCGCGGTGACCACTTGATCGCGCGGCGTGACGTAATGGCTACTCGGGTAGACCGTGAAACGCGGGATTTTCTGCCGAATTTTGCCCGTCAGCGGGTCAAACAGCTGCAGCAACTCGATCTCGTCGTCAAACATCTCGATGCGCACCGCCATCTCCGAATGCTCCGCCGGAAACACGTCAATCGTGTCGCCCCGTACCCGAAACGTGCCGCGCGAAAAGTCCATGTCGTTGCGTTTGTACTGCATGCGGATAAGCTGGATGATGGCGTCGCGCTGGTTCAGTTTGTCGCCAGTGCGCAGCGTCATGATCATCTTATGGTACGCCTCGGGTTGGCCAATACCGTAAATGGCCGACACCGTGGCCACAATCACCACATCGCGCCGCTCCAAAATGCTTTTGGTGCACGACAGCCGCATTTGCTCGATGTGCTCGTTGATGGCCGAGTCTTTTTCGATGAACAAATCGCGCTGCGGCACATAGGCCTCGGGCTGGTAATAGTCGTAGTAGCTAACAAAGTATTCCACCGCATTCTTCGGAAAAAACTCCCGAAACTCACTGTACAACTGCGCCGCCAGCGTCTTGTTGTGGCAAAACACAATCGCAGGTCGCCCCAACCGCGCAATCACATTCGCCATCGTGAACGTCTTGCCCGACCCCGTCACCCCCAGCAGCGTCTGAAACACCTCCCCGTCATTGACGCCCTCCACCAGCTTATCAATCGCCTGTGGCTGATCGCCCGCCGGTGGGTACGGCTGGTACAACTCAAACGGCGAATTCGGGTAGCTGACGAACCTGCCCGTCTCTGGCGGTAAATCAGGAACGATCTCAGCGGGATTGATGGCTTTAGGCTTTGGTTTGAACATGCGGCGCTATGTTTTTAATGGCAGCTTAGGCAAATAATATGCCGGCTGGATTTGTTTTTTTGCCTTTAAATGAACTGACTTGTTTGCTGTTTATTTGTACAGTATACACTCTAAATACGCAGGCTGGAGGCGTATTGAATCTTTTTTATACGTGACTCTTGACCCAACGCACAATATCACCAGCACCCATGGCACCAGCTTGGCGCGCTACTTCCCGGCCATTCACAAACAGTGCCAGTGTGGGGATGCTGCGAATGTTGAAACGTGCGCCCAAGTTGGGCACGGCTTCGGTATCTACTTTGATCACGCGCACGTTGGGCTCCAACTGCGCTGCGGCCTGCTCGTAAGCGGGTGCCATTTGCCGACATGGACCGCACCACGGCGCCCAAAAATCGACCAACACGGGAACTTGGTTACGGCTGACGTGTTTGTCAAACGCGGCTTCGTCTAAGTTGGCAGGGTGGCCGTCAAACAGGGCTTGCTTGCATTGACCGCAGATCGGCGCGCTGCCCAACTGGTCGGTGCGGACACGGTTGGTGGTGTGGCAGTGGGGGCAAACGAGATGGCGTGATTCAGTCATTTTTTCAGTTGAGGGCTGTGGGTTCGATTTTCAAGCTTCACCGGTGCTCAAACCGTCAATTCGACTCAATACTCAAAACTTAAAACTGTTGATTTGCACAGCATTGATCTTGCCCCTATTTCCCGTACTCCATAGCGTTCCCATTATGCGGACTTTCTGTCACGCCGCTGAAGCACCAATATATGTGGGTACCGCACTGTCAAGCGTTGCTCTGGCGCACCGGTGTTGCAGACTGCAAGCGGCGCGGATGACCAAAGTCGCGTCGCGCAAGCGCTCCAAGCCATCTTGTATTACAGTGAGTGCAAGCCATTGCAAACCAGCCAAGCGGCTTCAAACAATCACAACAAGGGAGGCCAACATGCCATTACTTTCCACCCTGGAGCGGTTCATAACCCGTGTTGAGCACAACAAACACGTCGAAGCGATTGAGGAGTTTTACACGGCAGCTGCCTCCATGCAAGAGAACAACGAGCCGCCACGCGTGGGGCGCGACGTACTGGTCGCGCATGAGCAACAAGCGCTAGCGCGGGTCGCGTCTGTACAGTCATGGTGCGTGCGCCCCGTGTTTCAGCATGATGAGTTTGTGGTGATTCGCTGGATTTTTGAGTTCACCGGCAACGATGGCTCGGTGCGCCGCATCGAAGAGCTGGCCTACCAGCGCTGGGAAGGCGAGCACATCGCGCAGGAACAGTTTTTTTATGACCCCAAACAGTATGCAGTGGAGCCGCCGAGCGCATGAAATAGCTGTAATATTGGCAAATGAATACGAATCAAGAACGCTTTCAAGTCCTATTTAAAACACAATTTCGCCTCATCCAAGCGCCTATGGCGGGCGTGCAAGACCACCGTTTGGCGATAGCCGTATCAAACGCGGGCGGTTTGGGTTCGTTGCCGGCGGCAATGCTGAGTATGGAAGTTTTAAAAGCGGAATTGACGCAACTCAGCGCTAAAACCGACAAACCGTACAACGTCAACTTCTTCTGCCACACCCCGCCCACCTTCAGCGAAGCCCGTGAAGCCATCTGGCGAGCTGCCTTAAAACCGTATTACGACGAGCTGGGTTTAGGCGCAAACAACATCCCTACCGGCCCAGGCCGTGCACCGTTTACCCATGAAGCTGCCGAGGTGCTGGAAGCGTTCAAGCCAGCTGTCGTTAGCTTCCATTTCGGACTACCCTCGGCTGATTTGCTTGCCAGAGTTCGCAGTTGGGGCGGCAAAATCATCTCCTCTGCCACCACGGTGGAAGAAGCGCTGTATCTGGAGTCGCAAGGTGTGGACGCGGTCATTGCCCAAGGCTTAGAAGCCGGCGGCCACAGAGGACATTTTCTAAACATTGAATCTGGCCATGCTTTGACACAGCAACTTGGTACCTTCGCCCTGCTGCCACAGATCGTCAAAGCGGTGAAGATTCCGGTGATTGCTGCAGGCGGCATTGCGGATGCTGCGGGCGTTGCTGCGGCAATGGTATTGGGCGCAGCTGCTGTGCAAGTCGGCACGGCTTATTTGCTGTGTGATGAGGCAACAACCAGTCCAATCCATCGTGCAGCACTGAAAAGCCCTGCCGCAGCGCATACCGCCTTGACCAACCTTTTCACCGGCCGCCCAGCACGGGGGATTGTGAACCGTTTGATGTGGGATTTGGGCGCCATTTCCAGCCAAGCACCTGAGTTTCCTCTGGCTACGGGTGCGATTGCCTCGCTGCGGGCTGCCGCTGAAAAAATCGGTAGCTCAGACTTTTCGCCTTTGTGGTCAGGTCAAAACGCCAGCGGCTGCTGTGAGATAGGCGCGGCGGAGCTGACGCGGCGGTTGACGGCAATATAACTTTTATTGCCGTTCCCGTGCCATCTGCGTGCCCCTCAGTGATAAGGTGCAGGTCTCGCGATAATTCCCCGTTTTTAAATATTGTTGCGCCAGTTTCGTAAGCTCGGTTCTCAAAGCAGTCACTCATGAGGCGATGCGCTTCGCTGTCCAAACCGTCGAAAAACACACTGCTTTGCAAGCTGTTTTGAACCGACAGACTGTTCTTTTCATACATGGCGGCAATCAATTGATTTTCACAATACCCCATCGCACGATCCACATCGAGGTATGAAGCCTTGTCATCAACCTGTGAAATAATTTCAGCGGCAACATTGGTGTTCAAAAAAATCACAACTGCCAACAAAAATCCAGCAATCGCAACCTCCAACAGGATGGCTGAGAATGCGGGCGACGCGGCATCAAACACCCGCCCATCAAACCAAGCCATGGGCAGCGTCCACTGCACCGTGGCAGACATGATATTGGGCATGGGGTGCCCCACCAAACTGAGCGCCAAAATCATGGGCGCAATCATATTGGAACCGATTTTGTAGCCAATCCAAACGATTGCCCCCAAACCAATCGGGACTGCGCTGCTGAGCGCTTCGAGCGCCGAAAATACTTTTTTCAGCACAGTGACGGGATTTATCGATCCGTTTAAGGGCTTTGTCTACGCATCACTTGGCGTGTGAATGTGCGAGGCCTGTGACTTAGTCTGACGCATTCTAGGCTGTAAAATTACGCTTCTATTTGTGATTATTACCAAACGAAGGTCTCTCATGTCTTTATTCTCCGCCGTAGAAATGGCCCCTCGCGACCCGATTTTGGGTTTGAACGAACAATTCAACGCCGACACCAACCCCGCCAAAGTCAACTTGGGCGTGGGCGTGTACTTTGACGACAACGGCAAACTGCCTTTGCTGAAATGCGTGCAATCGGCCGAAGCAGCCATGGCCGCTGCGCCAAAACCACGCGGTTACTTGCCGATTGACGGTATCGCTGCGTATGACAACGCTGTCAAAGGCTTGGTGTTTGGCGCTGATAGCGAACCACTCAGCACTGGCCGCGTCACCACGGTGCAAGCCATTGGCGGCACCGGCGGTTTGAAGATTGGTGCTGATTTTTTGAAGAAGCTGAACCCGAATGCGAAAGTGCTGATCAGCGACCCGAGCTGGGAAAACCACCAGGCCCTGTTCACCAACGCCGGCTTCAAGGTTGAAACCTACCGTTATTACGACGCTACCACCCGTGGTTTGAACCTGGACGGCATGCTGGCTGACTTGACTGCTGCACCCGCTGGCACCATCGCCCTCTTGCACGCCTGCTGCCACAACCCGACCGGTTACGACATCACTGCTGCCCAGTGGGACCAAGTCGTCGCCATCTGCAAAACCAACAACCTGGTGCCCTTCCTCGACATGGCCTACCAGGGCTTTGGCTACGGCTTGAAAGAAGACGGCGCTGTGATCCAGAAGTTTGTCGATGCCGGTTTGACCTTCTTCGTCTCCACCTCGTTCAGCAAAAGCTTCAGCCTGTACGGCGAGCGCGTGGGCGCTTTGAGCGTTTTGTGCACCGACAAAGCCGAGGCCGACCGCGTCTTGAGCCAGCTCAAAATCGCCATCCGCACCAACTACAGCAACCCGCCCACGCATGGCGGCACGGTGGTGGCAGCGGTGTTGAACAGCCCTGAATGGCGCAAACAATGGGAGGATGAACTCGCCGAGATGCGCGTCCGCATCAAAGCGATGCGCAGCAGCTTTGTCGAAAAACTCAAAGCCGCCGGCGTCACGCAGGACATGAGCTTCATCACCACCCAGATCGGCATGTTCAGCTACAGCGGCCTGTCCAAAGACCAGATGGTGCGTCTGCGCAACGAGTTCGGCGTCTATGGCACCGACTCCGGCCGCATGTGCGTGGCCGCGCTGAACAGCAAAAATATCGATTACGTTTGTGCTTCTATTGCTAAAGTGATGTGAGCCACGGCACTGTCACTTAATGCTTTCGATGAATCGTACTCTTCAGGCCCTGCTTTTAGTTTTTGCCATTTTGTGGCAAAGCATGGCTATGTTGAGTCCCTTGTCCATAGAAAAAATAGCGGCAAGCATTGATAACAGCGTCATGCACGCTCTAGAGGCGACGCATCACCACCACGATGATGCATCCGCCCATATTGAAGATACGGCTGAAGGCTTGCACCACCAACATGCTGATAGTGGCATGAGTACACTTGGGTTGCTATCAACAATCACGCTTGCTTTGTCATTAGCAGTTCCTCAGGCATTTGTTGCAGCACTGAGCGCAACACGATCTTCACCGACTTTAAAGGGGCTGCTTCGCCCCCCACGTCTTCAATCTTGAAGCACACGTCAACCGTATTGTCAGCCGCTTACATAGTCGGCTGACTTATCCCTGTTTGGTTTGGTTTGCTTTCCTCATGCTGCTTTGCGGCTTGTACGTTCGCGCTGCCAAATATCAATTCAGTACTCAATTCCTTATCTATGCTTAAAAACAAACCTTTACTTCGTTTTTTAATCCTATTTGCGAGTTTTCTCCCCTTATTAGCCTTTGCACATGGCATTTCAGAAGCTGACCGTCTAAGCATGCTGTCTGGCGGTTATGTGAGATACATCGGCTTGGGGGCTAGCCATATGCTCACGGGTTACGACCATTTGCTGTTTCTTTTTGGCGTGGTGTTTTTTCTGACCACGTTCAAGGAAGTTGCAAAATTCGTCACCGTGTTCACCATCGGGCACGCCATCACTTTGATTTTTGCGACTTTTTTCAAAATCACCTGGAACTACTATTTGATCGACGCCATCATCGCCATCAGCGTGATTTACAAAGGCTTTGACAACCATGGCGGGTTTCAAAAGTACTTTGATATGAAGTCGCCAAGCTTGCTGTGGGCAGTGTTCGGCTTTGGCTTGCTGCATGGTTTTGGCCTGTCTACGCGCCTACAACAGCTACCCTTGGGAGACGACAATACCAGCATTTTGTTGCGTATTTTGAGTTTTAATTTGGGTGTTGAAATCGGCCAAATAGCGGCGCTGACTGTGATGGTTGGTTTGCTGGCGTTTTGGCGACATCGCCCTTCGTTCAAACGCTTTAGCTTTGCAGCCAACCTGGCACTGGTTTATGCGGGTGTGTTTTTGCTACTCATGCAATTGCACGGCTATTTGCATGATTCAGACCCCAATGGCTTTAAGTTCCCTGCGCAAGAGCATATGCATTTGCACCAAGATATGGATGTCGAAAAATCCATACAAACTGACCGCGAAAAACTTTGATAACGCTTTTTTATATTAACGATAACTCTTAGATTTCATTTCATTAAACTTTTAGGAAAAACCATGAAAAAATTATTCACTATTGCCACATTAGTTGCCACTTTAAACTTTGCGCCAGCCGCCTTTGCAGCCGAAGACAGCAGCTGCCACTTTCACGGTTCAAAACCGGCTGCTGAAAGCACTGTCGTCGGTTGTGCCAACCAGCGCAGAGATGCTTTGGTCAAAAGCGGCAAATTAACCGCTTCTTGGCAAACCATCAAGCATGACCAAATAGCACTGGTCGATGGTCAAAAAGGCAAAGAATGGAAGATTAACTTCAAAGATGCAGCCGCGCAAGACAAGACAAAAGAAACTTTGTACATGTTCTTCACGGCTTCTGGTAACTTTATCGCTGCTAACCACTCAGGTAAATAAGCTATGACTCAGCCCCCTAACTTGCTCAATAACGTTAACCGCCCTGCTTTGCGCGGTGGCGCATTGGCGCTCTTGGCGGCAGTACTTTTTGGCCTAAGCACGCCACTGGTCCAGCGCTTTGGGCAGGGTTTGGGGGCTTTTTCAACGGCGGCATTGCTGTATTCAGGTGCTGCTTTTGTGGCGCTGTGGATGCGCCAACCTGTTGAATCAGAAGCTAAATTACAGCGAAGTGACATACCCAGACTGCTCACCATGGCAGGCTTCGGCGCGGTCATCGGCCCGGTCGCGCTGGCGTGGGGCTTGCAGCGCACCAGTGGCGCCAGCGCGTCTTTGATGCTGACTTTAGAAGCGCTTTTCACCGTCGTTTTGGCTTGGCGTTTGTACGGCGAGAGCATGGACAAACGGGTGGCGACGGCGATGCTGTTGTTGTTGGCGGGTGGCATTGCCTTGGTGGCAGACCAAGGCAATGCCGGCAATACACAATTGCTGGGTTTGTTAGCCGTGCTGGCTGCCACGGCAGCCTGGGGTTTGGACAACACCTTGTCGCGCGGCGTGGCAGATCGTGACCCAGCACAAGTTGTGATGGTCAAATCTGCTCTGGGTGCGAGCGTTTCAACCGTGCTGGCTGTGTTGTTTGGCGAGTCTACGCCCGCGTTGACTTCAGCACTAGCCCTCATCGCCGTGGGCGCGGTGGGTTATGGCCTGAGTTTGCGCTTTTACCTCTTGGCGCAGCGTGCTTTTGGCGCGGCGCGCACGGGTTCCGTATTTGCTTTTGCACCGTTTATTGGCGCGATGGGTGCATTTGCATTTGGTGATCGCTCTGTGGGCTGGATCATGCTGGCTGCGGGCGTGTTGATGTTGGCTGGCGTAGCCTTGCATTTGATGGAGTCGCATGGTCACCCGCATACGCATGCGGTTTTGGAGCATGAACACGCCCACAGCCACGCCCCCCAGTCCGCAGATGGGCACCACCTGCACGCGCATGACGTCATGCCCACCGGCCCTCACAGTCACCCGCATCGGCATGAATACATGCATCACACGCACCCCCATGTGCCTGATTCGCATCATGGGCATACGCACTGAAAATTTTTAGGCTGTATATTTTCACCTCAACACCAAGGAGAAACTACCGTGAACTACATCGACGGATATATTTTGGCCGTATCCACAACCAGCCGCGAAGCCTACCGCATCATGGCTGAAAAAATGGCCCATGTTTTCAAAAAATACGGGGTATTGAACGTCATTGAAAATTGGGGCGATGACGTGCCAGAAGGCAAATTAACCTCGTTCACCATGGCCGTGCAGCGCGAAGAGAGCAAATCCATTGTCTTCTCATGGGTCACTTGGCCATCCCGTGCCGTACGCGACGAAGCCTGGAAAATCGTGATGCAAGACCCCATCATGCAAAACGACGAGATGTCCAAACTCTTTGACGGCAAACGCATGATTTTTGGTGGGTTTCAGACGATTGTTGAGGTTTGAAGTCTGAATGATAAATCTCAACACCACCATCAACGCCATCACCACCCTACCCGCCCTGCGCGCACTTTTTCCACCCGTCAACCCGCGCTCCGCACTCAAAGAGCTGCCGCTGCTGGACGTGCATGCCACGCGGTTCATCAGCTTGTCGCCCTTCGTCGTCATGTCAAGCTATGGTGCTGACGGGCGCGCGGACACGTCGCCGCGTGGGGGTGACGCGGGGTTTGTGAAGGTGGTGGACAGCGGGACGTTGTTGATTGCGGATTCGCCGGGCAACAACCGGCTGGATTCGCTGGAAAACATCATCGCTACCAAGCAAGTGGGGCTGCTGTTTATGGTGCCAGGGGTGGATGAAACGCTGCGGGTGAACGGTACGGCGGTGCTTTCTACTGATGAAACGGAGCTCAAACTCTGCGAAGACAGCCGCCGCGTGCCCAAACTGGTGATTCGGGTAAGCGTACACGCCTGCTACTTGCATTGCGCCAAAGCGTTGATGCGCTCAGACCTGTGGAACGCCGACAATCACCTTGACCGCAGCCAACTGCCCAGCATGGGCGAGATGATGCATGACCAATTGGCTGGCAAAGTGAGCCTAGATGCGGCGGTTGAAACGCAGGAGCAGATGCTGCAGCGGTATCAGGAAACGCTCTAAAGTGCACTTCAAACGGTTCTGTCGGCGTTGGTGTATGGATACTGCGCAAGCGTTCTTTAGGCTCGCAGCTTGATCACCAGGTCGGCGACGCAACTCCTTTCGGCCAGACTCCACTATTGCGACAAAACCTTTTTGGAACCCAAGGTGGCGTGTTTTTGACAGCCCGCTTCGTCGGCGTGGATGACGGTGGCGCGGAAGATGCCTCCCGGGCGCACGTCAACTTCGGCGTCGATGGTCTTCCATGGCAGGGGACAAAACCACTGCGTCATGAACTCCGGCTCGGTCTAGGCGCGCCACACGAGGTGCGGCGGTACATCGACGATGCGTTCAAAAGTCAAATCCAATTTGTTGTTGAAGGTCATGGTTGATGTCTTTGTTGTCATTGGTTTTCGCCTGTGGTTTGACGGTTGTTTTAGGTTTTTTTGGGTGATTTTTCAGTTTTTACCTGTTTTTTCAAGTCTTTTTTGCGTCTAGACGTCGTATTTATTGCCTGAGTAGCTATCTTTTTTGTAGTGTTTTTTGCTGCTACTTTGCTGGATTCACTGGCGTGTAACTCCACGAGGTAGGCATCCAAACGGTCTAAGCGCCCTTCCCACAGCTCTTTG
>CANKRG010000035.1 GCA_947485165.1 Comamonadaceae bacterium
CGTCAAGCGGGTCAGTCAGGGCTACACCAACGCCAAGGGCGAGGCTGTAACAGGCTTGGGCGCAGGCTTCCAGTTTTGTCGTTTGTCTGCTGAACCACTTTTCACCCCGCAAGGCCAAATCCGCGACGACGTGCTTTTCGCGCAACTGGCCGAATTTGTCTGGTTTGCCGAAACTGGCACCGGCTACGTGGGAAATGCCGATTCACCTCTGCTGGGCGTGCATGACGGGCTGGCGGTTTATCTGCTGTACAACGGCATCTTGAAAGACAAAACCGTGGGCGGTGGCAATGTGCTGACCGGGCCGGTGTTTGATATTTTGCCGCCCGTTGACGGCCCCAAAGTGATCTACGCCGCCGCCTGCCGGCTGGGCGCGCCGCGCCTGCAGCGCGGCAGATCGTGTTCAAACAAACGCCTTACGCGCTGGAGGTTTAAGCCATGGCCACCCATCGCTCCATGTTCAGTCCCAAAAAATACCAGCATGACCCCGCCAACGGCGGCGGTGTGCTCGACAGCGTAGAGGCCTACTTCAAAGCCTGCCACCAGCACGGCCGCGCTTCATTGGCTTTTACCGCCGTGACCGAGGAACTGTGGGGCAAGGGGCTGCCCTACAACCGCTTGACAGACTTTCCGCCTGACATGCCTTATTTTTGCCTGCGCGTACCCACGGGTGGCGGCAAAACCTGGCTGGCAGCCAAAAGCGTGGCACTGATCAACACCCATTTGCTGCGCGTGCCGCACAGCGTGGTGCTGTGGCTGGTGCCGAGTAAAACCATTCGTGAACAGACGCTGCGTGGCCTGAAAGACCGCAACCACCCGCTAAACGCGGCGCTACGCGAGGCGGGGCCGATCACGGTGATCGATGTGGCTGAGGCCAAGAGGTTGAAGCGCGCCACGCTGGACACCTGCACCGTGGTGATTGTCGCTACGCGGCAGGCTTTTCAAGTTGAAGAAGAGGAAAGTCGCAAAGTGTACGAGTCCAGCGGCGAGCTGATGCACCACTTTGAAAATTTAACAGCCGCGCAACGCGAGATGCTGCTGAAAGATGGCGACACTATTCCGTGCTCATTGGCCAATGTGCTGCGTTTGCGTCGCCCTTTCGTCATGGTGGACGAGGCGCATAACAGCCGCACCGAGCTGGCCTTTGACACGTTGGCGCGCTTTCGGCCCAGCGGCATCATGGAGCTGACCGCCACGCCCGATCTGGAGCGCACCCCCAGCAATGTGCTGCACAGTGTCAGCGCGGCGCAGCTCAAGGCTGAGCAGATGATCAAGCTGCCTGTGGTGCTGGAGACCGAACCGAACTGGCAGCAGTGCCTGGCCGACGCCATTGCCCGGCGTAATGGGCTGCAAAAGCTGGCCGACGACGAGCAACGCCTAGGTGCACCGTATCTGCGGCCGATTGTGCTGATTCAGTCCGAGCCGCGCCGCGCGGGCCTGGACACGCTGGACTTTGAGCGGGTGCGGCAGGAGTTGATGACCAACCACCGCATTCCGGCGGAGGAAATCATCGTCGCCACCAGTGAAGAAAAGGGGCTGGAGAAGATTGACGCAGATTACAAGCAGGGCATCAGCGACCCGGCTTGTCCGGTGAAGTTCGTCATCACGCAAAAGGCGCTGGCCGAGGGGTGGGACTGCCCGTTTGCCTATATTTTGGTCAGTATGGCGTCACTGCAATCGGCGACGGCCGTGGAGCAGTTGCTGGGCCGAGTGTTACGCCAGCCGGGCGCGGAACACCGTGCCACGAAAGAGTTGAACCAGTCCTATGCGCTGGTGGTGTCGCGCAACTTTTACGAGACCGCCAATGCGCTGCGCGACCGGTTGGTGCAGGGCTCGGGTTTTGACCGCAAGGATGTCACTGAGTTCGTGGTTGCAGCACGGCAAGATCAACAGAAGTTTGACCTTGCGGGGCTGGGCAGCCGTGTAGAACTACGGCCGGTGGTGGTGACTTTGCATGAAACACCTGATTTGAAGGCTTTGCCCAAGGACATTCGGGGTGATTTGAACGAGAAAATAGATTTTGACAAGAAGTTTGGCACGCTCACGATTCGTGCACCACTGACTCTGGACGAAACTGAGGCTTTGAAGCTGCTCGTCAGCACGCCGCTGGCTAAAGCTGCCATTGAACAAGCCGCCGAGGAGAGCCGCACGACAGCGATTGAATTTTTCAGAACGCCTGCTGAAGAAGGGCAAACCTTGCTAGTGCCCCAGATGGTGCTGCGTATTCAAGGGGAATTGCAGTTATTCGATGCCCCAGAAATGTTGGACTACCCTTGGGAGTTGTCTACTTTAGATGCCAAACCCACGCCGAATAACCTGGCTTTGTTGGGCGCGGCGCTCATGGCCTCGGAAGGCGGGGTGATTGATGTGGACGAAGCAAGTGGCAAGATGGTTCAAAACTTCATGCCCAACCTGCAGCGCGACTTGGGACTAGTCTACACACCTGAGCATTGGGATGCGGTGCGGTTAGCGAGCTGGCTGTGCAGTAATTTGCCCGAGCCGTCGCTGACCCATGCCAGCAAACTGGCTTTTGTGTCGGGTTGGTTGTCTGACCTGCTGGCGCAGCCGACATTTGACTTGGCGCGTGCGAACTTGCAAAAGTTTTTGATGCGTAATCTGCTAGACGCACGTATCCATGAGTTGCGCGATGTGGCGGTAAAACGCGCTTATCAACAAACCCTGTTTGGCGACGGTAAGGGTGAACGCGTTGCGGTGAGCAGCCAGTTTACCTATGACTTCAGGCCAGAAGCCTATGCGCCCAGCCGGGACTATGACGACCGGTTTGGCCAACACGCCTTCCGCAAGCACTTTTACAGCCGAGTTGGCGACTTTGACAGTAAAGAAGAATTTGGCTGCGCGGTCCATCTGGACATACAGGCTCAAAAAGGCAGACTACAACATTGGGTCCGCAATCTGTCAAGGCGTGAGGGAGCGTCTTTCTTCCTGCAAAAAGCCACCGGACGGTTTTACCCGGATTTTATTTGCAAGCTCAACAACGGTGCATTTTTGATCGTTGAGTACAAAGGTGCTGATCGGTGGAAAGAAGCCGAAGACGACCGATTGATAGGCGGATTGTGGCAAGAATTATCCGGCGGTACGTGTCATTTCGTCATGGTGAAAGACAAGCAGTGGGAAGAAATTGATCGATTTTTGACTTAGCCTAAAACAATAAAATTGCTATAAATTAAGTAGCAAATTAGATAATAAATACGCCGGCTAGAAGCGTATTTTTCGCATAAAAAGAGAAAACGGTATCTGCGGGTGTCGTTTTTTTAAGGCCAAGCCATCCACAAAATCGACAGCCCTGACACCAGCATCACACCTTCCATCAGCTGCAAAAACCGTTCTTCGGGCAGTTTCAGCACCAGCCGTTTCGACAGGGTGGAGCCGGCCAGCACGAAAACGCCTATCAGCAAGCCTTGCAGGATGGCGCGGTTGTCCAGCACGCCTAGCTGGTGAAAAGTCGCGCCTTTGGCCAAAAACATGGCCAAGGAGGCGGCGGCTTCGGTGCCGATATACGCGCCTTTCAGCAGGCCGTAGGCCAGAAAAAACGGCGTGTTGATCGCGCCTGTGGAGGCCACAATACCGGTGAGGTAGCCAATCACCGCGCCCACCACCGCCATGTGCGGCAGGCGCAGGTTCAAGTTTTGGAGACGCAGCCAGCGGCGAATGGGAATCATCAGCAGCAAAAAGCTGCCTAAAATCAGTTCAATGACGCGTGGGTTGAACTGCACCAAAGTGTTTGCGCCCAAAATGACCGCTGGGACAGACGTGGCGGCGTAAACGGCGGTAACGCGCCAGTCCACACTGCGCCACCACAGCACCACGCGGGTGAGGTTGGCAACAATGGCGACCAAGGCAATCACCGGCACGGCTTGCATGGGGCCGTAAAAATGCACCAAGGGCGGCATCAGCAAAATGGTGGTGCCAAAGCCAATCACCCCGCCCAGCACGCCCGCGCCCAGGCCAACGGCGCAGATAATGAGCATGGGGACAATGTCTATCATGATGTTTTGCATGCGGAAATCATACAGACTATAAAATCACCTTAATCTACTATATATTTAATAGCGTGTTAGGTAATAAATACGCCGGCTAGAGTCATATTTAGAGGGTGGAAAAGCCTAAAAACCGAGGATCAAACCAGATGGACAAACTTCGCATCGACAAATGGCTGTGGGCAGCACGGTTTTACAAGACGCGGTCGCTGGCGGGGGAGGAGATTGACAAGGGGCGGGTGCGCATCAACGATGTGGAGGTCAAGCCTGCCAAAGAGGTGAGGGTGGGCGATGTGGTGGCCATGCGCTCTGGGGCTACGGTTCGGACGGTGACGGTTTTGGGCATCAGCGGGCAACGCGGCGGTGCGCCGGCGGCGGCTTTGATGTTTGCGGAAACGGCGGAAAGCGTCGCGGCCAGAGAGCGGGCTGCCGAATTGAGAAGGTTGAACCCAGAGCCGTCAGCCACGCTGGAGCATGGCCGGCCGACCAAGCGTGACAGGCGGGATTTGGATAAGGCCAGCGGCAAGCACGGTGCTTACTAGAGCTGGCGGTCGTCACGCTTTCAGTTGATGTTGCGCCAGCTGCCATCTGCTTGGCGGCAGGCGGTGCCGACCACGCGTTCTGCGCGGCCACCGATCACGGCATCCATGGTGTATTCACGGCAAGGGCCAGTGCCGCTGTTGTAGGTGCGGATGGGCACAACGGTGTAAACATTGCGGTTGTCCGGGTTGACCCAGCGGGTGGGTGCATTGAGCGGTTGCGATTCAAGCGCTTGCGCAATTCGCATGCGGTCGTTGTGGTCCATAGAGCGGCCAATATTGCCACCGATAGATGCACCAATCAAGGCGCCAACGATGGTCGCAACTGTCCGGCCATCACCGCGCCCAAACTGTGAGCCAACAACGCCACCCAAAATACCGCCCACGACGGTACCACTTTGCTCTTGGGTGACGGGTACGGCGCAGCCCCCTAGTGATACAACAAAAAGCGTACCGGTAACCAACCTAGTGAATGTTTTCATCCTGTTCTCCTAAAAAATAGTTGAGCATAACTTTAAGCTAACGGCGAATGTAAAGCTTGATAAATATCAAAAATTACAAGATTTTGCTTAGAGTCACAGTTTTTCAGATGCCTTTACGGTTATTTTGGGCTTCCAGCGCTTCAATAGCAGCGCGTTGCTCATCACACTGACCGAACTCAGCGCCATCGCCGCGCCGGCCAACACAGGGTTCAGGAAGCCAAACGCCGCCAACGGAATGCCGGCTACGTTGTAGGCGAAAGCCCAAAACAGGTTTTGCCGGATTTTGGCGACGGTGCGGTCAGAAATAGCCAGCGCTGCCGCCACCAAAGCGGGGTCACCGCGCATCAGGGTGATGCCGGCGGCATGCATCGCTACGTCGGTGCCGTTGGACATGGCCATGCCCACGTCGGCGGCGGCCAGCGCGGGCGCGTCATTCACGCCGTCGCCGACCATAGCCACCACATGACCCCCACGCTTGTCGCTACGCGTACTGCGCTGCCCCCCGAGGGGGCTAATTTCCCTAGAGGCGGCTCGTCGGGAAATTGCATGATTCCCTTCTTTGAGCTTGGCAATCAACGCTGCTTTGTCAGCCGGCAGCACTTCAGACATGACCTCGCCCTCTTCAGGTCGCAAACCCAGTCGCCGTGCCATGGCCTCGGCAGCGCCACGGTTGTCGCCCGACACCATGATGGTTTTGATGCCGCGTTGCCGCAGCAGTGCCAAGGCTTCTTTCGCGCCCGGTTTGGGTTCATCGCCAAAGGCCATCAGGGCTTTCAGGGTTAATCCTGCGGGGGTGCGCTGTGCCATGGCGGAGACGGTGGCGCCTTGTTGCTGCAGCTCTGCGGCTTCACTCGCCAATGTGCCCAAGTCAATCTTCAACTCCTGCATCCAGCGCAGGCTGCCGATCAGGTAGCTGTTCACACCGACTGCGCCCTCGCTGCCACGGCCAGGCACCGCGCGCACGTTGTCGGGGCTGGGGACGGGTAAATGGCGGGCTTTGGCAGCGTCAACCACAGCGCGCGCCAGCGGGTGCTCGCTGCCGCTTTGCAAACTGGCGGCGTCGCGCAACAGTTGTTCTTCATCGGCGGAGGCATCGGCTAAGACGAATGCGGTCAAGCGCGGTTTGCCCATCGTCAGCGTGCCGGTTTTGTCAAAAGCGATCACGTCCACCTTGTGCGCCAGCTCCAGCGCTTGCGCGTCTTTGATCAGCATGCCGTATTTTGCCGCCACACCCGTGCCGGCCATGATGGCGGTGGGCGTGGCCAGACCCAGCGCGCAAGGGCAGGCGATGATCAGCACGGCGACGGCGCGAATGACCGCCAACTCAAACGAATGCCCCGTGAAGTACCAGCCTAAAAGCGTGACCAAAGCGATGCCCAAAACCACAGGTACAAACACAGCGCTGACCTGGTCCACCAGCCGCTGAATCGGCGCTTTTGCCGCCTGTGCATCTTCCACCAGTCGGATGATGTGCGACAGCACCGTCTCGCTGCCCACGGCTTTGACCTGCATCACCAAGCGGCCATCGCCATTGATGGAGCCGCCGGTTAACTTGGAATCGGGTTCTTTGTGCGCAGGCACAGATTCACCCGTCAGCATGGACTCATCCACTTGCGAGTGCCCTTCCAGCAGCACGCCGTCCACCGGCAAACGCTCACCCGGGCGCACCACCAGTTTGTCGCCCACCAGTACTTCGGCGACAGGCACGTCCACTTCGCCATCCAAGCCCATCAAATGCGCAATCTCTGGTTTCAGCGCATGCAGCGCCCGAATGGCGGATGTGGTGTGTCGCTTGGCGCGTGTTTCCAGCCATTTGCCCAGCAACACCAGCGTGATGACAATGGCGGAGCCTTCAAAATACAAGTGCACCATGGTGTCTGGCTCGGCCGTGAGCCAGAGCCACATCGACAGCAGCCAACCCGCCGTCGTGCCAATCGCGACCAGCAAATCCATATTCCCCGTCAACGCTTTGACCGCGCCCCAAGCCGCTTGGTAAAAACGCGCACCCAAGATGAACTGCACCGGCGTGGCCAAGACAAATTGCACCCAAGCGGGCAGCATCCAGTGTTTGCCAAACAAGTCACCCAGCATCGGCAGCGCCAACGGTGCCGACAGCGCCAAGCCGATGGCTACCGGCATAAAACCCGCCCAGGGCGAGGCATTGGGCGCATCAATCGCCGCGTTCGCCGCTACAGGTTCGTAGCCCGCATCACGCACGGCGCGGCGCAGTTTGGCTTCCATGTGCTCGGCGGGTGCGAAGTGGATACGGGCAGTTTCGGTGGCTAAATTCACCGTGGCAGTCGACACACCAGGCACTTTACTCAGCGCTTTTTCCACCCGCGAGACGCAAGACGCACAGGTCATGCCGCCAATGCCGATGTCAAGTTCGGCGTCAAGAGGGGGGTTTAAAGTGGCAGTCATGTTGGCATCGTAGGCTTGTAAAGATGCAGTTTGTAGCAATTTAGGCATTTACAAGTTAATCTACATCAACAAACAAGAGTAAATCACCATGAACCAAAGCGTTGAGCAAATTTTTGAAGTCACCGGCATGACCTGTGACCACTGTGAAAAAGCCGTCACACGCGCGATCAAGCAGCTCGACCCTGCGGCTGAAGTTGCCATAGACCGGGCGCAAAACAAGGTGCAAGTGCAGTCTCAGCAGCCGCGTGAAGCCTTGGCGAAAGTGATGGCGCAAGAGGGTTACAGCGTTGCCTGAAAACCGTTAACACAGTCATTAACCTGATGTTCGGTTGGGTACTTAAATCAAACGTTTGATTTATGTTTTAATTCGAGGATGCTTGAATCCGAATTATCCGAGGCCAAAACCAGCGCTACCAGCGCACGCGCGACGCGCTCCGACGGCGTGGAAGCCCGGGCGCGCTTGCTGCACGCGGCGCTGCGTTTGTTCGCCGAAAAAGGCTTCGCCAACACCTCCACCCGTGAATTAGCAGCTGCCGCTGGCGTCAATATCGCTGCGATCAGCTACTATTTTGGCGACAAAGCCGGGCTGTACCGCGCCGCCTACACCGAACCCATGGGCAGCTGCAACGATTTGATCGTCTGCAACGTCGGCGAAGTCAGCTTAGAACAGGCGCTGCGCCTGACGCTGACACAAATTGTGGAACCCATGAAGCTGGGCGACCTGGTGCAGCTGTGCACACGGCTGCACTTTCGTGAAATGCTGGAGCCGACAGGTCTGTGGGCGGAAGAAATCGACAACGGTATTCGCCCCGCGCAAGTCGCTTTGGTGCTGGTGTTGTGCCAACATTTGGGTTTAAGCGATCCAGACGATGACGTCCACCGTTTGGCATTTTCCATCGTCGGTCTGGCCATCCATCTCTTTGTGGGGCGTGACATTGTGCAGGCTTTGCAACCCCAATTGCTCGCCAACCCAGAAGCGATAGACGCCTATACCGAACGTTTGCTGGGCTATGCCCTGGCCATGGTGGCGGGTGAAAAAGCCCGTCGACAACCATCTCTTGGTCAAGAACTTCGATCTTGACCTAAAAAACAATAAAACATGCAAAAACCACACCAAAAACCACTGCTTCCACTCTTGTTGCTCAGCCCCTTGTTTCTAGCCGCCTGTGCCATCACGGCACCCAGCACGCAAGTGCGCGATCAAGCGGCGAGCCAGTGGTACAGCCCGCTACCGCAGACTTCGCAGACCCCGCAAACATCACAGTTGCCGCACCAAGGCTCAGTGGCAGCGCTGAGCAATTGGTGGCAAAGCTTGGGCGATCCGCTGTTGGTGGAGCTGATTGCCAGCGCCCAAGCCGCCAGCCCGACCGTCACCGCTGCCGCCAGCCGCATTGCGCAAGCACGCAGTGTCGTGGTTACCACCGGTGCGGCAGTCGCGCCCAATCTGTCTGGCGTTGCCAATGCCAGCCGTGGGGTTAGCCAGCTGAATGTGCCCTTGGCCAGTGTGGGCCAAGTGGGGCTGCAAGCCAGCTGGGAAATCGATTTGTGGGGCGGAAACCGTGCCGCCCAAGACGCCGCCCAGGCGCGTTTGTCCGGCAGCCAAGCCGGTTGGCACGAAGCGCGGGTTTCCGTGGCCGCCGACGTGGCGAACACGTATTTGAACTGGCGCACTTGCGAACTCTTGGTCAACGTCGCCAAAGACGATGTCACCTCACGCACCGAAACCTCGCGTTTAACTGGTTTGCTGGCCAATGCAGGCTTCACCGCGCCGGCCAATGCGTCACTCGCCCGCGCCAGCAACGCGCAAAGCCAAAGCATGCTGACCCTGCAGCGCACCCAGTGCGACATGCAGGTGAAGGTCTTGGTCGCGTTGACCACGCTGTCCGAGCCTGAAATAAGGAAAAAACTCGCTGTATCCGGCGTATTTAATGCTTCTGCCGCTATAAATAACGTAGTAATTCCGGTATTACCTGCGCAACTATTGGCACAACGTCCAGATGTATTTGCAGCCCAGCAAGAAGTTGCCGCCGCCAGCGGTGACGTTGGTAGCGCCCAAGCTGCTAAATACCCGCGCTTGGGGCTGAGTGGCTCGGTCGGCTTGCAGGGCATCCGATCAAGCGGCGTGGGCCTCAATGGCGCAACCTGGTCCATCGGCCCCGTGTCGCTAACCCTGCCAATTTTGGATGGCGGCCGCAGCAGCGCAGCCGTTGATTTAGCCAATGCCAACTACGAAGCCGCCAGCGCCAACTACCGCGCCAAAGTGCGCGGTGCGGTGCGCGAGGTGGAGGAAACCCTGCTCAGCGTGCAAAGCGCGGCTGACCGTTTAGGCGACGCCGCCATTGCGACCGAAGGCTACAGCGCAGCGTTCGTGGCCTCTGAAGCGCGTTTCAAAAGCGGTTTGGGCAGCTTGAGCGACTTGGAAGACAACCGCAGAACCGCGTTAGCCGCCAAAACCGCCTTGCTTAATTTAGAGCGTGAACGCAGCGCCGCTTGGGTGGCGCTTTACCGTGCGGTGGGTGGTGGGTGGTGGGTGGTCAAGCACCGCTCAAGCCATGTAGACATTTAAAAATGAATCACAGACTCTCATCAAAGCATTTAATCAATAAGAAGCTAACAATCATGTACACATTGCCAACCTCCCAACCCAAACTGCTCGCCCTCGTGACCGCCATCGCCCTCGTTTTAGGGGGCGCAGCCTGCTCTGGCAAAACAGACGGTGCAGATGCGGCTAAAACAGACAAAGCCGGCGCAGCGCCTGCCGCTGTCAAAGCTGCCTTAACGGTCACGGCGGTTCAGCCTAGCAACAGCAGCTTGGCGCTCAAACTAGCGGCCAACGGCAACGTGGCTGCGTGGCAAGAGGCCAGCATTGGCGCGGAAGCCAGCGGTTTGCGCTTGACGCAGGTCTTGGTCAACGTGGGTGATTCGGTCAAAAAAGGCCAGTTGCTTGCCACCTTTGCAGGGGATGCCGTGCAAGCTGATGTCGCGCAAGCCAAAGCGGCTTTGATGGAAGCGCAAGCCAACGCCCTAGATGCGGCCGCCAACGCCGAACGTGCCCGCACCTTGCAAAACACCGGTGCCTTGAGCACCCAGCAAATCAACCAATACCTGACCGCTGAAAAAACCGCCGCCGCCCGCGTACAAGCCGCACAAGCGACCTTGAGCGCACAAGGCGTGCGCACCCAAAACACACAAGTCCGTGCACCCGACAATGGTGTGATCTCTGCCCGTGGTGCCACGGTAGGGGCCGTCGTCGGTGCCGGTGCCGAGTTGTTCCGCCTGATCCGCGGCGGTCGTTTAGAGTGGCGCGCTGAGGTCACCAGCCATGAAATCGCCAGCATCAAACCCGGTTCCAAAGCGACGGTGACCGCAGCCAGCGGCGCACAGGTCGAAGGCACGGTGCGCACCATCGCGCCCACGGTGGATGCTGCCACGCGCAACGCTTTGGTGTACGTCGATTTGCCAGCGAATACAGGTGTCAAAGCCGGCATGTTTGCCAAGGGCGAGTTTGCTTTGGGTGCCGCCAATGCACTGACGCTGCCGCAGCAAGCCTTGGTACTGCGTGATGGCTTCACCTACGCCATGCGTGTTGAGGCCAACAACAAAGTCACACAAGTGAAACTGGAAACAGGTCGCCGTGTGGGTGACGCGGTTGAAATCAAGCAAGGCGCTAAATCCAGCGACCGTTTTGTCGCCAGTGGCGCTAGCTTTTTAGCGGATGGCGATACGGTCAAAGTTGTAGAAGCTAAAACTGCAGGAGCGAAATAATGAACGTCTCCGCCTGGTGTATCCGCAACCCGATTGCCGCCATCATGTTCTTCGTGATGTTGTGCTTTGCTGGCGTTTTGAGCTACCAAAACATGAAAGTGCAAAACTTTCCTGATTTGGAAGTGCCCAACATTGTCATTTCGGCCAGCTTGCCTGGCGCATCGCCAGCGCAGCTAGAAACAGACGTTGCACGCAAGATAGAAAATTCAATCGCGTCGCTCAATGGTTTGAAAAACATCTACACCAAAGTGCAAGATGGCGCGGTCACCATCACGGCTGAATTTCGCTTAGAAAAACCCACGCAAGAAGCGCTGGACGAAGTGCGCTCTGCCGTGCAGCAAGTGCGGGCAGATTTGCCGTCTGATGTGCGCGACCCGGTGGTCAGCAAAATCAATATTGCGGGCGCACCGATTTTGGCTTATGCCATTCGCAGCAAAAACATGGATGACGAGGCGATGAGCTGGTTTGTCGATGACACGATCAATCGCCGTTTGTTGGCGGTGAAAGGTGTGGGCTCGGTCACCCGAGTGGGCGGCGTGACGCGCGAAGTGCGTGTCGCTTTAGACCAAGCCAAGATGGCATCTTTAGGCATCAGCCCGGCAGACGTGTCGCGGCAACTGCGTTTGGTGCAACTTGATACGGCAGGTGGGCGCACCGATTTGGGCACCAGCGAGCAACCCGTCCGCACGCTGGCCAGCGTCAAATCTGCCGCAGAATTGAGTGCCATTGAGCTGTCATTGAATGGCCGGAAAATCCGTTTAGACCAAATTGCAGAGGTCAAAGACACAGTCGCTGAACAACGCTCGGCCGCGCTGCTGAACGGCAAACCGGTGGTCGGCTTTGAAGTGTCTCGCAGCAAGGGCGCGAGTGAGGTGGAAGCCGGCCGTGGCGTACGCGCAGCGCTGAAAGAATTGCAAGCTGCGCACCCAGACATTGCGTTGACGGAAGCGTTTGACTTTGTGACACCGGTGGAAGAAGAGTACGGCGCGTCGATCACCTTGTTGATCGAAGGTGCTTTGTTGGCGGTGCTGGTGGTGTGGTTGTTTCTGCGCGATTGGCGCGCCACCTTTGTGTCCGCCGTGGCTTTGCCGTTGTCGGTGATTCCAGCTTTCATCGGCATGGAGTACCTGGGCTTCACCATCAATATCGTCACCTTGCTCGCGCTGAGCTTGGTGATCGGCATTTTGGTGGACGATGCGATTGTGGAGGTGGAAAACATCGTGCGCCATTTGCGCATGGGCAAAACGCCCTACCAAGCCGCGATGGAAGCGGCCGATGAAATTGGCATGGCTGTGATTGCGACAACCTTCAGTTTGATTGCCGTATTTTTACCCTTGGCATTCATGAGCGGCATCGTCGGCAAATTCTTCAAGCAATTTGGTTGGACAGCCTCTCTGGCGGTGCTGGCATCCTTGGTAGTGGCGCGGATGTTGACGCCCATGATGGCGGCCTATCTCTTGCAGCCCATCGTCAATTACGTGGCAAAAGAAGGCGCCATCATGCACTGGTACATGAAGGCCAGCCGCTGGTGCATCAGCCACCGCTGGATCACCAGCGCAGCCGCAGGCGCATTTTTCATAGGCTCACTGGCACTCATCCCCTTCTTGCCGCAGGGCTTTATTCCACCAGATGACAACAGCCAAACGCAGGTGTACTTGGAGCTGCCACCTGGTACCAGGCTGTCAGAAACCCAAGCATCGGCAGAGCTTGCGCGCAGCTTGATCGGCAAATTGGAGCACGTCAAGTCGGTCTACACCACCATAGGCGGCGGCGCAGCGGGAACGGACCCTTTTGCACCCGGTGGCGCGGCGGAAGCGCGCAAAGCCACGTTGACTATTTTGCTGACCAAGCGTGGTGAGCGACCGCGCAAGCAGGTGATTGAAAACAATATTCGCCTTGCGATGGAAAGCGTACCCGCCGTGCGGAGCAAAGTGGGTTTGGGCGGCTCGGGCGAAAAATACATTTTGGCGCTCACCAGTGAAGACCCACTGGCTTTGGCCTCAGCAGCAGCGGCCATTGAGAAAGACCTGCGCACGATTCCAGGTTTGGGTTCTATTGCTTCCAGTGCCTCCTTGGTTCGTCCTGAAGTAACCGTCCGCCCTAACTTTGCCAACATGGCCGACTTGGGCGTGACCAGTGCCGCCATCGGTGAGACACTGCGCGTCGCCACCGTCGGTGATTACGATGCGGCGCTGCCAAAACTCAATTTGTCACAGCGCCAAGTGCCCATCGTGGTGCGCTTGGCGGATGATGCCAAGACCGATTTGGCAACGCTGGAGCGCTTGAGGGTGCCGAGCAGCCGGGGCACGGTCATGCTGAGCCAAGTCGCCAGTCTCGAGTTAGCCGGCGGCCCAGCGGTGATCGACCGTTTCAACCGCTCCCGCAATGTGCAGTTTGAGGTGGAGCTGACGGGTGTGGCGCTGGGCGACATGACGACTGCTGTTGCCAAACTGCCGTCGATTCAAAATTTGCCGGCTTCGGTGAAGCAAGTCACGATTGGCGATGCGGAGGTCTTTCAGGAGCTGTTTGCCAGCTTTACGCTGGCCATGGGCATCGGCGTGCTCTGCATTTACATTGTTTTGGTGTTGTTGTTCAAAAACTTGCTCTATCCGGTCACCATTTTGGCGGCTCTGCCATTGTCCTTGGGCGGTGCTTTTGTGGGTTTGATGATCGCCCAAAAATCGTTTTCTATGCCGTCGTTGATTGGTTTGGTGATGTTGATGGGTGTAGCAACAAAGAATTCCATTTTGCTGGTGGAATACGCCATCGAAGCACGCCGTGGTCGCCATGCCACTGAAACGCAGCCTGCGGTACCGCCTATGTCCCGCGTCGATGCGCTCTTAGACGCCTGTCACAAACGTGCCCGCCCGATTGTCATGACCACCATCGCCATGGGTGCCGGCATGCTGCCCATTGCTTTGAGCTGGGGCAGCGCTGACGGCAGCTTCCGCAGCCCGATGGCGGTGGCGGTGATTGGTGGCTTGATCACCTCCACATTCCTCAGCTTGTTGGTGATTCCGGCGGTGTTCACCCTGGTGGACGATGTGCCCGCCGCGTTGAAATGGGCTTGGCGTAAAGTGACGTTTAGAAAAGCAATAGTTGAAGAAAATCTGAATATAGCTATCAAATAAAGAGCTGCATAAACAATGAATACGCCGACTACAGCCAGTAAATGCCCTCTGTGCGGGCTCATCAACCAATGCGCGATGGAAATCGAACGCGAAACCGGTGTCAAACAAGCGCCCTGCTGGTGTACGGCGGTCAGGTTTGATGCGGATTTTCTGGCGCGCGTACCGCCAGAAAAGCGCAATCTAGCTTGTATTTGCGCCGCTTGCGCGACTTCGGTGGTCTTCCAAGGGCAGCCGCACGACGGTGTCTAAACCAATCACTTTGCCTGTGGTGAGCTTGCCAGGGTGTTGGGAGTCGTCGCGGCCGTGTCTGTTGGTCAAGGCGATGCTGCCTTTCAGAGCCTTGACCACTTCCAGACAAATGGCGAGTCCCAAACCCGAACCTGTGCGGATGTCGCCGGCGGAAAAGGGCTGGAACAAGCGCTCTTGCAGCTCCGCTGAAATGCCTTGACCACTGTCGCGGATGGTGAGTTGCGCAAATAGACCTTGCACCTCCAGCCGAACGCTTAATGCGCCACCAACAGGGCTGTATTTGATCGCGTTGTGCAGTAGATTGCGTGACAATTCGCGCAGCATCCAGTCATGCGCGAGGATGTGGGTGTTTTCGGTATGGATTTCAAAATCCAGATTCTTTTCGGCAATCAACGGTGAAATATCCAAAGTCACGTCGCGCAACGAACTCGCCCAGTTCAGTACAGTTGCATCTGCTTGTTGGCGCAACTGCTCGACTTTTGAGAGTGCCAGCATTTGGTTGGCCAAATAGGTGGCACGCTCAACCGTGTGTTTGATTTCTTGCAGCGCAACCAAGGGTGCAACATCGCCGCGCAGCGCCGATTGAACTTGGGTTTTAAGCACGGCCAAGGGTGTGCGTAACTGGTGTGAGGTGTCACGTATAAATCGCTTTTGATGTTTAAGCAAACTGTTGAGTCTGGCCATCACGTCGTTGGTGCCGACGATCAAAGGTTGCAGTTCGCGCGGCGCATCGGTTGCTGCGATGGGAGAGAGATCGCCCACGGGGCGTGCTTGCAGCTCCAAACTCATGCGTCGTACAGGCCGTGTCGCTCGCTGCACCACCCAAATAACCATGGCAGCCAGCACGAAAATTAACAAGGCTTGCCGCCAGAGTGTTTCAACCAAAATTTGACGTGCTAAAACCTGCCTGAGTTCCAAAGTTTCGCCGACTTGAATAATCGCCATGCCCAAGCCGTTCTCACTGGCCACCGGTTGCAACAGCACCGCCATACGAATCGCATCACCTCTGAATTGGCTGTCATAAAAATCAACCAACGCAGCGTAAGGCCCTTTGTCTGGCAGTGTGCCTTGCCAAAGTGGCAAATCTTCAAAGCCATCAATCAATTTGCCACGTGTGCTTGAAACGCGGTAAAACATGCGGCTGCGGTTGTCTGCCTCAAAAGCTTCCAGCGCAGCGTAGGGAATGGTCGTGCTGATTTGCGCTTGCTCGCCCACGCCTTCCACTTTGAGCAATTCACCAATGGATTTAGCAGAGGCCAACAAGGTGCGGTCATACGCGGTGTTGATGGCAGACAGCGCTTGGCGGTACAAAAAGAAAGTATCCACCGCCACAAACAAACATATCGGTGCCAAAATGCCGATCAGCAAGGTTCGGCGCAATGAGGTCGCGCGCTTCACACGTGGGCATCCTCTTTAAGCAAGTAGCCAAGCCCACGCAAGGTCATTAAATTCACACCCGTGTCGGTCAGTTTTTTTCGCAAACGGTAAACCACCACTTCGATGGCTTCGTATTGCACTTCAGTGGCGTTGGGAAATACCAGTTTAAAAAGTTGTTCTTTGCTGACGGCATGCCCCACTTTTCTCATTAAAGGCACGAGTAAAGCCAGTTCGCGGGGTGTTAAGTCAATCACCGTGTCGTTGCAGTAGATGGCACCACTTTGTTTGTTATAGCGCAGCTGCCCCGCCTGAATAATTTCGCTACTGGGCTCTGTCAGTGTTGTCAGGTTGCGTCTGTGCAATGCGCGCAGTCTCGCTTCTAATTCATCCAAATCAAATGGTTTGGCTAGATAGTCATCCGCACCAGCATTCAGACCAATAACACGGTCGCCCACTGTGCTTCTGGCCGTCAAAATAAGTACGGGTGTTAGCAGCCCAAGCTGACGAGCTTGAGATAGCACGGCCAAACCATCTAGGCTGGGCAAAGTTAAGTCAAGCAAAACCACATCGGGTTGCAACTGCTTCCATGCGGTCAGTGCTTGCAAGCCATCACCACAAACAGCGACGGTGATAGCACGCGAACTCAGCGCACGTTGTAGTGCTGTTTGCATGGCGAGATCGTCTTCAACAATTAATAGTTTCACAGCCAGCACCCTAGCATAAACAAGAAAAATAGGCGGCAAAACAGCATCTTCTAAGTGTTTTCCCTGTTAAAAATCATGGTTTTCGACAGCCAAACGACAGCCAAGCACGGCATCATTTGGAGGTTAAGCAATCCTACCATTTGCTAATAACTTATTGTCTTTATTCAATCAGGAGTCTATGATGCGTCGCGATACATTTCTCAAATCTTTAGCTGCTTTGGCAGCGGCAGGCGCTTTGCCTTTGACGGCACATGCAGCTGCCAATATCAAAATGATGATTCCGGCCAACCCAGGCGGTGGTTGGGACACCACAGGCCGCGCGCTTGGCAAAGCCATGTTGGATGCAAAATCTGCGGATACCGTGCAATATGACAACAAGGGTGGCGCGGCTGGCGTCATTGGCTTGGCTCAATTCGTCAACGCCAGTAAAGGCGATGCAAATTCATTGATGATGATGGGTGCGGTCATGTTGGGCGGCATCATCACAGGCAAACCGCAAGTGGGTTTGGACAAAGTAACGCCCATTGCGCGTTTGACCAGCGAGTACAACGTGTTTGTGGTACCCGCCAATTCGCCGTTCAAAACCATGAAAGATGTGGTTGAGCAAATGAAAAAAGACCCAGGTAGTGTGACTTGGGGCGGTGGTTCGAAAGGTTCTACAGAGCATATTTCAGCGTCTATGCTGGCAGGCAAAGTGGGCGTGGACCCTAAGAAGGTCAACTACGTGGCCTTCCGTGGCGGTGGTGAGGCGATTGCCGCTATTTTGGGCGGCAACGTCAAAGTGGGCGGCAGTGGCTACAGCGAGTTTGCGGAGTACATCACCGCCGGCAAAATGCGCGCGATTGGGGTGACGTCAGAAAAGCGTTTGCCTGGTATCAATGTTCCCACCATGAAAGAGCAAGGCTACGATGTGGTGTTGGGCAATTGGCGCGGTGTTTATGGTGCGCCTGGCATCACTGCTGAGCAGCGTGCTGCGTTGACAGACATCGTGGTGAAAGCTACCAAATCCAAGGCCTGGGCCGAGTCGCTGGAGAAAAACAACTGGACATCGGCAGTCCTGACGGGTAAGCCGTTTGACGATTTTGTCGACAATGAGTTTGCAAGCTTGCGCGGTACCATGCACTTGGCTGGCATGCTGTAATGACGAGCACCCATACACCCGCTGCCACACAAACCAGTGGTCAATTATGGGTCGGCTGCGGTGTATTGGCTGTAGGCGTTGTGATGGCAGCAGGGGCTGCCATGATTCCTGCTGAAGCTGGCTACGCCGGCGTCGGGCCTAATTTTTTGCCTGTGCTGGTTTCTGTCGTGCTACTTGTGTGTGGCGCATGGATTATTTGGGAGGCGCGTCGTGGTGGCTTTCGCAACATGGAAGCCCCAAATGGCGCAGAAACAGGCTTTTGGTCAGGTTTTGCATGGATGTCTGCTGGTTTGCTGGCCAATGCAGCGTTAATCACTACGATTGGTTTTATCTTGAGTTGCACCCTGTGTTTCGCGCTGGCTGTTCGGGGTCTGCGTACGGCTGAGGCCGACAAAATAGGTGGTTTTGATGTGAAACAATGCACCAAAGACTTGCTCATAGGCGCGGCTATTTCTGCCCCTGTGTATTGGATGTTTACCAAACTGTTGGCCATCAATTTGCCAGGCTTAACTTCAACAGGTTGGCTTTGATGGAAGTTTGGAACCAGCTGATGCTGGGGTTTGCAACGGCTGCAACCCCGATTAATTTGTTGTGGTGTTTGATAGGTTGCGCCGTGGGCACAGCCGTAGGCGTATTGCCAGGCATTGGCCCCGCCGTTGCGGTGGCGATGTTGTTGCCCATCACCACCAAGGTGGATGCTACGGCGTCGATGATTTTCTTTGCGGGCATTTATTACGGCGCCATGTATGGTGGCTCGACCACCTCCATCTTGTTGAACACGCCGGGTGAAACTGGCAGCATGGTCACGGCCATGGAAGGCAATAAAATGGCCAAAAGTGGCCGTGCTGGAGCGGCGTTGGCTACTGCGGCGATTGGCTCTTTCGTGGCTGGCACGATAGCAACGGTCTTGGTCACTTTGTTTGCACCGATGCTGGCTAATTTTGCCGTGCAACTGGGGCCACCAGAGTACTTCATGCTGATGCTGTTTGCGTTTACAACAGTTAGTGCGGTATTGGGCAAAAGCACCTTGCGTGGCATGGTGGCGCTGTTCATCGGTTTGGCGGTGGGTTTGATCGGCATGGATCAAATTTCTGGCCAAGCCCGCTATACAGGCGGTGTGTCCGAATTGCTCGATGGCATTGAAATTGTGTTGGTCGCAGTAGGTTTGTTTGCCGTGGCTGAGGCTTTGTATGCTGTGCTTTACGAAGGCAAAACGGCAGAGACGCAAAACAAGCTGAGCAGCGTGCACATGAGCAAAAGCGATTGGCGTAAATCGTGGCCAGCTTGGCTGCGCGGCACAGCCATCGGTTTCCCGTTTGGCACGATTCCAGCCGGCGGCACCGAGATACCGACTTTTTTAAGCTACGCCACTGAGAAAAAACTCGCCAAAGACAGCACTGATTTCGGCACCAAAGGGGCGATTCAAGGCGTGGCTGGCCCAGAAGCGGCCAACAACGCCGCCGTTACAGCCACCTTGATTCCGCTTTTAACGTTGGGCATTCCAACGTCAAATACGGCGGCGATTTTGTTGGGCGCTTTTCAAAGTTATGGCATCCAGCCTGGTCCACAGTTGTTCCAAACCTCAGGCGCCTTGGTTTGGGCTTTGATTGCGTCGCTTTATATCGGTAACGTGATGCTGTTGATTCTAAATTTACCGCTGGTGGGCATGTGGGTCAAGCTGCTCAAAATACCTAAACCGTACTTGTACGCCGGTATTTTGATTTTCGCCACGGTCGGTGTGTATGGCATGCGTCAAAGTGCGTTTGATTTGGTGTTGCTCTACATCATTGGCGTCGTTGGGGTGGTGATGCGGCGCTTTGACTTCCCCACAGCGCCCGTCGTTGTCGGCATGATTTTGGGGCCTTTGGCAGAGGCACAATTGCGCAACGCACTGTCCATTGGAGAAGGCAAATGGACGGTGTTTTTAGAGCGACCCATGTCCTTGACCTTGATTGTGGTCGTTTTGGCGGTGCTGGTTTTGCCGCGCGCGGCTAAATATTGGTCGAATCGGCGCGTTGCCTGATGCGTTTGTCGACTAGTCTGCTAAGCAAACCCTTCTGCTTAGGGATAAACTAGCAGGCTATGTCGACCTATAAATTTGAAGTTTCCGTCACTTCGCAATACATCGCCGAGCAGTCTGACCCGCAAGAGGACAGCTACGCTTTCGCCTACACCATCACGGTGAACAACGCTGGCAGTGTGCCAGCCCAGCTGATTTCACGGCACTGGGTGATTGTGGACGCTTCGGGTCATACCGAAGAGGTCAAAGGCTTGGGTGTGGTTGGGCATCAGCCCTTGCTCAAACCCGGTGAATCGTTCCAGTACAGCAGTGGTTGCCGTTTGCGCACGCCGTCTGGCACCATGCATGGCAGCTATTTTTGTGTGGCTGAAGATGGCGAGCGGTTTGAAGCACCTGTCGCGCTCTTCGTGTTAGAGGCGGACACGCCAGGTGCTCGCGTGTTGCACTAGTAGATTCAACAAACCCGTTCGCCCTGAGCTTGGCGAAGGGTTGCGATGACTTCGACAAGCTCAGTCCGAACGGAACTGGCTTATTCTTTCTCGTTAAACAGCACAGCGCTGTTCTTAGGCGGCAGCACACCCAAGTGTCGATACGCAGCCAATGTGGCAATCCGTCCACGCGGGGTGCGTTGCAGGTAGCCTTGCTGAATCAAATACGGCTCAATCACGTCTTCAATCGTGTCGCGCTCTTCACCAATGCTGGCGGCGATGTTGTCTAGCCCCACCGGCCCGCCATCGAATCGGTGAATCACCGCCTCCAGCATCTTGCGGTCCATGATGTCCAAGCCCTGCGGATCCACATCAAGCATCGCCAAGGCTTTGTTGGCAATCTCTAGCGTGATGCGCCCTTTGCCTTTGACGTCGGCATAATCGCGCACGCGGCGCAGCAGGCGGTTGGCAATGCGTGGTGTGCCGCGCGAGCGGCGGGCAATCTCAAAGCCACCCTCTTCGTCCGTCGGCACATTCAGCAAGTTCGCGCTGCGCTTCACAATCCGCGCTAATTCTTGCGACGAGTAAAACTCCAGCCGCGAGACAATACCAAAGCGGTCACGCAACGGATTCGTCAACATGCCCGCCCGTGTGGTCGCACCCACCAGTGTGAAGGGCTGTAAATCCAGCTTGATTGAGCGTGCCGATGGCCCTTCGCCAATCATGATGTCGATCTGAAAATCTTCCAATGCGGGGTACAAAATCTCTTCCACCACCGGGCTGAGGCGGTGAATTTCGTCGATGAACAACACATCGTTCTTTTCCAAATTGGTCAAGAGCGCTGCCAAATCTTTTGGCTTTTCAAGCACTGGCCCGCTGGTTTGACGTAAATTGACGCCTAATTCGTGCGCGATGATGTGCGATAAGGTGGTTTTCCCCAAGCCCGGCGGTCCAAACAGCAGCACATGGTCCATCGCCTCATGGCGCATTTTGGCCGCACCAATGAAAATCTCCAGCTGCTCCCGCACCTTGGTTTGCCCCACGTACTCGTCAAACAACTTAGGCCGCAAGGCACGCTCAACCGCTTCTTCGTTGGGCGAAGCGGCAGCGGCAGACATCACCCGCTTGTCCGGTGGCGGCAGGCCGAAATCGTCGGTTTGGATGCTCATGTTTGTTTTTAATTATGTCGTCGACTATTTAGCCAAGGCGCGCAGTGCCAGCTTGATACCGTCACTCACGCTCACCTCTTGCGGCAGCGCTTTCAGTGCCAAGGCGGCTTCTTTGTCGCTGTAACCCAGTGCCACCAACGCCTGCAAAATGTCGATTTGTGCATCGCTGCCCGCGTGCGTGGGCAAGCCAATGTCCGCACCCATTTTGCCTTTGAGCTCTAACAACAAGCGCTCGGCGGTTTTCTTACCGATGCCGGGTACTTTGATCAATCTGCCGGCTTCTTGCAGGGTGATGGCTTGTGCCAACTCGCCCACGCTCATGCCCGACAGCACAGACAAAGCGGTGCGCGCACCGACGCCAGAGATTTTGATGAGCTGGCGAAACGCCGAGCGTTCTCGCGCGGTTTGAAAGCCAAACAGGATTTGCGCGTCTTCACGCACAACGAAATGCGTCAACAGTGTGACCTGTTCACCCAATGGCGGCAGGTTGTAAAAGGTGCTCATGGGCACATCCACCTCATAACCTACGCCGTGGCAATCGATGACGATTTGCGGTGGGTTTTTGTCGCACAACGTGCCGGTTAATTTACCAATCATGTAGGTTTGTCTTGTCGTTATGTGGGGTAAGCTTGTCTTGGTGTAAATTAGAACACCTAAATGCGATGTAACATGATTATCTAAGGATTCTGCACTTGATTCTGCGTCACACCTTTTCACCGCCCAATAACACCCGCACCGGCCACACCTGCGGCCCGCTAGACGTGCATTTGCGAACCATAGAAGCCGAGCTGGGTGTCAGCATTGCGCACCGGCACGAGCAGTTCAAAATTGACGGCACCAAGGTAAAAGCAGCGTTGGCGCTGGAAATGCTGCAAGCGCTGTACGAGATGGCAGACAAGCCGATTGCGACGGATATTGTGCAAATCATGCTCGCTGGCGACCCAGATTTGGTCAAAACCGGTAAAAAAGACGGCGGTCTGGTCACACGTCGCCTAGACTTGCAAGCCAGAACGCCGAACCAGCAAACCTATTTAGACAACATTGCCAGCCACGACATCACCCTGGGCATTGGCCCAGCCGGTACGGGCAAAACCTACTTGGCGGTGGCTAGCGCGGTGGATGCGCTGGAGCGCAGCAGTGTACAACGCATCGTTTTAACCCGCCCTGCCGTAGAAGCGGGCGAGCGTTTGGGCTATTTGCCGGGGGATTTGACGCAAAAAATTGACCCGTATTTACGTCCTTTATACGACGCTTTGTACGAATTGATGGGTTTTGACAAGGTGCAAAAAGCGTTTGAGCGGCAGCAGCTAGAAGTCGCACCGCTGGCTTTCATGCGTGGCCGCACGCTGAACAACGCTTTCATCATCCTAGACGAAGCGCAAAACACCACCGCCGAACAGATGAAAATGTTTTTAACGCGCATTGGTTTTGGCGCCAAAGCGGTGATCACCGGCGATGTGAGCCAGATTGACTTGCCCAAAACCCAGCTCAGCGGCTTGGTGGATGCTGAAAAGGTGTTGCAGCGGGTGCAAGGCATTGCGATTACAAAATTTACCAGCGCCGATGTGGTGCGCCATCCGCTGGTTGCGCGCATCGTAGACGCGTATGATGCTAAAAAGTCAGCGAAATAGCAAGCTTAATTTGCTATATATTTAATAGCTACTTTGGCAATAAATACGCCGGCTAGAGGCATAAAACACCCTTAAAATTTTAAAACTTGGCAATGACAATGCAATTAACACTTTCCCTTCAATTTGCCAAATTTTCCGATGTCGCGCGCCATCGGGTGGCCTTACCGCGCCATGCGGTGACCAAATACCTCAAACATGCGTTGCTGGCTGACGTTGAATCCGCCGAAATCACCGTGCGCATTGTCGATGCGGAAGAAGGCCAAGCGCTGAATGCGAGCTACCGCAAAAAGGATTACGCCACCAATGTGCTGACGTTTGACTACGC
>CANKRG010000036.1 GCA_947485165.1 Comamonadaceae bacterium
GACTGCGAAACCCGATCTGGTCGCGTATGAAATCCGCCCAGGCCAGTCTCTAGAACTCCTCAAAGAGCTGCACATCCTCACCCGCGAAGGTAAGCTCAACCAAGACTCGCGCCGCAAGCTCAAGCAGGTGTACCACCTCTACGGTTTCATTGAAAAGTTGCTGCTGGAATTGCCCGCTTCAGACAAAGGCTTGACCTTGGCCGATCACGGCGCAGGAAAATCCTACCTCGGCTTCATCATTTATGACCTGTTTTTCAACGCACTGGAGAAAAAAACCAAGCGTTTAAGTCATGCTGACGACCACATCTACGGCATCGAAACCCGCGCCGAGCTGGTGCAAAAATCCCGTGAACTGGCCGCAAGGCTCGGCTTCACAGGCATGTCCTTCCTCAACCTCAGCGTTGCAGAATCCGCCCAGTCTGCCGACTTACCGCCGCAAATCGACATCGTCACCGCTTTGCACGCCTGCGATACGGCCACCGACGACGCCATCGCCTTCGGCCTGCAAAAGCGCGCCAAATACATGGTTTTGGTGCCCTGCTGCCAGGCCGAAGTGGCCGCTCACTTGCGTAATAACCGCGGCCTAGCCGTCGCCAAAACCCCGCTCGCCGAACTCTGGCGCCATCCCCTGCACACCCGCGAGCTAGGCAGCCAAATCACCAACGTCCTGCGCTGCCTCTACCTAGAGGCCAGCGGCTACCAAGTCACTGTGACAGAGCTGGTCGGCTGGGAGCACAGCATGAAAAACGAATTGATTTTGGCAAAATACACCGGTGCCCAAAAATTGAGTGCTGCCAACCACTTACGCGAAGTGTTGACGCAGTTTGGACTGCAAGAGCTGTTGCAGACGCGATTTAAGCTCGTTTAGGTGTAAATATGGCTATAGACCGCGTATTTATAGCCTAAGAAGCTATTAAAAATATAGTAACTATAAATCCCAATAATTAGGGTCAGATTCCAATTAAAATCGTCTGATTGGATAAATTGAATAGCATGTTATGGCACGATTACCCCGCTTAACCCTCCCTGGCTACCCGCACCACATCATCCAACGGGGGAACAACCGTCAGGCTATTTTTGCCTCGCAGGCGGATTACCAGACGCTGCTGATCCTGCTGCTTGAAAACGCGCAAAAGTTCAAAGTCGCTATTCATGCTTACGTGCTGATGCCCAATCACTTTCACCTGCTGGCCACGCCTGAAACTGCCGCTGGGCTGCCGCAGATGATGCAGGCTGTGGGGCGGCGGTATGTGCGGTGGTTTAACGATGCGCAGGGGCGCACAGGCACGTTGTGGGAGGGGCGCTACAAATCGACGGTGATTGATACCGACCAATATTTGCTGACCTGCATGGCGTATTTGGATTTGAACCCTGTGCGGGCGGGGTTGGTGGCTAATTCGGCTGAAGCTGCGGACTACGCTTGGTCTAGCCACGGGCACTATATTGGTCAAAAAGTCGACAAATTGATCACGCCGCATCCGCTGGTGTGGGGGCTGGGCAACACGCCGTTTGCGCGGGAAGCTGCTTATGCCGATTTGGTGCGTGGCGGTATCAGCGCATCGCAAACGGTGCAGTTGACCGATGCGGCGTTGCGCGGCTGGGCGCTGGGGGACAAAGATTTTGTGGCGGGTTTGCAAACGCTCACCCAGCGGCGGGTGAGTAAAGTGGCGGCAGGGCGGCCTTTGAAAGCACCTAAAATATGAAATAAATGGTGCTTTTATGCCTCTATCCGGCGTATTTGTTGCCTAAATAGCTATAAAAAATATAGCATTTTTTAAAGATAATTATGATTGCATTTAATCTGTCCCCAATTAAACACTAAGTAAAATAGTCAACTAATAATTGGAATCTGACCCCAATTATTTTTATTGGCAAGCTTGTTGCAGTGCAGTAAAATTGACACCCTTTCTAGATTTGCTGACCGAGGACTGCGCTATGACAAACTTGATTCCAACTACTTCATTGACCCATGCTCAAGAGGTCGAACATTTGACCAAAAACGGTTTGTACGCCGGTAGCCAAGAGCACGACGCTTGCGGCGTGGGTTTTGTGGCGCATATCAAGGGTAAGAAATCGCACGACATCGTCAAAAACGCTTTGCAGATTTTGCAAAACTTGGACCACCGGGGCGCTGTGGGTGCAGACAAGTTGATGGGTGACGGCGCGGGCATTTTGATTCAGCTGCCTGATGCTTTGTATCGCGAAGAAATGGCCAAGCATGGCGTCGAGTTGCCCGCTGCGGGTGAATACGGCGTCGGCATGATCTTTTTGCCGAAAGAGCATGCGTCGCGCTTGGCGTGCGAGCAGGAGATGGAACGCGCGATCAAAGCCGAAGGCCAGGTGTTGCTGGGTTGGCGCGATGTACCTGTCAACCGCGACATGCCGATGTCGCCGACTGTGCGCGCCAAAGAGCCGATTTTGAAGCAGGTTTTCATTGGTCGCGGCAATGACGTGATCGTGCAGGACGCGTTGGAGCGCAAGTTGTACGTGATTCGCAAAAGCGCCAGCAAGAATATCCAAAACCTCAATTTGACGCACAGCAAAGAATATTACGTGCCTAGCATGTCCAGCCGCACGGTGATTTACAAGGGCTTGCTGCTGGCAGACCAAGTGGGCACTTACTTCTTGGATTTGGCTGATGAGCGCTGCGTGTCTGCGCTGGGTTTGGTGCACCAGCGTTTCTCGACCAACACCTTCCCTGAGTGGCCATTGGCGCACCCGTACCGCTATGTCGCGCACAACGGCGAGATCAACACCGTTAAGGGCAACTACAACTGGATGAAAGCGCGCGAAGGCGTGATGTCGTCGCCAGTCTTGGGTGCAGACTTGCAAAAGCTGTACCCGATCAGCTTTGCCGACCAGTCCGACACAGCCACGTTTGACAACTGTTTAGAGCTGCTCACCATGGCCGGTTACCCCATCAGCCAAGCCGTGATGATGATGATTCCTGAGCCGTGGGAACAGCACACGACGATGGACGCACGCCGCAAAGCGTTTTACGAATACCACGCCGCCATGATGGAGCCGTGGGACGGCCCCGCCAGCATCGTCTTTACCGACGGTCGCCAAATCGGCGCGACGCTGGACCGCAATGGCCTGCGCCCAAGCCGCTACTGCGTGACGGATGACGACTTGGTCATCATGGGCTCAGAATCTGGCGTGTTGCCGGTGCCTGAGAACAAAATCGTCCGCAAATGGCGCTTGCAGCCGGGCAAGATGTTCTTGATCGACCTCGAACAAGGCCGCATGATTGATGATGAAGAGATCAAAGCCAACCTCGCCAACAGCAAACCGTATACGCAGTGGATCGACAACTTGCGCATCCGTTTGGACGATGTGGAAACCCCAGTGGCCGGTGAATCGGCGCAAGAGTTGCCCATCAGCGCCACAGAGCCACAAACAACGGGTTCCGAGCACGTGACCGCCGATCTGCTGGACCGCCAGCAAGCCTTTGGCTACACCCAGGAAGACATCAAGTTCCTGATGAGTCCGATGGCCGCCAATGGCGAAGAAGGCATTGGCTCCATGGGCAACGACAGCCCGTTGGCCGTGCTATCTGACAAAAACAAACCGCTGTACAACTACTTCAAGCAGTTGTTCGCACAAGTGACCAATCCGCCGATTGACCCAATCCGCGAAGCCATCGTCATGTCGCTGGTATCCTTCATCGGCCCGAAACCGAACTTGCTGGACATCAACCACGTGAACCCGCCGATGCGTTTGGAAGTCAGCCAGCCAGTGCTGAACTTCACCGACATGGCCAAGTTGCGTGAGATTGAAAAATACACCAACGGCAAGTTCCGCAGCTGCACGTTGGACATCACTTACCCCTTGTCGTGGGGTGACGAAGGCGTGGAAGCCAAGCTGGCGTCTTTGTGCGCACAAGCGGTTGACGCCATCAAGGGGGGGCACAATATCCTCATCATCAGCGACCGTTTTGTGACAGCTACGCAGGTGGCGATTCCAGCTTTGCTGGCCTTGTCAGCCATCCACCAGCATTTGGTGCGTGAGGGCATGCGTACGACGGCCGGTTTGGTGGTTGAAACCGGCTCTGCCCGTGAGGTGCACCACTTTGCGGTGTTGGCCGGTTACGGCGCGGAAGCGGTGCACCCGTACCTCGCTATGGAAACACTGCAAGCGATTCACAAAGATTTGCCGGGTGATTTGAGCGCAGACAAAGCCATTTACAACTACGTCAAGGCGATTGGCAAGGGCTTGTCCAAAATCATGTCCAAAATGGGCGTGTCTACTTATATGAGCTACTGCGGTGCGCAGTTGTTCGAGGCGATTGGTCTGAATTCTGAGACCATCAACAAGTACTTCACCGGCACCGCCAGCCGCGTAGAAGGCATAGGCGTTTTCGAGATTGCCGAAGAAGGTATCCGCATGCATCAAGACGCGTTTGGTGACAAGCCCGTGCTGGCCAACCGTTTGGAAGCTGGCGGCGAATACGCATGGCGTGTGCGCGGTGAAGAGCACATGTGGACGCCCGATGCGATTGCAAAGCTGCAGCACAGCACACGCTCTAACAACTGGAGCACGTATAAAGAATATGCGCAGTTGATCAACGACCAATCCAAGCGCCACATGACACTGCGCGGTTTGTTTGAGTTCAAAATCGACCCCAGCAAAGCCATTCCGGTCGAAGAAGTTGAATCCGCCAAAGAAATCGTCAAACGTTTCGCCACTGGTGCGATGTCTTTGGGTTCGATTTCGACCGAAGCGCATTCCACACTCGCCGTCGCCATGAACCGCATTGGCGGCAAGAGCAACACCGGCGAGGGTGGTGAAGACCCGGCGCGTTACCGCCAAGAGCTCAAAGGCATCCCTATCAAGCAGGGCCAGACCATGTCTGACTTGCTGGGAAAAGACGTGTTTGAGGTGGACTACGCACTGAATGCGGGCGACTCCATGCGCTCCAAAATCAAGCAAGTTGCTTCCGGTCGCTTCGGCGTCACTGCTGAATATTTGAGCAGTGCCGATCAGATTCAGATCAAAATGGCGCAAGGAGCCAAGCCGGGTGAGGGTGGTCAACTGCCTGGTGCCAAGGTGTCCGATTACATCGGCAAATTGCGTCATTCCGTGCCAGGTGTGGGTTTGATTTCACCACCACCGCACCACGATATTTACTCCATTGAAGACTTGGCGCAGCTGATCCATGACTTGAAAAACGTCGCACCGCACGCCGGTATCAGTGTCAAACTGGTGGCTGAAGTGGGTGTGGGCACGATTGCCGCCGGCGTTGCCAAGTGCAAGGCCGACCACGTGGTGATCGCCGGTCATGACGGCGGCACGGGTGCATCGCCTTGGTCAAGTATCAAGCATTGCGGCAGCCCGTGGGAAATTGGTCTGGCTGAAACGCAGCAAACCCTGGTGCTGAACCGCCTGCGCGGCCGCATCCGTGTGCAGGCTGACGGCCAGATGAAAACCGGCCGCGATGTAGCGATTGGCGCCTTGTTGGGTGCGGATGAATTCGGCTTTGCCACCGCACCTTTGGTGGTGGAGGGCTGCATCATGATGCGCAAGTGCCACCTGAACACCTGCCCCGTGGGTGTGGCGACGCAAGACCCTGAATTGCGCAAAAAATTCACTGGCAAGCCTGAGCATGTGGTCAACTACTTCTTCTTCATCGCCGAAGAAGTGCGTCACATCATGGCGCAGCTGGGTATCCGCAAGTTTGACGATTTGATTGGCCGCGCCGATCTGTTGGACATGAAACAAGGCATAGCACACTGGAAAGCCCAAGGCTTGGACTTTGCCCGTTTGTTTGCTGTGCCGCAAGTCCCTGCGGATGTGCCGCGATTCCACGTCGAAAACCAAGACCACGGTTTAGAGCGCAGCTTGGACAATGTGCTGATTGAAAAGTCCAAAGCAGCGATTGAGCGCGGTGAAAAAGTCAAATTCATGGAAGTGGCGCGCAATGTGAACCGTTCGCTGGGCGCGATGCTCTCAGGCGCACTGACCAAAGTGCGCCCTGAAGGTTTGCCCGATGACACCATCCGCATCCAGCTGGAAGGCACGGGCGGTCAATCCTTCGGCGCGTTCTTGGCCAACGGCATCACGCTGTATTTGATTGGCGACGCCAACGATTACACCGGCAAAGGCTTGTCTGGCGGCCGCATTGTTGTGCGTCCAAGCATTGATTTCCGTGGTGAAGCGGTGCGCAACACCATCGTGGGCAACACGGTGATGTATGGCGCAACCAGCGGCGAAGCCTTCTTCAGCGGCGTGGCAGGCGAGCGCTTTGCCGTGCGCTTGTCAGGCGCGACAGCTGTCGTTGAAGGCACGGGTGACCATGGCTGCGAGTACATGACGGGCGGTACAGCGGTTGTTTTGGGTAAAACCGGCCGCAACTTCGCGGCGGGTATGAGCGGCGGTATCGCTTATGTCTACGACGAAGACGGTCAGTTTGCAACACGCTGCAACACGGCCATGGTCAGTTTGGAAAATGTGCTGACCAGTACCGAGCAAACCGCGACCATGGATAAAACGATTTGGAACAAAGGCCAAACCGACGAAGTTCAGCTCAAAAAGCTGCTCGAAGACCACAACCGCTGGACCGGCAGCAAGCGCGCCCGTGAGCTGCTGGACAACTGGGATACGGCACGCGCCAAGTTCGTCAAAGTCTTCCCGATCGAGTACAAACGTGCTTTGGGTGAGATGGCGGCTGCCAAGTTGAAAATACAAGCTAAAAAAGAAGCTGTAGCCGTTGTAACTGCTGCCTAAGACGCTATAAAAAATATAGTCAATATTATAAAAATTTCAGGAAAATATCATGGGTAAAGTAACCGGCTTTATGGAATTTGAGCGTTTGGAAGAGGGCTACAAGGCTGTGCCTGAGCGCCTCAAAAATTACAAAGAATTCGTCATCGGCTTGGACGACAAACAGGCTAAAACGCAAGCCGCGCGTTGTATGGATTGCGGCACACCGTTTTGCAACAGCGGCTGCCCGGTCAACAACATCATCCCTGACTTCAATGATCTGGTTTACCACGGTCAACCGGCAGATTGGAAAGAGGCGATTGATGTGCTGCACAGCACCAACAACTTTCCAGAGTTCACCGGTCGTATCTGTCCTGCACCATGCGAAGCCGCTTGTACCTTGAACGTGAATGATGACGCGGTGGGCATCAAGTCCATCGAACACGCCATCATCGACCGCGCTTGGTCTGAAGGCTGGGTCACACCCGTTGTGGCGAAGCACAAAACGGGCAAAAAAGTGGCCGTCATCGGCTCTGGCCCTGCTGGCATGGCAGCCGCGCAGCAGTTGGCGCGTGCCGGCCATGATGTGACTTTGTTTGAAAAAAACGACCGCGTTGGCGGTTTGCTGCGCTACGGTATTCCCGACTTCAAGATGGAAAAGTCACACATCGACCGCCGTGTGGAGCAAATGCAGGCGGAAGGCGTCAAGTTTCGCTTGGGCGTCATGGTGGGTGAACTTCCTAAAGACAGCAAAGTTATCAACTGGGCGAAAGAAACCATCACACCAGCACAGTTGGACAAAGAGTTTGATGCCGTGATACTCACTGGCGGCGCAGAGCAATCGCGCGATTTGCCGGTGCCAGGTCGTGAATTGAGTGGTATCCATTTTGCGATGGAGTTTTTGCCTTTACAAAACAAGGTCAATGCAGGGGATAAGGTCAAAGACCAACTCCGCGCCGATGGTAAAAATGTCATCGTCATTGGCGGTGGTGATACAGGCTCTGACTGCGTGGGCACCAGCAACCGCCATGGCGCAGTCAGCGTCACCCAGTTTGAAGTCATGCCACAACCTCCAGTTGAAGAAAACCGACCCATGACCTGGCCCAACTGGCCGATCAAGCTGCGCACCAGCTCCAGCCATGACGAAGGTTGTGAACGCGAGTTTGCGATTTCGACCAAAGAATTTATCGGCGGAACGGGGAAAGATGCGGGCAAAGTCACTGGCTTGAAGACCGTTCGTGTTGAGTGGAAAAACGGCAAAATGGTTGAAGTGGCAGGCTCAGAACAAACGCTGAAAGCCGATTTGGTGCTCTTGGCCATGGGTTTTGTTTCACCAGTTGCATCCATCTTGGACGCGTTTGGCATCGACAAAGACGCGCGCGGCAACGCCAAAGCAGGTACCGATTTCATCGGCGGCTATGAAACCAACGTGCCTAAAGTCTTTGTCGCTGGCGACATGCGCCGTGGCCAAAGCTTGGTGGTGTGGGCGATTCGTGAAGGCCGCCAAGCTGCACGCTCAGTCGATGAGTTTTTGATGGGATTCAGTGATTTACCCCGATAAGTTTGTAAGGGTCTACTCGTAAATATATTCATGTTTGCGTAATCCCTTATGATGTAAAGGCCAGACACCCTCTGGCCTTTTTTATTTATGACCACATCAAACTCTGAATCACTCGTTGAACTGCGTAACCTGTCCTTTGGTTACGGTGAGCGTGTCATATTGGACAACATCTCCTTATCAGTGCCGCGCGGTAAAGTGACCGCGTTGATGGGCGCGTCTGGCGGCGGTAAAACGACGATTTTGCGGCTGATTGGCGGGCAAAACAAGGCTCAGCAAGGGCAATTGCTGTTTGATGGCCAAGATGTCACGCCCATGAACCAAACGCAAATCTACGCAGCGCGTCGTCGAATGGGCATGTTGTTTCAGTTTGGTGCTTTGTTTGCGGACTTGTCAGTTTTCGAAAACGTGGCATTCCCTTTGCGAGAGCACACAGATTTGCCCGATGCTTTGATTCGCGATATCGTGTTGATGAAGCTCAATGCTGTTGGTTTACGCGGTGCGCGCGATTTGATGCCGAGCGAGGTTTCAGGTGGTATGGCACGGCGTATCGCGTTAGCTCGTGCGATTGCGTTAGACCCAGAGTTGGTGATGTATGACGAGCCGTTTTCAGGCTTAGACCCGATTTCTCTAGGCACTGCAGCGCGTTTGATTCGCCAATTGAACGACTCTATGGGGTTGACCAGTATTTTTGTATCGCATGAACTGGAACAGACCTTTGCGATAGCAGACCATGTGATCATTCTGGCCAATGGCAAAATTGCAACGCAGGGGACGCCTGAGCAAGTGCGGCAAAGCACGGACCCGCTGGTGTATCAATACGTGAATGCCCAGCCCGATGGCCCCGTTCGTTTTCATTACCCTGGCCCAACAGTGGCTGACGACTTTGGTCATGTCGCCAAGTCAGGAGCAGCACGATGAGCTGGTTCAAACCGAGTGATATTGGGTTTTCTGCCCGTAAGCAACTGGCTGATATAGGTCTGGGTGCCAAGTTGTTCCTGCGCTTGTTGACCACCTTGGGTGGTAGCCTGAAGCGTTTTGGGCTGATTCGCGACCAGATCCATTTTTTGGGCAACTATTCGCTTGTCATCATTGCAGTTTCTGGCTTGTTTGTAGGCTTTGTATTGGGTTTACAGGGCTATTACACCTTGCAGCGCTACGGCTCTACCGAAGCTTTAGGTTTGCTCGTTACGCTTAGTTTGGTTCGAGAACTTGGCCCTGTGGTGACGGCTTTGTTGTTTGCTGGGCGGGCAGGTTCATCGTTGACGGCAGAAATTGGTTTAATGAAGGCGGGTGAGCAAATCAGCGTGCTGCAGATGATGGCGGTTGACCCGATTCAGCGCATTTTGGCACCTCGGTTTTGGGCTGGCGTCATCACCATGCCGCTTTTGGCTGCCGTGTTTAGCGCTATGGGTGTCATTGGTGGCTGGGTCGTTGGGGTATTGATGATTGGTATCGACTCTGGTTCGTTTTGGAGTCAAATTCAAGGCGGCGTTGATGTTTGGAAAGACGTGGGCAATGGCGTGATTAAAAGTCTCGTGTTTGGATTCGCCGTAACGTTTGTCTCACTTTTGCAAGGTTTTGAAGCGCAACCAACACCCGAGGGCGTGTCCCGAGCGACGACCAGAACTGTTGTTGTCGCCTCGTTAGCCGTGCTGGGTTTGGATTTTATGTTAACGGCCATGATGTTTAGTATTTAACGTACAAAAAATAAACACAAGAATTGAATGAAGAAAAAAGTGAAGGAAAAAACAAATGCAGCGCTCTAAAAACGATATCTGGGTGGGGATGTTTGTGTTGCTAGGTGCAGCGGCATTGCTGTTTTTAGCCTTGCAGTCAGCCAATTTGTTGAGTTTAAGCTTCCAACAAACCTACAAGGTAACGGCAAAATTTGACAATATTGGCGGTCTCAAACCCAAAGCAGCACTGAAGAGTGCTGGCGTGGTGGTTGGTCGCGTGGAGTCCATTACATTTGATGACAAATCATTTCAAGCACGTGTCACGCTGGCAATTGAAAGCCGTTATGCTTTTCCGAAAGACAGTTCGTTGAAGATATTGACGTCTGGTTTGTTGGGTGAGCAATACCTCGGCATAGAGCCAGGCGCTGACGAGAAGATGCTGGCGAATAACGATAAAGTGTCTTCAACACAATCTGCTGTTGTTTTGGAAAATCTGATCAGCCAATTTTTGTACAGCAAGGCGGCGGAAGGAAAATCGACCGAAGATACGACGGCGAAAAAATAGACTTTTCAACCTAATTTACGGATAGGATTCAACTTGAAATTCGGTTTGAAATTGAATTTATTTGCTATAAAAAAATTAGCACTACAGGCATATATCATGTCGGTCACAGCCATTTTTTGCCTATTTTTGTCGGGGTGTGCCTCAGTTTCTTCTAAAAATCCTGTTGATCCGTGGGAGTCGTGGAACAGAGGTGTCTTTAACTTCAACGACAGTTTGGATACTGGCATCGTCAAACCCGTTGCGACGGCCTACACAAACTTTGTCCCGACATTTGTGCGTACTGGCGTGCATAATTTTTTCAGTAATCTGACTGGAGTTTGGACGGTTGTCAATAGCACGTTACAACTTAAGCCTCAAGCGGCTTTGGAATCATTTTTCCGGTTGACTATCAATTCCACATTGGGGCTGGGTGGCGTGATTGATGTTGCCAGCGACATGAATCTTGAGCATCGTATTGCAGATTTTGGACAAACCTTGGGGCATTACGGTGTGCCTCCAGGGCCCTATTTGGTACTCCCGCTTTTAGGCTCCTCTACTTTGCGTGACAGTTTGGCTTCTACGCTCATTTCTCGGGGGGATTTGGTTTGGCAGCTCAACAGCGTTGCTGCCCGCAATAGCTTGTATGCCTTGCGTTTACTAGACACGCGGGCTAATTTATTGCGTTCAACTTCTGTTTTGGATGGCGTAGCCTTGGACAAATACACCTTTACCAGAGATATATATCTGCAGGTTCGTAGAAATGACATCTTGGACGGCAAGGAGCCACCCGAAGACCCCACGGAAATACCAGAATTCAAAGAAAATGCGCCAGCCCTGAATGCGCCCAAGCCTAAAGTCGACATTGAAAAGAAATCAGAGCTGCAACCGGAGGAGCCGTCGGTAGAACTACCAGTCGTAGTTGCTGAGCCGGTATCTACGCAATTTCCTGCTCAATTACCTGCGCAATCAACCGAAGTTAAGCCTGACAGAAGCCCTGTCGCTTTCGCGAGTGCCATACTAGACATCAATTAAGCGCTGTTGTAACCCTTTTCAGTTTTTCAAACGTTATGAGCGCATGCTCAACCCTTTTGCTTGAAAGTTAAATTATGTACCGTGCTTTGAACCGTCGCCTCTTGGTGAAATTGTGGGTTAGCTTGCTCGGACTGAGCTTGCTGGCTACAACTGTGCCTGTTTTAGCGGCCGACATGGCAGCAGATGCCTTTGTAAAGCAGTTGTCTGACGAGGTGGTTGATGCCATCAAAGGCGACAAATCCCTGCAGGCGGGCAATATGACCAAGCTCAATGCTTTGGTGGACGCCAAAGTGATGCCACACGTGAACTTTCGCCGCATCACCGTTTCGGCTGTTGGCCCGGGTTGGACAAAAGCGACACCTGAACAGCACAAACAACTGCAAGAAGAATTCAAAATCTTGCTGCTGCGTACTTATGTGGGCGCGTTGTCACAAATCACCGATCAAACGATCACTGTGAAACCTTTGCGTGCCAGCCCTGAAGATACGGAAATTGTGGTGCGTACCGAAGTACGTGGCAAAGGCGAGCCCATCCAGTTGGATTACCGCTTAGAAAAGACACCCGGTGTCGGCTCTGGCTGGAAAATTTATAACCTCAACGTCATGGGTGTCTGGTTGATGGAAACCTTCCGCAGCCAGTTTGCGCAAGAAATCAACGCCAGAGGTGTCGATGGCCTGATTGCAACTTTAAAAGCACGCAACCAAGCGATGGCTGGTAAATAATCAGAAGACAACATGACAACGCTTGCCTTGCCCTTATTGCTAACCCATGACCAAGCCACAGCTTGCGCGAAAAGTCTCGGTTTAGACATCCGAGCAGAGAAGGGGGAGGCCGTGTTTGTCGATGCGTCTGCACTTGAGAAGTTTGACTCATCGGCACTTGCGGTGTTGCTGCAGTGCCGACGTGATGCTGTTGCTTCGGACAAAAGCTTTGCGGTAACCGGCCTGCCACAGCAACTGCGCGAATTGGCGGATTTATATGGCATCAGTGAATTGCTCGAAAGTCACTGAAGAAGGCGCTTAGGCGCCTAGGGGCGTGAAAAAACGCCTAGGCGTTAGAATTGAGGGTTAAAACCCTTAGTTTCTATGTCCGCCATTTCATTTCAATCCGTCTCTAAAATATACCCCGCCAAAAACGGCTCCACCGGCTCATCACTGTGCGCACTGAACAATGTCCAATTTGAGATTGAAGAAGGCGAGTTTTTTGGCTTGTTAGGCCCCAACGGCGCGGGGAAAACGACGCTTATCAGCATTCTGGCAGGACTAACACGTGCGACGTCGGGCAGTATCAGCGTTTTAGGCAGCGATGTGCAGGCAGATTTTGCCGCTGCTAGGCGTAAATTGGGCGTAGTACCGCAAGAGCTGGTGTTTGACCCCTTTTTCAACGTGCGCGAAGCCTTGCGTTTCCAGTCGGGCTACTTTGGTGTCAAAAACAACGATGCCTGGATTGATGAACTGCTGCACAGCTTGGGCTTGACCGACAAAGCCAATGCCAATATGCGGCAGCTCTCAGGCGGCATGAAGCGCCGTATGCTGGTGGCGCAGGCACTGGTTCACAAACCACCCGTCATTGTTTTGGATGAACCCACTGCTGGCGTTGACGTTGAACTACGGCAAACACTGTGGCAATTCATTGCCAAGCTCAACAAGCAAGGCAGCACGGTGCTGTTAACAACGCATTATTTGGAAGAGGCGGAAGCTTTGTGCAGCCGTATCGCCATGTTGAAAGCTGGCAATGTGGTCGCTTTGGCGAATACGTCTGAGTTGTTAAAAGCAGCGTCGTCCAACGTGCTTCGCTTTAAAATTGATAGCGAATTGCCCAAGTATCTCGCCGACAAAGCACGCATTACGGGTCGAATAGTGCAGTTTCCTGCGCATGATGCGTTGGAGATTGAAACTTACCTCAGCGCTGTGCGCGAAGCGGGCTTGGTGGCGGAAGATGTTGAAATTCGCAAGGCTGACTTAGAAGACGTATTCTTAGATGTGATGACGCATGGGCACAGCTCCGGTGTTTCTTTGACGGGAGTTGCAGCATGAACGGATGGCAAGCTCTTTTTTACAAAGAAATTTTACGATTTTGGAAAGTCGGTTTCCAAACTGTAGCGGCACCCGTACTCACATCCGTGCTGTATTTGGTCATCTTCGGTCACGTGTTGGAAGACAAAGTGAAGGTGTATGACAGCGTTAGTTATACCGCGTTTTTAGTACCTGGCTTGGTGATGATGAGTATTTTGCAAAACGCCTTTGCCAACAGCTCATCGTCGCTGATTCAAAGCAAGATCATGGGCAACCTGGTGTTTCTGCTGTTAACGCCGTTGTCGCATTGGAGTTGGTTTGTCGCTTATGTGGGTTCGGCAGTGATACGCGGTTTGGCTGTAGGACTTGGCGTGTTGCTGGCAACCATTTGGTTTGCCAAGCTGAGTTTGGTTGCGCCGCTGTGGGTGATTGTGTTTGCCCTCATGGGCGCGAGCATCTTGGGCGCATTGGGCTTGATTGCTGGTTTGTGGGCAGAAAAGTTTGACCAATTGGCCGCGTTCCAAAGTTTCGCCATCATGCCCATGACGTTTTTGAGCGGCGTGTTTTACTCTATCCATTCTCTGTCACCATTCTGGCAAAAAGTTAGCCACTTGAACCCATTTTTCTACATGATTGATGGCTTTCGATATGGCTTTTTCGGCGTCAGCGATGTGTCGCCATGGTTAAGTTTCAGTATTGTCTCCGCTGCTTTGGTCATCGTGAGCGCAGTTAGCATTTACTTGCTGAAAACTGGTTACAAAATCAGAAGCTAAAAATCATAAAATCATCAAGAAAATTTAAATAAAACAACATGACTGCTGACGAACTAAAAAACATCATTTCAAGCAATTTGAAATGCGAGCACATTGAACTTGAAGGCGATGGCCAGCACTGGTATGCCACCATCGTGGCCGAAGAGTTCGAAGGCAAGCGTTTGATTCAGCGCCACAAGCAGGTCTACGCCACTTTGGGTGAGAAAATTCAAACCAATGAAGTGCATGCTTTGTCGATGAAAACATACACACCGCAAGAGTGGCAGGCATTGCAATAAACTTGCTTATAGATATTCAGATAGAAGATTACAGAAGATCAGGGAACACATAACTTGGACAAATTAATTATCACTGGCGGCGTAGAACTTCGCGGAGAAGTTGTTATCTCTGGCGCTAAAAATGCGGCTTTGCCTGAGCTGTGCGCTGCATTGCTGTCTGCCGAGCCCGTCACCTTGCTGAATGTGCCAAAGCTTGAAGACGTCTCAACGATGTTGAAGTTGATTCGCAATATGGGCGTTACAGCTGAGCGTGGCGCTGATGGCTCCGTGACTATTGAAGCGGGTGCCTTGTCGTTGACGGAAGCGCCCTACGATTTGGTGAAAACCATGCGTGCTTCTGTGTTGGCGCTGGGCCCTTTACTCGCACGTTTTGGCCAGGCAAAAGTCTCATTGCCGGGCGGCTGCGCGATTGGTTCACGCCCGGTAGACCAGCACATCAAAGGCCTGCAAGCCATGGGTGCTGAGATCGTCGTCGAGCATGGTTACATGGTCGCCAAACTGCCGTCAGGCTGGTCGCGGCTCAAAGGCGCACGCATCACCACCGATATGGTGACGGTGACGGGTACGGAAAATTTCATGATGGCCGCTTGTTTGGCTGATGGTGAAACGGTTTTAGAAAACGCCGCACAAGAGCCGGAAATCATTGATTTGGCTGAAATGCTGATCAAAATGGGTGCCAAAATTGAAGGCCAAGGCACACGAAGAATTCGTATTCAAGGTGTTGAAAAACTACATGGCTGCACACACCAAGTGGTGGCAGACCGTATTGAAGCGGGCACTTTTTTATGTGCTGTTGCTGCAACCGGTGGCGATGTGGTGCTGAAAAACGGACGCTACGAGCACTTAGAGGCGGTGATTGACAAGCTGCATGAAGCAGGTGCAAAAGTTGAAGCTTTAGAGGGCGCCATGCGTGTCACCTCAAAAGGTAGACTCAAAGCGCAAGGCTTTCGCACCACCGAATATCCAGGTTTCCCGACCGACATGCAGGCGCAATTCATGGCGCTCAATGCGGTGTCTGAGGGCGCTTCCAAAGTGACGGAAACCATCTTTGAAAACCGTTTCATGCACGTGAATGAATTGGTGCGTTTAGGTGCCAGCATCACCATCGACGGCAAAGCGGCTTTTGTTGACGGCGTCACCAAACTCTCAGGTGCGACCGTGCAAGCAACCGACTTGCGAGCATCTGCCTGCTTGGTGATTGCGGGTTTGGTCGCCGAAGGTGAAACCACGGTGGAGCGTATTTACCACTTAGATCGTGGCTACGACCAAATGGAAACCAAACTCCGCGGTATTGGCGCAAAAATTGAGCGTGTTCAAGAATAGGTCGTTTGCTAAAAAACGCATCCTGCTCGCACCCTGGCAGGCCGTTTTACAACAGCTTGTAAACTGATTTCTATAAAATTCGCGAAGTCATCGCCGCAGATTCCGCCAACCGTGGCAAGCCCGTTTTAGATTCAATCTTGGTCGCTGAATTAGAGGCTTCCATGGCCAAGCATCCCAAAGGTCGCCAAGTCGTGGTACTGCACACCAAAGGCTCGCATTTCTCCTACGCCAGCCGTTATCCGCGCGAATTTGCACGTTATCAGCCTGAATGTTCAGGTGTAGACGGTGCCTGCAGCACAGCAGAATTGATCAACGCTTACGACAACAGCGTGCTGTATACCGACACTTTTTTGCACACCCTGATGCAAAGTTTGAAGGGTAAAAAAGCCTTTGAGCAGCTGCAGATAGCCGCCCAATCGGCAAACGCCACTAAAGTGGGTGTTGGACACGTTAATTTGTTCGATTCCATGCTCGGTTGTTTGGGTATCACCTCAAATAACGGTGGCATTGACGACAAGTACAATCTATGCCATTGATTGCACTTTGTCTGGAGTTCCGATTTGATCACCCTCGCGCTATCTAAAGGCCGCATTTTTGAAGAAACCCTGCCGCTGCTCAAAGCCGCCGGCATCGAGGTGCTGGAAGACCCCGAAAAGTCGCGTAAGCTGATTTTGACCACCAACCAGCCCGATGTGCGGGTGCTGGTGGTGCGCGCCACCGACGTACCAACGTATGTGCAATACGGCGGGGCGGACATGGGCATCACCGGCAAAGACACGCTGTTGGAGCACGGCAGCCAAGGCTTGTACACCCCGCTGGATCTGCAAATCGCCAAATGCCGCATCAGCGTGGCGGTGAAGGCTGATTTTGACTACGCCGCTGCTGTCAAACGCGGCAGCCGCCTGAAAGTCGCCACCAAATACGTCGCCATCGCCCGCGAATTTTTTGCCAGCAAGGGTGTGCACGTGGATTTGATCAAGCTCTACGGCAGCATGGAACTGGCCCCGCTGGTCGGCATGGCCGATGCGATTGTCGATCTGGTCTCCACCGGCAACACGCTTAAAGCCAACCATCTGGTCGAGGTCGAGCACATCATGGACATCAGCTCGCGCTTGGTGGTCAACCAGGCCGCGCTGAAGTTGAAACAAGCCCCGATTCGCGCCATCATTGATGCGTTTGCAGGTGCAATCGTCAAATGATGGGGTAAAAATTCACTATGAATTTAATAGCTAATCTGGCATATTTATCAACAGCTAGCGCCTCATTTGAAGCGGATTTCAAGGCGCGCCTGCATTGGTCTGCTGCAACCGACGCTGGCATCGAAGACGTGGTCGCCAACATCCTGCGTGATGTGCAAACACGCGGCGATGCGGCTGTTTTGGAGTACACCAACCGTTTTGATGGCTTGGATGTGACGTCGTTAGCAAGTTTGGAATTGACACAAGCCGAGCTGAAAACCGCTTTTGACGCCATTCCCTTTGAGCAGCGCGAGGCCTTGCAAGCCGCTGCCAAACGCGTCCGCAGCTACCACGAAGCACAGAAAAAGGCCAACGGCGAAAGCTGGAGCTACCGCGACGAAGACGGCACGCTTTTGGGCCAAAAAGTCACCCCGCTGGACCGTGTTGGCATCTATGTGCCAGGCGGCAAAGCCACCTACCCATCCAGCGTGTTGATGAACGCGATTCCGGCGAACGTCGCCGGTGTCAGCGAGATCATCATGGTCGTTCCGACCCCAAGAGGCGAGAAAAATCTGATGGTTTTGGCTGCGGCGTATATTGCTGGCGTCAGCCGCGCCTTCACCATTGGTGGGGCACAAGCGGTCGCAGCTTTGGCCTACGGCACGGCCACCATCCCCAAAGTCGACAAAATCACCGGTCCCGGCAATGCCTACGTGGCCGCCGCCAAGCGCCGCGTGTTTGGCACGGTCGGCATCGACATGATCGCCGGCCCGAGCGAGATTTTGGTCCTGGCCGATGGCAGCACCCCGCCCGACTGGGTGGCGATGGACCTCTTCAGCCAAGCTGAGCACGACGAACTGGCGCAAAGCATCCTGCTCTGCCCGGACGCGGCCTATATCGCCCAAGTGCAGGAAAGCATCAACCGCCTCCTGCCCGACATGCCCCGCGCCGCCATCATCGCCAAGTCGCTCAACGACCGTGGCGCGTTGATTTTGACCCGCAGCATGGAAGAAGCCTGCGACATCAGCAACCGCATCGCCCCCGAGCACCTGGAAGTCTCCAGCCGCGACCCGCACCGCTGGGAGCCGTTGCTCAAGCACGCTGGCGCGATCTTTTTGGGGGCCTACACCAGCGAGTCGCTGGGCGACTACTGCGCGGGACCGAACCACGTCTTGCCCACGTCCGGCACGGCCCGTTTCAGCAGCCCGCTTGGCGTCTACGACTTCCAAAAGCGCAGCAGCCTGATTGAAGTCAGCGAAGCCGGCGCGCAAGTCTTGGGCAAAATCGCCTCGGTGTTGGCGTACGGTGAAGGCCTGCAAGCGCATGCGCGGGCTGCTGAGATGCGCTTGAAATCAAGTTAAACCACGTTTGAAACCTACAGGCAAGGCGAGTCCTCTATGAAAATGTCTCAGATTTCGTTTTTGAGTGGCATCTTAATTGGTTTGCTCATCACCAGCACAGCCAGTGCCATGAGTCTGCGCGAGCTGCGCCAGCTAGAGCGTGCTAACCCCACACAGGGTAATTTGTATGTGCAGTACTATTTGATTGGAGTTTTAGAGGGTGTTCAAGAGGCGAATACAGCGCTGACGCGCGCAGGCGGCAAACCCTTGTTTTGCCAAAACGGCCGCAGACTAGACGCCACCCAAGCACAAACGATTTTCAACACCGAGCGTAAACGCAACGCCGAGCTTTACGAAGCAGATATGCCCGCGCAGCTGGTGATGATGAATGCGTTGGCTTCTATATATACCTGTGAGTAGGGTAAATTTGCTATTTTTTAATAGCATCTTAGGCAATGAATACGACGGCTACAGGCATAAATAGCACTTAAAATTCAGTTTTTCAACTCAAAACAACCATTTCCACTGATTTGACTTAAAAATCGCACGTAATTCGTGCAGCAAGTATTCAGCGTTAACATTCAAGATATGCAGAACGTCATCATCACCGTTGAAGAATCCGCGTTGGAATGGGCTCAGAGTGAGGCACAGAAACGCAATTGCAGTGTTTCGATACTATTGGGTCAGCTCTTAAAAGAAAAAATGCTCAGTGGGGTCGCTGAAAAACCGCTACCTCCCTATGGTAAGCCTACGAAACAATCTTGAAATTCACTAATGACTGAAAAAATCTCCAACCTGATCCAATCCCGCATCCGCCAAGACATCGTCTCCATGCACGCCTACGCCATCCAGGACTCGGTCGGTATGGTCAAGCTGGACGCGATGGAGAATCCGCACCGGCTGCCGGCTGATTTGCAGCAGCAGCTGGGTGAGCGCCTCGGCCAACTGGCGCTGAACCGCTACCCCGATGGCCGTGTCAACGACCTGCGTACCGCTTTGGCCGCTTACGCAGACATGCCTGCGGGCTACGACATCATGCTGGGCAATGGCTCAGACGAGCTGATTTCGCTGTTGGCGCTGGCTTGCGATGTGCCGGGCGCGACCATCCTCGCCCCGTTGCCGGGCTTTGTGATGTACGCCATGAGCGCGCAATTGCAGGGTTTACAGTTCGTCGGCGTTGCTTTGACGGCTGATTTTGAGTTGGACGTGCCGGCGATGCTGGCGGCGATTGCACAGCACAAACCCGCTATCACCTACCTGGCCTACCCCAACAACCCGACCGCTAATTTGTGGGACGAGGCGGCGATGGCGCAGATCATCGTCGCTGCGGCTGAGGTTGGCGGGCTGGTGGTGCTGGACGAGGCGTATCAGCCTTTTTCCAGCAAGACCTACCTGGATACGATCCGCGCCGACCCTGCTGCTCATGACCATGTCCTGTTGATGCGCACCCTGAGCAAATTTGGACTGGCAGGGGTGCGCATGGGTTACATGATGGGCCCGAAAGCCCTGATTGCCGAAATCGACAAAGTGCGCCCGCCCTACAACATCAGCGTGTTGAACTACGAGTGCGCATTGTTTGCACTGGAGAATAAGGCCATATTTTCGGCTCAAGCCGCTGAATTGATTGCCCAGCGCGCTATACTTTTTGATGCGTTGTCTGACATTCCCAACGTCAAAGCGTTCAAATCAGACGCCAACATGCTGCTGCTGCGCGTGGCCGATCCACAAAAAACCTTTGAGGGCATGAAGGCGCGTGGCGTGTTGATCAAGAATGTCTCCAAAATGCACCTGCTTTTGTCAGGCTGCCTGCGGCTCACCGTGGGCACGGCAGAGGAAAATGCGACAATGGTGGCTGCCATCAAAGCCTCAATGTGAGCTTTTTGAATTATTTAACCTGAAAACAACCATGACCGCCCCACCTGAACAGCGTATTGCCGAAGTTAGCCGCAACACCGCCGAAACCCAAATCACCGCCCGCGTGAACCTGGACGGCACCGGCGTGGCGAATTTGAGCACCGGCATCGGCTTTTTTGACCACATGCTGGACCAGATCGCCCGCCACGGCTTAATCGATTTGGACATCAAAGCCATTGGCGACCTGCACATCGACGGCCACCACACGGTGGAAGATGTGGGCATCACCTTGGGCCAGGCGGTGCACAAAGCGGTGGGCGACAAAAAAGGCATTCGCCGCTATGGTCACGCCTATGTGCCGCTGGACGAGGCGCTGAGCCGCGTCGTCATCGACTTTTCAGGCCGCCCGGGGCTGATTATGAACGTGCCGTTCAAAAGCGGCATGATTGGCGCGTTTGACAGCCAGTTGGCATTTGAGTTTTTCCAAGGCTTTGCCAATCACGCGTTTGTGACGCTGCACATCGACAATCTGCGCGGCGAAAACGCGCATCACCAAGCTGAGACGGTGTTCAAAGCCTTTGCACGGGCGCTGCGCATGGCGTTAGAGTTGGATTCACGCTCTGCAGGCATGATTCCTTCGACAAAAGGCTCTTTATAAGGTCTAAATATGCCTCTAGCCGGCGTATTTATTGCCTAAGCAGCTATAAAATTAATAGTATTTTTGATATTTATTAGTGTTTAATTTTTCAGAATGACGACAAAAACGGTAGCTGTGGTTGATTACGGCATGGGCAACCTTCGCTCAGTCACGCAAGCGGTGCACGCCGTCGCCAGCGATGCGGGCGTTGAAGTGATTTGGGCCAAAACACCGCAAGAAGTGATGGACGCTGAGCGCGTTGTGCTGCCCGGTCAAGGAGGCATGCGAGACTGTATGCGTGAATTACATGACTCAGGCATGCTCACCGCCGTGCTGCACGCTGCGAAACACAAACCGCTGATGGGCGTGTGCGTGGGTATGCAGATGCTGCTGGACCACAGCGAAGAGTTGGACACCCCTTGTTTGAGTTTGATTCCTGGCGAAGTTGTGAAATTTGACATTGCCGGGCAAATCGCCCCCGACGGCAGCCGCTACAAAGTGCCGCAAATGGGTTGGAACCAGGTCTACGTGGCTGACCATGCCGGCCAATATCAGCAAGGCCGACACCCGATCTGGGGTGACGTGCCCGATGGCAGTTATTTTTACTTTGTGCACAGCTACTATGCCAAACCGTCGGATATTCGCCACAGTGTGGGTGAAACTGACTACGGAAGTCGCTTTACCAGCGCGATTGCGCGCGATAATATTTTTGCAACCCAATTTCACCCCGAAAAAAGCGCATCACAAGGTTTAGCCCTTTATAGAAATTTCCTCCACTGGAACCCATAAACCAACTGCGCCGCATTTATTCGATTTTATGGACTCCTCCGTTCGCCCTGAGCCTGTCGAAGGGTTAATGAAGACTTCGACAAGCTCAGTCCGAACGGCGTAGCAAATAATCTCAAAAATATCTCCTTTCATCATCCTTTTTCTAACCTACTTGCATCATGCTGCTCATCCCCGCGATAGATTTAAAAGACGGTCACTGTGTTCGCCTCAAACAAGGCGATATGGATCAATCCACCACCTTTGGCGAAGACCCCACGGTCATGGCGCGCAGCTGGGTCAGCAAAGGAGCGCGGCGTCTGCATTTGGTCGACTTGAACGGTGCGTTTGCTGGAAAACCCAAAAACGAGCAGGTCATCCGCAAGATCTTGAAAGAGGTCGGCAGCGAGGTGGATGTGCAGCTGGGCGGCGGCATTCGCGACTTGGACACGATTGAGCGCTATCTGGATGCTGGCTTGCGCTACGTCATCATCGGCACAGCAGCGGTCAAAAACCCCGGCTTTCTGCAGGATGCCTGTACCGCGTTTGGTGGCCACATCATCGTCGGGCTGGATGCCAAAGACGGCAAAGTCGCCACCGACGGCTGGAGCAAGCTCTCAGGCCACGATGTGATCGATTTGTCCAAAAAATTCCAGGATTACGGCGTCGAATCCATCATCTACACCGACATCGGCCGCGACGGCATGCTGACCGGCATCAACATGGAAGCCACCATCAAACTGGCGCAAGCCCTGACGATTCCCGTCATCGCCTCGGGCGGTTTGTCCAATATGGCGGATATTGAAGCCCTGTGCGCCTCCGAGGACGAGGGCATTGAAGGCGTGATCTGCGGTCGCGCGGTTTATTCTGGTGACTTGGATTTTGAAGCGGCGCAGGCGCGGGCGGATGAGTTGAACGGGTAAATTTCGTTAGAAATGATATATTTTTAATAGCTGCTTAGGTAATAAATACGCCGGCTAGGTGCTGGAATACTGGTTATTTATTGAAGGTTTTAACGTAATGTGTACCGCAAAACTTGCAACATAATCTGGGGACTGCAACATAATCTGGTCATCTTAAACTCCTGAGAATGGCTTGTTAATTGGATTGCGTGCTGGATCA
>CANKRG010000037.1 GCA_947485165.1 Comamonadaceae bacterium
AGGTTGATCGAACGCTTTGTGCTCGAATACGCCGGTGCCCGCCATGCGCACCGCGTGTTGACCGAAGATGTGAAGTTTTTAGAGCCCGCCGATCAAGCCCGCGTGCTGGAGCTGCAGCGCCAAGTCGTCAGCTCGTTTGCCAACGCGATTGCGCAAGTACGGCCTGAATTGATCGCCGCTGATTTGCATAAGCCGCTCGCGATGCTGCTGTTTGGCATGATGAACTGGCTGTTCACCTGGCTGCAGCCCGATGGCAAACTCTCGCACGCCGACATGGCACCGGTGGTGGCGGACTTGTTTTTGGGTGGACTGGGCGCAGTTAAAACGGGAAAATAGGGCAGTAAAAGTAGAGACGTAAAAAAACCCAGCATGCTTGAAGCAAACTGGGTTCGTTTTTAACTGTGCTTAAAGTTTAAGCACGCAAATGCCATCTGCCGGCTTCTGGCGAATCATCGATAGCGCGCATGATGTCTGCCATCAAGCGTGCGTCTTGCTGCGCATAGTCCCACATTTTTTCGTCTTGAATGCGTGCTTTGCGGCGTGCAGTCCAAGCGGCGTACAGCGCGCTGCCGTCAAATTGTTTGACGCTTACAACTGCGCGACGAATCGGGCTAGCAGCTAATGCCAATGCGGCAAATGCAACCGTCCACAAAGCCATCCAAGCGGCGAGCAAATGGCCATCAGCCCACGAGTCGATCAACTGGTTTGCAGCAAGCAACAAGCCTGATACGACGGCAGCCAGCAACAACGTAGCCACACTGCGTGCGCCAGTAAACTTATGGAACACCACTTCGGCGCTGTCTAAAGCCTCGCCAATGCGCTCAATGCCTTCGTGGTGAGTGGGGTAGCTGGGTTGTACGAAACTAGTCATGGTATTTCTTTCTTTCTTTAATTGCACACTTACTAAGAACATAGCTTCAACTTGTGCAATGCCCGAATCATAGGGTAAATACTAGTGTTGCTCTACTTTATATTAGTGATACTATATATTCACCATAGTGATTAACTCAAACCAAAAACCCTCTTTTCAGCCCAATTTTAGAACCTTAGACCTCAATTTATTACGCGTCTTTGACGAAGTCATGGCTGAACGTAGCCTGACCAAAGCCGCGCACAACCTGGCGTTGACCCAGCCCGCCGTCAGCAATGCGATGCGCCGCTTGCGTGAAACGCTGGGCGACGACTTGGTGCGCCGCAGCGGCCAAGGGCTAGAGCCCACGCCCCGTGCCAACGCCTTGTGGCCCGCCGTGCGTGAAGCCTTGCGTCAGCTGCAAGAAACCCTCGTTCCCAGCCCGTTTGACCCCGCCACCTCCACTGCCACCTTTATTTTGGCCATGGCCGACGCCACCGCATCAGAGCTGATTCCGGGCTTGCTCAACGTGGTCGAACGCGACGCGCCCGGCGTCTCCATCCGCGTGGTGCCCCTGTCCACCCGTGACCCCAGGCGCTTGCTGGATGCCGAAACGGCCGACCTCGCCATCGGCCACTTCCCAGCCGCATTGGCAGATTTGACCGCCAGCGCCCAATCTGGTGGCGCGGTCAGCTACGCGCACCAGCGGCTGTATGACGGCGAATATGTTTGCGTCATGCGCACTGGCAACCCGCTGGCGCAAGGTCCGCTCACGCTCAAGCGCTTCTGCGCCGCCCGCCACATGCTGGTCAGCTTCTCGGGGCGGCCGTTTGGCTTTGTGGACGAGGCCTTGACGGCCTTACAGCGCCAACGCCGCATTGTGCTGACGGTGAACCAGTTTTTCACCGCCGGCCGCGTCGTCGCCCAATCTGACCTGCTGACCGTACTGCCGCGTCATTTCGTCCGCGTGGCCGATGTCCTGAACGAACTAACCATCCGCCCCCTGCCCTTCGACATGCCCGTCGTCCACGTCGATGTGATGTGGCACAAACGCGAACAGCACAACAGCGCCCACCAGTGGCTGCGCAGCGCGATTGCGGCGTCGGCGAAGTTGGCGTTTGCCGATGATGCAGCCTAACCCAATTTGGCAAACACGGCGTTCATCTCGTCTTTGGCCTCAATCACGGCTACCAGGTCATAGCTGCCCAGCACCCGAAGCGGCCTTGCAACAAGTTTGGACTTAAGCGTGAAATAGGCGACCGTTCCCTTTGAAAACGCATGTAGCCACCGATGGGCGCGCTGAGGGATGACGACAAAGAACGGCCAACGGGCTACCCCGCCGGCTAGAGTCGTTTTTTACCCTATTTTTTTCTGTTTTTTCTGTTTGCGAGGGTTATTTTAGGTTTTCAGGGCTAAGCCGAGTTTTTCGATCACGGCTTTTTCTTTCACGTAGTTTACCTGCGCAAACTTGGTGTAATCCGCCGTGTTCATGTAGATCACGGGTTGGTCGTATTTTTCAAAAATAGCCAACACCGCCGGGTCGTCCAGCGTCTTTTTGAAGGCGTCGTGCAGCTTTTGCGTGAGCGCCGGGTCCATGCCTTTGGGGGCGCCAATGCCAAACGGTGAATCGGAAATCGTGTCGAAACCCAGCTCGTTCAAAGTGGGCACATTCGGCCAGCGCTTGGTGCGTTTGCTACCATAGGTGGCGAGCAAACGGCAGGTGCCGGCATCGACGTGCGGTCCCCAGCCCGTCGCATCGCTGTGCGCCATGATGTGGCCACCCAAGAGGGCTTGCATGCCGTCCGCATTGCCTTTGAACGGCACATGCTGCAGCTTGATACCGGCTTTGAAGGCAAACTCCTCCACCGCCAAATGCGGCGTGGTGCCGTTGCCGGTCGAACCAAAAGTGAACTTTTCAGGGTTTGCCTTGGCAAAATCGACCAAATCTTTGATGCTTTTGATCGGCGAATCCGCCCGCACCACGATGCCAAAGGTGTAACCCGTCAGGCAAGCGACGTAGGTGAAGTCTTTCAACGGGTCAAATTGCATTTTTTGCATATGTGGCAGCCGCATCACACCGACGGTGAGCTGCGACAGCGTGTAGCCATCCGGCTTGGCGTTGACCAATTCGTTCGGCCCCAACATGCCGCTGGCGCCAGGCTTGTTGTCAATGATCATAGAACCGCCCAATGCTTTGCCCGCACTTTCGGCGATCACGCGCATCACCACATCGGTCGAACCGCCGGCGGGCCAGGGACAGATCAGGCGAATCGGCTTGGCCGGAAACGCCTGTGCCACGGCCAAACTGGGCACGGCTAGGGTTGCGGCGGTGGCGAGTGTGCTTTGTACAAAGCGGCGGCGATTGACGGATTGAAAAGGCATGCTTGTCTCCAGCGTTTAGGGTTTGATCATCATACTAAAAGCCACAAGCCGAGGTCGCCATTGGGACTAACCCATGCTTTGTCGGTTTTATTTCGAGGTGTTTCTCTGCAAGCCACTCGTATGGCAGGGCGTCATTTGGCCTCGTCGACCATCAAGATGGTCTTGTCCTCAACCTCTTTGGCAGTTTGGGCTATAGACCCGTCCTGCGACAATGTCGACAACATCTTGACTGGCGTCATCATGCCGAGCTTGGTTTTGCCATGCTCGGTGTAAACCGACATCCGCCGTAGCAAAGCCATGCAAATAATGCATGGCTACACGCTTAGGGCTTTTCAGGCGATCAAAGCTCGAAACGGTCCAAGTTCATAACTTTGCCCCAAGCGGCTGCAAAATCATGCACAAAGGTTTGTTTCGCATCGCTGCTGGCATAGACTTCGGCAATGGCGCGTAGCTGCGAATTTGAGCCGAAAACGAGATCGACAACCGTGCCCGTCCATTTGATGCTGCCCGTTGCGCGGTCGCGCCCTTCCAGCACACCCGCAGCCGTGGCAGACTTTTGCCAAGTTGTGCGCATGTCTAGCAGGTTGACGAAGTAATCATTCGTCAAGGTTTCTGGCTGCTGGGTAAACACGCCGTGTTGGGCTTGCCCGAAATTGGCATTCAGCACACGTAAACCACCCACCAAAACGGTCATTTCAGGGGCCGTTAGCGTCAAAAGATTGGCTTTGTCTAGCAGTAGCTCGGCTGCAAAATCTTCATGTCCAGGGCGCAAATAGTTGCGAAAACCATCGGCTGTTGGCTCAAGTGCGGCGAAGGATTCAACATCCGTCTGCGCTTGGCTGGTGTCCATGCGGCCTGCTGAAAAGGGCACGGTGACATCGACGCCCGCCTTTTTAGCTGCCGCCTCAACCGCTGCGCTGCCACCTAAAACAATCATATCAGCCAAAGAAACTTTCTTGCCGCTGGTTTGCGATGCATTGAATTTCTGTTGGATACCTTCCAGCACGGGCAATACTTTGCCAAGCTCTGCCGGCTGGTTGACTGGCCAATCCTTCTGCGGGGCAAGGCGAACGCGCGCACCGTTCGCGCCGCCACGCTTGTCGCTACCGCGAAACGTTGAGGCAGATGCCCATGCTGTCGCGACCAGTTGCGCTGTGGACAGTCCGCTAGCTAGCAGTTGCTGCTTCAAAGTGGCGATGTCTTGTGCATCAACCAAGGTGTGGTCAACCGCTGGAATCGGGTCTTGCCAAACCAACACCTCAGCGGGTACTAGCTTGCCCAAATAGCGGGCACGGGGGCCCATGTCGCGGTGGGTGAGTTTGTACCAAGCACGGGCAAAAGCATCGGCAAATTCTTGCGGATTCGCCATGAAACGGCGCGAGATTTTCTCGTACGCCGGATCCATGCGCATGGCCATGTCGGCCGTGGTCATCATTGGGGCGTGGCGCTTGTTGGCATCATGCGCGTCTGGCACGGTGTTGGAAGCGGCGGCGTCTTTTGGCACCCATTGGTGTGCGCCAGCGGGGCTTTTGGTCAGCACCCAGTCGTAGCCAAACAGGTTTTCAAAGTAGCCGTTGTCCCAAGTGATGGGGTTGTTGGTCCAAGCACCTTCGATGCCACTGGTGATGGTGTGTACGCCTTTACCGCTGCCTAGAGAGTTTTTCCAGCCCAAACCTTGCTCTTCGATACTAGCCCCCTCGGGTTCAGAGCCAACATATTTGCCAGGGTCGGCTGCGCCGTGTGATTTGCCAAAGGTGTGGCCGCCAGCGGTGAGTGCAACGGTTTCTTCGTCATCCATCGCCATGCGGGCGAAAGTTTCGCGGATATCGCGTGCTGAGCCTAACGGGTCGGGCACGCCCTCTGGACCTTCAGGGTTGACGTAAATCAGGCCCATGTTGGTCGCACCCAGCGGCTGCTCTAGCTGGCGATCACCGGAGTAGCGCTTGTCTGTACCCATCCATTTGGTTTCTGCGCCCCAGTAAATGTCCTCTTCTGGCTCCCAAATGTCTGGACGACCACCGGCGAAGCCAAAAGTTTTGAAACCCATGGAATCCATCGCGACTGTGCCAGCAAGCACCATCAGATCAGCCCAAGACAACTTGTTGCCATACTTTTGCTTGATCGGCCAGAGCAGGCGGCGCGCTTTGTCTAAATTGCCATTGTCTGGCCAGCTGTTCAAGGGGGCAAACCGCTGCGAGCCCGAGCCAGCACCACCGCGCCCATCAGCAATGCGGTAGGTACCCGCGCTGTGCCATGACATGCGCACGAAAAAGGGCCCGTAATGCCCGTAATCTGCCGGCCACCAGTCTTGTGAGTCTGTCATCAAGTGGGTGAGATCATTGACCACGGCGTCAAGGTCTAGACTTTTAAAAGCTTCGGCATAGTTAAAGGCTTCGCCCATGGGGTTGGAAGGTGCAGATTGCTGGTGCAGCATCTTCACGTTCAACTGATTTGGCCACCAGTCTTGGCTTGCTTTGCAGATGGGTAAGGTAGATGGTTTGGCGGCGCCAGAAAACGGGCATTGGCCTTCGCTAGGTGTTGCGTGATCGGTCATAACTACTCCTGATGTTTGCCTAAAAATTATAGACAACAGCATGGTATGACGATAGTTACTATTTACAAAGACAATTAAAGCTATGCCGTGATTAGCTGATAACTATCAAGCCGCAAAATTACTTACCGATACAAAACTTAGAAAAAATCACGCCCAGCAAATCGTCAGACGTGAACTCTACCGTGATCGCAGAGAGGTCGTTTTGCGCCAAACGCAGCTCTTCCGCGAGCAAATCTAGCGCTTGAGATTTGGCTTTGAGTTGTCCGCTGGCTAAATCTAAGTGAGCGCTCACTTGTCTTAAAGCCTGCACATGACGCTCGCGGGCGATGTAGACGCCCTCAGCAGCGGGTTGCCAACCGGCGACTTGCAGCAGGGTGCGGCGCAGAGTTTCTAGGCCTTGGCCGTTTTTGGCGGAGACTGTGATATTGACGCTTTCAGCTGCGGTGTCGGTGGCGATTTCTGCTTGCTGCGGCTGCACCGCATCGACCTTGTTCCACACCTGAATCACAGGAACGCGTTTGGGCAGCAGGCTGGCAAGTTGGCTGGCAATGGCGGCGTCGGCGGCTTGGTAGTTAGCCGATTCGGCGGTGTCGTTCCAGCGCACCAAATCGTGCAAAAACAGCACGGCGTCTGCATTTTCAATCTCGGCCCATGCGCGTTCTATGCCAATTTTTTCGACCAGATCGACCTTTTCGTCGCTTTGGCGCAGGCCGGCGGTGTCGATGATGTGTAGTGGCACGCCATCGATCTGGATGGTTTGCTGCACTTTGTCACGCGTCGTGCCGGCGATGGGGGTGACGATGGCGAGTTCGGCTCCTGCCAAGGCGTTGAGCAGAGACGATTTGCCGGCATTAGGCTGGCCGGCGATGACAACTTTGATGCCTTCGCGTAAGAGCGCACCTTGACCAGCCCGTTGCATCACCCGCGCCAAAGTCGCCTGCAAACGACTCAACTGCCCTGTGGCGTCGGCTTTTTGCAGGAAATCAATCTCTTCTTCGGGGAAATCCAGCGTCGCTTCGACCAGCATCCGCAGGTGAATCAATGCGTCGCGCAGGCTGTGGATTTCTTTGGAAAACTCGCCCGACAGGCTGCGGGTCGCGCCACGGGCTGCCGCTTCAGTGCTGGCATCGATCAAATCGGCCACGGCTTCGGCCTGCGCCAGGTCCATTTTGTCGTTCAAAAACGCACGTTGGGTGAACTCGCCAGGTTGGGCGACGCGCAGGTCGGCCAAGCGCGGCTGTTGCGTCGCTGTATCAATCTCAGCGCCAGCTTCCAAGCATCGCGCTAACAGCAACTGCATCACCACCGGCCCGCCATGGGCTTGTAGTTCCAGCACGTCTTCACCCGTGAACGAGTGCGGCGCGGGGAAGTAGAGCGCCAAGCCGTGGTCAATTGCCTCATCATGAGCGTCGACAAAAGGCAGATACGTTGCCTCGCGCGGCTTCAGGTCGCGACCGCACAGGGCACGCACCAACGGGCCAATCGACTTGCCCGACACCCGCACAATGCCGACTGCGCCGCGTCCGGGTGGGGTGGCAATGGCGACGATGGGGGCGTTTGATAAAGCGTGCATGATGATTGATTGTGCAATAAAAAAGGCGTAAAAAAGGGCCACTAGAAGCGGCCCTTGATTTAGCGATTCACCGAATTATTTGAACTTCGGCAAATTAAACTGCGGTGGCACGCCCATGCGGATGTTGATGAGCCACTGCTGGGCGATGGACAAGACGTTGTTGGTGATCCAATACAACACCAAACCGGCCGGGAAGAAGAAGAACATAACAGAGAAGGCCAGCGGCATGTACCACATCATTTTGGCTTGCAATGGGTCTGGTGGCGTTGGGTTGAGCGCGGTTTGCAACAGCGTGGTCAAGGTCATGACCAGCGGCAAAATGTAGAACGGATCGGGTGCTGACAAGTCGTGGATCCACAGCGCCCACGGGGCGTTACGCATCTCGACCGAGCTCAACAGCACCCAGTACAAGGCAATGAACACCGGAATTTGCACCATGATGGGGAAGCAGCCGCCCATGGGGTTGATTTTTTCTTCGCGATAGATTTTCATCATCTCTTGTTGCATTTCTTGCGGCTTGTCTTTCAAGCGCTCGCGCATGGTGGCGATGCGCGGCGCGACCGACTTCATCTTGGCCATGCTGGCATAGGCTTTGGCGTTGAGCCAGTAAAATGCGATTTTCAGCAAGAGAACCAGCGCAATGATCGCCCAGCCCCAGTTGCCGATGTAGCTGTGTAGTTTGTCGAGCAACCAATACAGAGGTTTCGCCAAAATGGTCAACACACCGTAGTCTTTCACCAATTCCAAACCTGGGGTGACGGTTTCAAGTGAATTTTCGACTTGCGGACCGGCAAAAAAGCGGGATTCCACCGTTTTTGTGGCGCCCGGAGCGACCGCATCCAACGCGGTGATCATGCCCACGGCGTACAGATTGGTGTCGACTTTGCGGGTGAACAGCTCGCGTTTGATGCCGTCAGGTAGGATCCACGCGCTGGCAAAGTAGTGTTGAACCATGGCGACATAGCCGTTGGTCGCTTGTTTTTCAACGTCCACTTTATTTTTCTCAATCTCGCTGAATTCGACTTTTTGGTATTTTTTGGCTTCGGTATAGACCGCAGGACCGGTGAAGGTGGAGTAGAACGACGACTCGCCCGCCAGCTTGTTGCCATCACGCACCAGCTGCATGTACAGCTGCGGCGACACGGCGGCTGCGCCGGTGTTGACGATCTCGTGTTTCACCGCCACGTCGTACGCGCCGCGCTTCAAGGTGTAGGTTTTGACGAGTTTGACGCCGCCAGATTCAGGGGATTCAAATTTGACAACCAGCTCGTTCGCGCCAGCTTCAAGTTTGCGAGCGCCAGGGGCAACGGTCATGATAGTTTTGTGCGTTGGCAAGTTGGCCGCGCCGACCAAGCCGGTTTGCGCCACATACACGCGCTCCTTGCTGTCGTCCAGCAGCACCACGCCTTTGGCTGTGCCGGCTTTGACAGCCGCTTTGTCTTCCAAATCCACATGCTTCACAAACTCGGAATGCACGATCGAGCCGCCTTCGGTGTCAAACGTCAGCTTGAACACGTCGGTTTGCACCTCAAAGCGCTCTTTCGCCGCTGCAGGCGCTGCAAGAGCTGTTGAAGCGCCTGCTACGGTGCCAATTTGAGCTGTAGCCGGCGAATTTACAGCCTGAGATGCTATGTTATTTGTAGTTGCAGGAATGCTTGCATTGGCGGCGCCGGCAACCACTTGGGCGGTGGGTACGCCATTCACAGCTGCGCCTGCAGCTGCAGGCGCAGCTGTCGTCGTCGCGGTGGCTGGTGCTGAGCTCAGCCCGAAAGTGGCTTTTTGGCCAATGCTGACTTGGTAGTTGTCCCACAGCATAACCATGGAAAAACCAAAAATCACCCACAAAATGGTGCGGCGGATATCGTTCATGAATGTGTCTTTACGTTGGTAAATTTAGAAAACAGAGAAAAATGCGTCGGTACAGGGTCTGCACCACCTTCGCACCACGGGTGGCAGCGCCCCAAGCGTTTGAGCGTGAGGTAGCTGCCTTTGGCTGCACCGTGGGCTTCCAAGGCTTGGATTGAATAGATCGAACACGTAGGTTCAAACCGGCAGGCTGAACCCAGCCATGGGCTGAGGCATAAACGGTAGGCTTTGACCACGCCCACCAAGCATTGTTGCGGTAGTTGCTGCATCGAGCTCATGCTGTACTTCACGATTTGGCACCTGAAAACAGCTGCTGCAACTCAGCACGAATAGCGATTTTGAGCTTGTCGGACGTGGCGCTGATGAATTCGGCACGGTCAAACCCCGCACGCAGGCGCACCACATGGGCGGCAACCGGCATGGCACAGCCGGAAGCTGTGCTCACCGCGTAGATTTGGCGTTTGATGGTGTTGCGCGTCACCGCACGTTTGGCCCAACGCTTGGCCACAATCACGCCTAGCCAGGTGTCTTGCACGGCAAAAAGGGGTTTGCTAAGGTCTTGACTACCAGCTTGTGAAGCCATCTCTTGCGAGTTTGCGGCTGCTTTTGGTGCCGAACTTGGCTCTGAATTTGGTTGCAGAGCCACACGGTGCAAGGCAAAGTGCGGGGTGCGTGAGACGGTTTGGCCGTTCATCACGGCTGCAAACTGCGCTTTGGTCACTATTCGCTGCAAGATGGCGCGACAAAATAGGCTGCTGAAATGACTTCAAAGCAGCCAAATTTGACTAAAAATTAGACCGCCAAACGTTTGCGGCCTTTGGCGCGGCGTGCGTTGATCACGGCACGGCCACCAGGCGTTTTCATGCGTGTCAAAAAGCCGTGGGTACGGGCGCGGCGAACTTTAGAGGGTTGGTAAGTGCGTTTCATGATTCATCCTAGGTACTTTTTGAAGCGTGTTGCCTCAAGTTAGCCCATGATTATCGCAGATTCTTGAGGCGTGGCCACCAGTTAGCGCAAAAACCTACGGTAATAGGCTAAGCTAGGCGGCAGAATTACCCCTAAATTTCCAGCGAAACTCTCCATTTTGACCCCCTCGCCAGCCACAAACGCCTCTTTTCTGATTCGCGCCATGCCCGCAGTTTTTGTGCTGATTTGGAGCACCGGCTTCATTGTCGCCAAGTTTGGGCTGCCCTTTGCACCGCCTTTGACGTTTTTGGCGATTCGCTATTTTTGCTCAATGGTGTGTTTTCTGGTCTGGATTTGGCTCGCAAAAGCCATTTGGCCAACCGACAAAAAACAATGGCTGCACCTCGCCATCACCGGCATCTTGATGCACGGCGGCTACCTGGGTGGCGTCTGGGTGGCGGTTAAAAACGGCATGGGCTCGGGTTTGGCAGCGCTGATTGTGGGGTTTCAGCCCATTTTGACGGCGCTTTGGCTCTCTAGCCAAACGTCAAGCGCATCAGCAGGCCAGCCGGGGGCTGTCGTTTCAAAGCGACAATGGGCGGGCTTGCTGCTGGGCTTGGCCGGCTTGTTGCTCGTTGTAGCCCGCAAGTTCGGTGCCACCAACGAAGTCACTTTGCTAACTTTTGCAGCCACCGTATTCGCATTGTTCAGCATCACCATCGGGACCTTGTACCAAAAACAGCACGTCACCGCGACCGATGTGCGCACCGCCAACGTGATCCAGCTGGGCGCGGCGTTGGTGCTGACCCTGCCCTTTGCAATATTTGAGACTGAAGCAATCAGCTGGAATGCCTCGTTTGTAGGGGCGATGGCTTGGGCGGTGCTGGCGTTGACCTTGGGTGGCAGTTCATTGATGTTCATGCTGATTCAACGCGGCGCAGCCACCACGGTGACCAGTTTGCTGTATTTGGTGCCGCCAACCACGGCGCTGATGGCTTGGCTGCTGTTTGATGAAGCCATCACCGCAGTCACCGTCTTGGGCATTGTGCTGACGGCGATCGGGGTGAGTTTGGTCGTGCGGCCGGCTAAGGCCTAAAATTAAACCATCTCAACCATTAGGGACATCATGTTTCACGGATTTACGACAACTCAGGTCCTAGGCCCCGCTGGCCCGCTGCACACCCTGCGCGGTGGCCAAGGCGCGCCCTTGCTTCTGTTACACGGTCATCCTCAATCACACGTCATGTGGCATTTGGTGGCGAATGAGCTGGCCAAGCATTTCAGCGTTGTCATGATGGATTTACGTGGTTATGGTGATTCGGTGCGCGCACCGGCGGATGCGGAACACCATAATTACGCCAAGCGCAGCATGGCGCTGGATGCCATCGCCGTCATGCAGCACTATGGGTTTGACCGCTTTCAAGTGATGGCGCATGACCGTGGCGCGCGAGTCGCGCATCGGCTCGCGTTTGACCACCCAGATGCGGTGCAACGTTTGCTGACGCTGGATATCGCGCCCACCTTGGCCATGTATGACCACACCACCGACGCCTTTGCCCGCGCGTATTGGCACTGGTTCTTTTTGATCCAACCCGCGCCCTTGCCCGAAAGCCTGATTGAGCAGGATCCCGTGCGCTATATGCACAGCTTGATGGGTAAGCGCTATGCGGGTTTGAGCGCCTTCACCCCCGCCGCACTGGCTGAATACGAACGCTGCGCTCAGATTCCAGGCACGGCCACCAGCATGTGCGAAGACTACCGCGCTGCCGCAACGGTTGATTTGGTGCATGACCGTGCTGATGTGGCTGCAGGCCGCCAACTCACGCAGCCGCTGCGTGTGCTGTGGGGTGACCACGGTGCCGTCGGCAAATGCTTTGATGTACTGGCGCTGTGGCGTGAACGCGCGACCGATGTTTCGGGCGCGAGCTTGCCCTGCGGTCACTACATTGCCGAAGAAGCACCCGAATTGCTGCTGGCCGAAGCACTGGCTTTTTTCAAACCTTGATCTTTAGAACTTTACAAACCATGAATACAACGACACACCATATAGACCATAAAACAGCTAAAAAACGCATCGCTGTCATCGCGGGCGATGGCATTGGCAAAGAAGTCATGCCCGAGGGCATTCGCGTGATGGAAGCTGCCGCCAGCAAGTATGGCATTGACCTGCAGTTTGACCACTTCGACTTTGCCAGCTGGGACTATTATGAAAAGCACGGCAAGATGATGCCGGACAATTGGAAAGAGCAGATTGGCGGCCACGATGCCATCTACTTTGGTGCGGTGGGCTGGCCAGACAAAATTGCCGACCATGTGTCGCTGTGGGGTTCGCTCATTTTGTTCAGACGCGAGTTTGACCAATATGTCAACCTGCGCCCCGCACGCTTGATGCCCGGCATCGTCTGCCCGGTGGTGCGGCGCGACGGCAGCCCACGCCAGCCCGGTGAGATTGACTTTTACATCGTGCGCGAAAACACCGAAGGCGAATACTCCAGCATAGGCGGCAAAGCTTTTCCGGGCACAGACCGTGAGTTTGTCGTGCAAGACGCCATCTTCACCCGCTTTGGCGTGGACAGGGTGCTGAAGTTTGCCTTTGAGCTGGCGCAATCACGCCCTAAAAAGCATTTAACCAGCGCCACAAAATCTAACGGTATTTCGATTTCCATGCCTTACTGGGATGAGCGTGTCGAAGCCATGGCCAAGAACTACCCCGCCCTCAAGCTGGACAAATTTCATATCGATATTTTGACGGCGCACTTTGTACAGCGTCCTGACTTTTTTGACGTGGTGGTGGCCAGCAATTTGTTTGGCGATATTTTGAGTGACTTGGGCCCAGCTTGTACCGGCACCATCGGCATCGCACCCAGTGCCAACCTGAACCCCGAGCGCAAGTTTCCCTCGTTGTTCGAACCCGTGCATGGCTCGGCGCCCGACATCGCGGGGCGCAACATTGCCAACCCGATTGGGCAAATCTGGTGCGGCGCGATGATGCTGGAATTTTTGGGCCACAAAGACGCGCACGATAGTGTGTTGGCGGCGATTGAAAAAGTTTTGGCGGCGGGCAGTGATGCACCACGCACACCCGACTTGGGTGGTAGCGCCAGCACGCAAGATGTAGGCAAAGCGATTGCGGCGGCGCTTTAAATTTAAACGCCAGAAATTAAAACCGCATCATTCCCAAGGCGGCAAGACCTGCGCCTTGAGTTGTTTTTGTCGCGCCTCGTAATCGGGCATCACACCGGCCAAGGTTGCCCAAAAGCGCGGGCTGTGGTTCAGCTCGCGCAGGTGGCTGAGCTCATGCGCCACCACGTAATCAATCACGTCGGGGTTGAACTGCATCAAGCGCCAGTGCAGGCGAATCGTGCCATCGGCCTTGGCGCTGCCCCAGCGGCTGTTGGCGTTGGCCAGCGTCATGGTTTTCCACCGCACGCCCAACAGCGGCGCAAAATGGTTCATGCGTGCCGTGTAATGTTGCGTGGCTTGTTGCAGCAGCCATTTTTTGGTGGTGTCGCGGATTTTTTTATCGCTTGATACGGCAGGTAACGCCAGCGTCAAGTCCCATCTCTTGCTTGTTAGGTCTGCCGGTGTTAGCGTCGTTGCTACAGCGTGCGGATCAATGCTGACCTGCAACGTGCCACCCAAATACGCCAGCTGCGCCCCAGCCTGCCAATCCATCTTCAACGCTGCCATGCGCTCTTCACGCTGTTGCATACCGCTGAGTTTAAGAACAATCCAACGGCCTTTTTCTTGCACGGCGGCTTCGATGCTGGGTTGCGACGTGCCAAAAGGCACACGCACGGATAAACCTGCCGTGCTAACGCTGAAGGTCATGCTGCGCCTGCGGCTGCGTAGCAGCTCGTAATACACCGCACGGCCATCGAATCGCGTTTGCTGGCTGGCTTGTGGGTGGTGCGACAAAACATCGCCAGCAACGGGTAACAGTGCTGCTTGTGCAGGCCTTGCTTTTTTAGGTTTAGCTTCGGCCTTGGGTCGTGCTTTCGGCGCGAGCTGGACCACCGGCGCAACATCAAACAAATCCAGCGTGAACTTCAACAAGCGCAGCATGGCAAGGGTTAGGGTTTATTTGTACGCTTCAGGATCAAGGCGGCGCATTTCGGCTTCGATCCAGGCTTCCACTTCACGCATCAACTCAGCAGGTTCGCGACCGATGCTTGGAATGGGTTGGCCGATTGAAATATCCACAATGCCTGGCGTTTTGATGAACGCCTTTTTGGGCCAGCATCTGGCGGAGGTAACAGCGACGGGAACCACCGGCGCGCCCGTTTCGATCGCCAAGCGTGTGCCGCCGGTTTTATACGTGCCTTTTTGTCCGCGTGGGATGCGTGTGCCTTCAGGAAACATAATCACCCAGGTGCCCTTGTCCAACAGGCGTTTCCCCTGCTCGACGACTTTGCCAAAAGCCCGTGTGCCGTGCTTGCGATCAATATGAATCATGTCCATACTGCCAATGGCCCAACCAAAAAAGGGGATTTGCAACAACTCTTTTTTAAACACATAAGCCAACGGATGTGGCATCAGGGCGATCATAGAAAACGTCTCCCACAGCGACTGGTGCTTGACCAGCAAAATAGCCGCGTCCGTTTCCCCTGTAGGCAGGTTTTCCCAACCCGTCACACGGTTGCGAATGCCTAAAATCGCCGTTCCGCTGTTGACAGACAGTCGCAGCCAGTTGATGCACACGGCATAAACGAGTTTTTGGTTGCCAAACAGACGCAGCAGCACCGCGGCCAAAGCCCAGGGTATCACCGTCACCGCCATCAAGACCGTGTGCAGCACGGCGCGGACAAAATTAATCACACGGTTCATGGTGCTTTATTCTCTTGCTCTTTTTCGCGTGCGATGATGAAGTCGGCGAAGGCGGCTAAATCAAGGTGCGTTATGGTGTTTGGGGGGTAGGTGTCTGGCAAGGGCTGGCCGCGCAAAGGAAAAGCATTGCCCGTCAGCACCAAATGCGGCTCACAACCGGCGGCGGCGGCGGCCTGCATGTCGCGCAAACTGTCGCCAGCGCTGGGAATCAAATGGGCATCCATACCCGTACGTTCAATGATTTGCTCAAACAAACCTGGCAAGGGCTTGCGGCAGCTGCAGTTGTCGGTCGGCGTGTGCGGGCAGTAAAACACCGCCTCCATACGACCGCCTAAGGCTGTCAGCAGCTTGTGCATTTTGGCGTGCATGGTGTTCAGCGCCGCCACATCAAACAGCCCGCGCCCCAGCCCCGACTGGTTGCTGGCGATGATGGTGCGCCAGCCCGCGTGGTTCAGCTTGGCCACTGCCTCTAAAGCACCCGGCAGCGGAATCCACTCCTCGGGCGACTTGATGAAGTCGGCATGCTCTTCGTTGATCGTGCCGTCGCGGTCTAGGATGATGAGTTTCATAGGAGACCTATTCAAGTCGCCAGTTTGGACAAATCAGCCACGCGGTTCATCGCTTCGTGCAGGCTTTTCAGCAGACCCTGGCGGTTCAGGCGCAGGTCGAGTTCTTCGGCATTGACCATGACACCGTCAAAAAACGCATCGACTGGTGCACGCAGAGCCGCCAACGTCTGCAGTGATGCGGTGTAGTCACCCGCTTCAAACTGCGCTTTGGCTTTGGGAGCGACCTCGTTCATCGCCGCAAACAGCGCGATTTCGGCCGGTTCTTTCAGCAATATCTCGCTGACATGCGGGTCAACAACAGCGGCTTCTTGCGCTTTTTTCAGGATGTTGGTGATGCGCTTGTTGGCGGCGGCGAGGGCCGCGGCTTCGGGCAGGGCGGCGAAGGCGCGGACGGCGGCGAGGCGCTTAGGCACATCGCACAAACGCTCTGGGGACTGAGAAATAACTGCTTCTACCTCCTGGGCACTGAACCCCTGTTCTCGAAGCATGCCAGAAAATCGATCATAGAAAAACGTGTACATCAACTGCAAAGTGGCAGCTTGCATGCTAGGAAATGCAATCGCGGCACATGCGGACACGCCAGATAAATCCAGCGGAAGCTGCAACTCGGTCATCATCCGAATCACCCCCAACGCATGCCGACGCAGCGCAAACGGGTCTTTATCCCCCGTCGGCAAATGACCAATACCAAACATCCCGACCAGCGTTTCCAGCTTGTCCGCCAAAGCCACGACCACACCAACTTGGTTGCGTGGCAGCGTATCGCCAGCAAAACGCGGCTTGTAGTGGTCTTCAATCGCGTCGGCCACATCGGTGCTCAAACCGTCATTCAAGGCGTAATAGCGACCCATGGTGCCTTGCAACTCGGGGAATTCACCCACCATGTCGGTCACCAAATCTGACTTGGCTAGATGAGCTGCCTGATCCGCTTGCGCCGCCAGTGCATCGCCACCCAATTGCTGCCCAATGGCTCTGGCCATGGCGCGGACGCGAAGTATGCGCTCACCTTGCGAACCGAGTTTGTTGTGGTACACCACCTTGTCCAGCCCCGCGACGCGGGATTCCAGCGTCTTTTTGCGGTCTTGGTCAAAGAAAAACTTGGCATCGGCCAAACGCGGGCGTACCACGCGCTCGTTGCCACCGATCACCGCACTGGCGTCTGCCGGGCTGATGTTGCTGACGACTAAAAATTGGTTGCTCAGCTTGCCAGCCGCGTCCAGCAGCGGGAAGTACTTTTGATTCGCCTTCATGGTCAAAATCAAGCATTCCTGTGGCACATCCAAAAACTCTTTTTCAAACGCGCAAGTCAGCACATTGGGGCGTTCAACCAAGCCGGTCACCTCGTCCAAGAGGGCGGCATCGTCAATCGGGGTGTACGTTGTGCCATCCGCAGCGCCAGCCTTAGCGGCTGCAGCGACCAATTGGCGCTCAATCTCCGCACGGCGTTCGGCAAAGCTGGCGATCACGGCGCCGTCTTTGCGCAGCGTTGCGGCGTAGCTGTCCGCATCGGCAATCACCACGGGTGACACCGCCGCCTCAAACCGGTGGCCCAGCGTTTCACGCCCTGATTTAAGACCTAAAACGGTGATAGCCGTCGTATCTTTTCCGTGTAGCGCTATTAATTTATGAGCAGGTCGAACGAAACTGACGCTGCTCCAGCCCGGCATCTCGCAGTTTTGCGCCAGCTGGTAGCTCATGACCTTGGGGATGGGGAGTTTGGCTATTGCCTCGGACACGGCTTTTTGCAAACCATCGGCCAGCAAAACACCCGTCACTTGGCTGTCGTAAAACAGGGCTTCGGCTTTGCCATCCATGGCGCGTTTCAGACCTGAAACGGCGGAGGCATCTGCGCCCAAGGCTTGCAATTTCTTCAACAACGCTGGCGTGGCATTGCCTGCAGCGTCCAACCCCACGCTCACCGGCATGAGTTTTTGCGACACCGCTTTGTCAGCCGCCTGCGCGGCCACAGCGGTGATGTGCGCCGCCAAACGGCGCGGCGTGGCAAAGGGCGTAACCACAGCGTCTGCCTGCGCCAAACCCTGGCTTTGCAGCGATGCAGCCAGCGTGCTGGCAAAAGCTTCGCCAAGTTTTTTCAGCGCTTTGGGGGGCAGTTCTTCGACGAACAGTTCCACCAATAAGTTAGCGGATAAATTTTGCGTTGTCATGTTCATACTGCCTTCTCCCCCTTCTTGGCGGATGTTGTCGGCATCAGGGGAGCCACTTGCGCCACCCAGTCGCGCGGCGCCATGGGGTAGCCGAGCCGCTCACGGCTCTCCAGATAACTTTGCGCCACGCTGCGCGAAATGTTGCGGATGCGGCCCATGTAGGCGGCCCGCTCGGTCACGCTGATCGAGCCACGTGCGTCCAGCAAGTTGAAGGTGTGCGCCGCTTTGAGCACCTGCTCGTAGGCGGGCAGGGCGAGCTGTTGTTCCATCAGGTACTTGGCCTGCTTTTCGTGTGCTGTGAAGGCGGTGAACAAAAAGTCCACGTCGCTGTGCTCGAAGTTGTAGGCCGATTGTTCTTTTTCGTTCTGCAAATACACGTCACCATAAAGGATTTTGCCTCCACGTTCGCCCACGCTGTGTGGCTCACTGCCCCCCGAGGGGGCTGGGTCTGCTTGGGAGCGGCCCGGCGCTGACCCGGTATCGGTGTATACCAAGTCATAGACGCTGTCCACACCCTGCAAATACATGGCCAGACGCTCCAGACCGTAGGTGATTTCGCCGGTGATGGGCTTGCAGTCGATACCGCCGACCTGCTGGAAGTAGGTGAACTGCGTCACCTCCATGCCGTTGAGCCAGACCTCCCAGCCCAAGCCCCAGGCGCCCAAGGTTGGGTTTTCCCAGTCGTCTTCGACAAAACGGACGTCGTTTTTTTTCAAATCAAAGCCCAAGGCTTCGAGCGAGCCGAGGTACAAATCCAAAATATTCGCCGGGGCGGGCTTCAACACCACTTGGTACTGGTAATAATGCTGCAGGCGGTTGGGGTTTTCACCATAGCGGCCGTCTTTGGGGCGGCGGCTGGGCTGCACGTAGGCGGCTTTCCACGGCTCAGGGCCGAGTGCTCTTAAAAAAGTAGCCGTGTGCGACGTACCCGCGCCGACTTCCATGTCGTAGGGTTGCAAGAGGGCGCAGCCCTGGGCGTCCCAGTAGGACTGGAGTTTGAGAATGATTTGCTGGAATGTAAGCATAGGTGGATCATTTTACTTGCGTCGCACGCGCCAAAATGCCAGCAACAGGATACCCAGCCCCAAAATCCACAACGGCCACAACCAAAACCGCGACACCCACGATGCGTAGGGCGTGATCACCGTGTTGCCCCAGACCTGCCCGACCAGCACGCCACGGGTGTGCCGCTCTAGCGCGTGGGTGACTTGGCCTTGCGCGTCGATGATGACGGTCGCGCCGGTATTGGTCGCGCGAATCGACGGTTTGGCAAGTTCCATCGAGCGCAATCTGGCGATGTTGAGGTGCTGGTCTATCGCCACCGTGTTGCCAAACCAGGCGATATTGGTCAGGTTGACCAGAATGGTGGGCGCGGTGGCGGGGTTGGCAAAACGTCCTGCCAGCTCTTCGCCAAACAAATCTTCATAGCAAATATTCAGCCCCAAGCGCTGACCTTGCCAGTAGAACGGCGGCTGCGCTGAGCCGCCCCGGTTGAATGCGCCCAGCGGGATGCTCATCAAATCAATGAACCACTGGGCGAAGGGCGGAATGAACTCGCCAAAGGGGACAAGGTGGTCTTTGTCGTACTGATACGGGGCGGACAACAGCAAGGGCGTGGGCTTGAAACCCACCACGCTGTTGCTGAAACCTGCCGCGCGGCTGCCCATGGGGATGCCAATCAGCGCGGCTTTTTGGCCGTTTTCTGCCTTGAAGGGCTGCTGCACGGCGCGCCAATACTCAGGCGACAAATTCTGCGGCAGCAAGGGAATGGCGGTTTCGGGGGTGACGACCAGACCGCTTTGCACTTTTTCTAACTGCTCGGCATACCAACTCAAGGCCGTGGCCACGCCCGAGCCCGCTTGGAATTTCTCGTTTTGCGGGATATTGCCTTGCAAGAGGGTGACTTGCAACGGCGGCGTTTGCTGGCTCGCTGTATTTTTAGAACGTGTGGCATCTGCAAACTGGTTATTCCATATTAGTATTGCTACAAACAGCACCGCCAACAGCGCAGCCTGGATGCGCAAGGGCTTGGTTGGTTTGTCGACCAATTGCACCAGCAGCATGGCCATGTAGGCGCTGACAAAGCACATGCCATACACGCCGATAATGGATGCCAAGCCTGCCAACGGCCCGTCAACATGCGAATAACCGACAGCACCCCATGGAAAACCCGTCAACCACGTGCCACGCGCCATTTCAGCCAACATCCAACATGCCGCAAAAACAATAGCAGCGTAAGTATTAAATACGCCGACTACAGCTATATTTTGCATGTTTTTGACGCTTTTTACGCTGGTGTGATGAAAAATCATGCAAGCCAGCATGTAAAACAGCGCCAAACAGCTGCTGAGCAACAACACCGCACACGCGGCCAACCAGGCAGGCAAGCCACCATAGGTGTGCATTGAAATGTAGAGCCACCAGATGCTGCCGCACAGCCAGGCGGTGCTGAAAACCCAGCTGCGCCAGGCCGCTTGCTTGAGCGTGCCTGCAGCCAGCAAGGCGCGCGCAAACACCCCCATCGCCAGCAACTGCAGCCACCACAGCGATTGACCGCGCGGTATGCCCAACAGGGCGATGTCAAAACTAAATGGCCAAACCAGGCTGACGGATTGCGCCCAGCCCGCGACCAACAACACCACAAATTGCATGAAATGAATCGCCTATTTATTGTCAGCCATGTGCGCTGGCATGACCTTGAACCACTTGACGGCACCACCTTTGGTGTGCAGCACCGTGAAGCTCAGGCCGTTCAGCACCATGCTTTCGCCGCGCTTGGGCACATGGCCCATTTCGTGGGCGACCAAGCCGCCTATGGTGTCAAACTGGTTGTCAGAATCTGACTCCAGCAGGGTAACTTTGAAAGCGTCGTTGACACGCTCAATCGCCGTGTCGCCGCTGACGCGGTAGGTTTTGTCGGCCAGGCCAAAAATATCGCCTTCGTCGGCCACGATGTCGAACTCGTCCTCGATCTCGCCGACGATTTCTTCCAGCACGTCCTCAATCGTCAACAAACCAGCCATACGGCCAAATTCGTCGATGACGATGGCCAAGTGGTTGCGGTTGCCGCGGAACTCGCGCAGCAAGTCGTTCAGCCCCTTGGTTTCGGGCACAAACACCGGTGGGCGCAGCAGGGCGCGGATATTCAGCTCAGGCGCACGCTGCAGTTTCAGCAGGTCTTTGGCCATCAACACGCCGATGATGTTGTCTTTTTCGCCCTCAAACACCGGAAAGCGCGAGTGTGCTGTGTCGATGACCTGGTGCATCAGCTCGTCCATGGTCGAGTCGATGTCCAGCAAGTCAATCCGCGTCACCGGCACCATCACGTCACCGGCGCTCATGTCGGCCATGCGGATCACGCCTTCGAGCATGGCGCGGCTTTGCGCGTCGATCACGTCGTTGCCTTCCGCCTCGGCCAGCGTCTCAATCAGCTGGTCTGTGGAGTCTGGGCCAGGGTTGATGAACTCGACTATCTTTTGAAACAGCGAGCGTTTGTCTGCGTTTGGCGCTGCGGGGTTGGGGTTGCCCAACGACGGGTTTGCCGACGAATGGGCAGACGAAGAACTGGGTTCTGACACTATGTTGGCGCTCACTGATAAGGCCAGGTTGTGGCTAGGAGCGCGGTTGTTGCGAAGCCTCTAGGATAGCGGATTCCTGTGACGGTAACTAATTGCCCGTTTTAAAACGGATCGGATGGCTCTTTTTGGACGCCCGCTACCAGCTCTTGAAAATTCTTGGCTCGCTGCTTGAAGCCATAGTCCACCTCTGCCATTTGGTCTTCCATCATTTCCGTCAAGCGCGTGCCCAAGGTGGCGGCAGGGAGTTTGAGATAAGCGTCAGATTCTGAGCCGCTGCGCTCCACCGCGGCGCCGGCGTTGCGCGCAATTTTCAGCATGGCGGTGTTTTCAGTCAGCGCGTGGATAAACAAGGTGTCACGCCCCTCATTGCGTGCGTGCATCACCGCACGCTCAAACAAGCGCCCGCCGAAGCCACGACCCCGTGCCGCTTTGAGCACCGACACGCCAAACTCTGCGTTTTTAGCTTGCTCGGGGTCGTCCGACACCGCCAAGTGCGCCATGGCTATCAGTTCCAGCTTGCGGTTGAAAATACCGTAGATATCGTCGCGTTCAAAATTCAGCCCATCGGCATAGCGGTTGATTTGCTCGTCCGACGCGGCATAGCCAAAGCGCAAGTAGCGGTCCGACTCGTCCATCGCCAGCAAATGCTTCACAATGCGCTCGCGATGCCGCGGGCCCAAAGAGCGAATCGGCACCAGCGGAAAGCTAGAACGGGTCTTGGTGTTATCCATAGCCTCAATATAAGGGTATTCCCTGAAATTGCCAGTAATTTTGTTGCATCGCAGCAAAAAATAGGGCTTTCCAGATGTAACAAGCTCGGATGGCGTGACTTTATAGGTACTTTATGCCTAAGCATTTTTTTAAGCCACAACGGCAGCACCTTGGTAGATTTCGCCCTGTGCCGCATAAAACGGGAAGACAAGCCTAGGCATTCGGTCATACACTTTAGCCATGATTGAAAAACTAAGCCCCACCACTGCTGCCGATCTGCTTGCAACGCTGACGCACTGGAGGTATGACCCAGTGCGCGACGCCATCACCCGCGAATTCGTCTTTGCCGACTTCGCGCAAGCCTTTGCCTTCATGACGCAAATTGCTATTCAAGCAGAAAAGCGCAACCACCACCCCGAGTGGTTCAATGTCTACAACCGCGTCAACATCACCCTGACAACGCACGACGTGAACGGTTTGTCGCAGCGGGATATTGACCTGGCGCGCTATGCCGATGCCGCTTTTGC
>CANKRG010000038.1 GCA_947485165.1 Comamonadaceae bacterium
CCCAGCTTGAGGCGTTTTCCCGCCTACCTGACGAGAGCACCATCCTTAGTGAATGCTCACCTTTCGGAGCATACCCAGCTTGTCTGAAATCTAAGGCGTAGGTTTTTTGCTTTCATCTTTTGCTATGTCCATCCAACCACTCTAAACACTTAATTTTACCTTAAACACCCTGCTTACATGTATAAATTAATATAACAAACGTACAATAAAGTATTTTACAATCTATAGACTTCGCCTTAAAGTCACCCTCATGCATGATTTAGCTTTTGTTTTCGCAGGTTTCTTTGTTGGCTTTGTGGTCGGGCTCACTGGCGTGGGCGGGGGGTCGTTGATGACGCCGTTGTTGATTTTCTTTTTTGGGGTGAAGCCACATTTGGCCATTGGCACGGATTTGCTGTTTGCGGCGTTTACCAAGCTGGGTGGGTCTATCAAGCTGGCGCGGGCGCGGGTGATTGACTGGCGGGTGGTGGGGCAGATGGCGGCGGGGAGCGTACCTGCTTCGCTGGTCACGCTGTATATATTAGGCCAAGTGGGCACGACGGATCCTGCGGTTCAGCATGTGATGACCACAACACTGGGCTTTGCGCTGCTGCTGACGGCTGCGGCCACGCTGTACAAGGCGGTGTTGGGGAAAGCGGTTTCGCGCCATATCCATGTGGACGACATCAAAGCCGCCACCATACCGAAACACTGGAGCCTGCCGGTGCTGTTTGGCGTGATTATTGGCGCGTTGGTGACGCTGACTTCGGTGGGCGCTGGCGCGATTGGCGTGACGGTGCTGATGCTGCTGTACCCCGCCCTGCCGCTGCCGCGCATTGTGGCGGCTGACATTGCCCATGCAGTGCCGCTGACGCTGGTGGCGGGCTTTGGACATGCCTCTATCGGCTCGGTGGATTGGTCTTTGCTGACACTGCTGCTGGCTGGCTCGTTGCCGGGTATTTGGCTGGGCAGCCATTTGATGCTGAAAACGCCTGATCGCGTGATTCGTGGCGCTTTGTCTGTGTTGCTGGCTTATGCGGGCACCAAGCTTTTGATGCTGTAACGGCTAATGTCTTCAAGCCAAGTGCTTGATAATCCTGATTTTTAACGCTATTTATACTTTTTACTCGCTATATCGCCATGTACCAATACACCGAATTCGACAAAAACTTCGTCAAACTCCGCGCCGCACAGCACCGTGACCAGCTGGAGCGCAACATCGCTGGCACCTTGAGCGACGAAGACTTCCGCCCGCTGCGGCTGCAAAACGGCTGGTACATCCAGCGTTACGCACCTATGCTGCGTGTGGCTGTGCCGTATGGTGAGATTTCTGCGGATCAGCTGCGCGTGATGGGCCGCATGGCGCGCGAATTTGACCAGCCGAGCAAGGCCGTGTTTGACAAAGCCATTGGCACGCAGGCCACCTGGGGCACGACGCATCTGCCGGTCGGCTACGGCCACTTCACAACACGCCAAAACGTGCAGTTCAACTGGATTCCGCTGGTGGACAGCGCGGACGTGATGGATTTGCTGGCCACGGTCAACATGCACGGCATCCAGACCAGTGGCAACTGCATCCGCAACATCACCACCGACGAGCTGGCCGGTGTGGCGGCGGACGAGATTGCCGACCCGCGCCCGTTTGCCGAAATTTTGCGTCAATGGAGCACACTGCATCCCGAGTTTGCGTTTTTGCCGCGCAAGTTCAAAATCGCCATCACCGGCGCGACGGATGACCGTGCGGCCGTGCGCTGGCACGATGTGGGGCTGTATCTGATTAAAAGCCAAGGAGAGGCGACACATGGTGTCGCGGCCGGCGAACTCGGTTTCCGCGTTCTCGTGGGCGGCGGTATGGGCCGTACACCGGTCATCGGCACCGAAATCCGCGCGTTTTTGCCGTGGAACCAGATCATGAACTTTTTGGAAGCTGTCGTGCGCGTCTACAACCGCTGGGGCCGCCGCGACAACATCTACAAGGCGCGTATCAAGATTTTGGTCAAAGCCGAAGGCCAGCGCTACATCGACGAGGTGGAAGCCGAGTACCAAAACATCCTGACGCAAGACGGTGCGCCGCACACCATCACGCAGGACGAGTTGGACCGCGTGACCGCCTGTTTCGTACCGCCAAAGCTGGGCGAAGTCTCTGAAACCAAGGCCGCGACCGTGCCAGCCGAGCGTCAAAAAGACTACGACCGCTGGCTGCAGCAGAATGTCGCAGCGCACAAAAACCCGAACCTGCGGGCCGTGACCCTGTCGTTCAAACGCCTGGGTCAAGCGCCCGGCGATGCGGATGCCGACCAGTTGGACACGGCAGCCGCGTTGGCCGACCAGTTCTCGGCCGGTGAAGCGCGTGTCACGCATGACCAAAACCTGTTGCTGCCGTGGGTGCGGGTTGAAGACCTGCCCGCCCTGTGGGTCGCGGCCAGCCACGCCGGTTTGGCACGGTCCAATATCCGCCTGCTGACCGACATGATCGCCTGTCCGGGTGGCGACTTTTGTGCACTGGCGAATGCCCGCTCCATCCCGATTGCGGCGCAGATCACCGAGCGCTACCAAGACATGGACGAGCTGCACGACCTGGGCGAGATCGACCTGCACATCAGCGGCTGCATCAACTCCTGCGGCCACCACCACAGCGGCCACATCGGCATTTTGGGGGTGGATAAGGACGGCAAAGAATGGTACCAGGTGTCACTGGGCGGCTCGGACGGCTCGGCGCTGAGCGGCGACGCCGTGCCGGGCAAGGTCGTCGGCCCGTCTTTCGGTGCTTTGGAGGTGCCAGGCGTGATCGAGGCGCTGCTGGACACTTTCCGCCAGAACCGCCAAGGCCGCGAAACGTTTATCGACGCCTTCAAACGCGTCGGTATGGAGCCGTTCAAAGCGGCGGCCAACGCCGCCCGCTTGGCCGACAAGCATGAAGAACTGCACACCCTGCCTAAAGTCGGCGGCTATGCCAAAGATGGGCAAGAGGCTTGAAGTAAAATATATCAGATAAGAATACTATGAAATTAATAGCTACTCAGGCTGTAAATACGCCTGCTACAGCCGAAAAAATACCTCAAACTGGCACTTTAACCATTCCAAACGACGTCAATCCACTGGAATCTGACCTCGCAGGTGTGACCAGCATCGTCCTGAATTTCCCCAAGTTCACAGATGGCCGCGCCTTCACCCAGGCCGTGATGCTGCGCAAACGCGCCGGCTTCAAAGGCGAAATCCGCGCGACGGGCGATGTGCTGGTAGACCAATTGCAGCAAATGGCACGTAGCGGCTTTGACGTGGCTGAATTGCGGGCGGATCAGGACTTGGCGGCTGGACAGCGCCAGTTGGACCGTTACAGCGAGTTTTACCAAGCCGATGTGGTGCAAAAAGCGCCGCATTTTGCCAAGGTTACTGAAAAGGTCACGGCATGAGCGCCATCGAGCTAAACGCCCGCGCATCCGCCACGTTTGCTGCCAAACTGGCTGAAACCGAGGCTTTGCTGCGCCAAGCCGCTACCGCCCATGCCGGCAAAATCACCCAAGCCAACAGCCTGGGTGCTGAAGACGTGGTGATTGCGCATTTGGTGCAGGCCTTGAACGTCGACATTCCGGCTTTTGTGCTGGAAACCGGTCGCTTGAACCCCGAGACGCTGGCCTTGATGGACAAGATGAAGGCTGATTTGGGCTACAAGTTCACGATTTTTACGCCCAACAGTGAGTCAGTCATTCAGTTCGTCGCCAAAGAAGGCTTGGACCCGATGTACAGAAGCATTGAGTTGCGCAAAGCCTGCTGCCATATCCGCAAAATGGAACCGCTGGATCGTGCTTTGAGTGGGAAAACCGCTTGGGTCACAGGTTTGCGCCGCGAGCAATCCGGTGCGCGGGCGGAAGTGCCGTTGTTGGACGAAGCTGATTTGGCCACCAAAGGTCGCGTCAAATTCAATCCTGTAGCTAATTGGACTTGGGGCGATGTGTGGCATTACATACAATTGCACCAAGTGGCCTACAACCCGCTGCACGACCAGTTTTTCCCCAGCATCGGCTGTGCGCCCTGCACCCGCGCCATCAGCCTGGGTGAGGATTTCCGCGCCGGGCGCTGGTGGTGGGAAGATGAGGCGGCGAAGGAATGTGGGCTGCATGTGTCTGCCGACGCTGACCTTGCAGAGGTTTCTGCGCTGAGATAGTTTGAACCGTTCGCGTTGAGGTATCGAAGCGTCTGCGAGTGAGCTGCCCCTTCGATACCTCAGGGCGAACGGGGAAAAGATAAAAAAACAGAAGATTGAATAGCGAATTTTGGATATTAAAAAGAACGAATTTATGCATGCACGAACCGAAGAACTCTCCAGCAAACACCTGACGGATTTGCACCTCACCAACGTGCACCTCAGCAACGCCCATCTGGACGCACTGGAAGAGGAAACCATCTTCATCCTGCGCGAAGTGGCCGCCACGTTTGAGCGCCCGACCCTGCTGTTTTCGGGTGGCAAGGACTCGCTGGTGCTGCTGAAATGCGCTGAAAAAGCGTTTTTGGGCAACCACGGCAATGCGAAGACTGGGAAAATCCCCTACCCGCTGTTGATGATAGACACCGGCCACAACTTTCATGAAGTGACGGATTTCCGCGACTTTCGCGCGGCCGAGCTGGGTGCGGAGCTGATTGTGCGCAGTGTCGAAGACTCGATGGCGCGCGGCACGGTGCGGCTGGCGCACCCGGGCGAGAGCCGCAATGTGCACCAATCGGTCACCTTGCTGGAAGCGATAGACGAGTTCCGCTTTGACGCGCTGATTGGTGGTGCCCGTCGTGACGAAGAGAAGGCCCGCGCCAAAGAGCGCATTTTCAGCCACCGCGACAGCTTTGGCCAGTGGCAGCCGAAGGCGCAGCGCCCTGAATTGTGGAATTTGTTCAACACCAAACTGCATCAGGGCGAGCATTTCCGCGTCTTCCCGATCAGCAACTGGACCGAGCTGGACGTCTGGCAGTACATCGAGCGCGAGCAAATCGCCCTGCCATCGTTGTACTACACGCACCAACGCGAAGTGGTGGAGCGCAAAGGTTTATTGGTTCCTGTGACCGAATTGACGCCGCTCAAAGCCGGCGAAACGTCCGAGCTGCGCGACGTGCGCTTCCGCACCGTGGGCGACATCACCTGCACCTGCCCGGTCGAGAGCCTGGCCGCCAACGCCGCCGATGTGGTGATTGAAACCCTGGCCGCCGACATGAGCGAACGCGGTGCGACGCGGATGGATGACAAAACATCTGAAGCATCGATGGAAAAGCGCAAAAAGGATGGTTATTTCTAATGACCTGTGGATTCCCGACTTCGCGGGAATGACAGAACTTAAATAACCGCTCTTTAATAACCGTATAAAAATACTATAAATTTAATAGCACTTCAGGCAATAAATACGCCGTCTAGAGTGCTATTTTACCACTAAAACCATGATAACAGCACCCATTTCCCCTCCAACAAACGCTCAACACGACACCGAGGGTGCGCTCAAATTCATCACCTGCGGCAGCGTGGACGATGGCAAAAGCACGCTGATCGGCCGCCTGCTGGTCGACACCAAAGCCGTGCTGCAAGACCACCTGGCCGGCGTGCAGCGCTCGGGCGAGACCGATTTGGCGCTGTTGACAGACGGGCTTTCGGCCGAACGCGAGCAAGGCATCACCATCGACGTGGCCTACCGGTATTTCGCCACCGAAAACCGCAAATTCATCATCGGCGACGCGCCCGGCCACGAGCAATACACCCGCAACATGGTGACCGCCGCTTCCAGCGCTGACGCGGCCGTCGTGTTGGTCGATGCCAGCAAGTTGGATTGGCAAAACCCCGCCTTGGAATTGTTGCCACAGACGCGTCGCCATAGCTTGCTGGCGCATTTGTTGCGCGTACGGTCGATTGTTTTCACAGTGAACAAATTGGATGCTGTGGAGAATGCCGAGCTGGCTTTTGCCAATATCAGCGCAGCATTGAGCAAATTTGCCACTGCCGCCGACATCACCGTTGCCGCCGTGGTGCCGATTTCCGCCCTCAAAGGCTGGAATGTGGTGGATGCCAAGCCGCAGTGGGCGGCATACAACGGCCAAAGTTTGCTACAGATTCTGGAGTCTTTGCCAACAACGGCGGCAGAAACAGCGCAGCCGTTTGCCTTTCCGGTGCAGTGGGTGGAGAAATTCTCCAGCAGCGCAGATACCTCACAAGGCCGCCGCGTGTTTTGGGGTCGGGTGGCGACGGGCAGCGTCAGCGTCGGTCAGCAGATCAGCATTTTGCCGAGTGGCCAAACCGCCACCGTGGCGCAGGTTCTGGACCGCGCCCGCCGCCCTGGCAGCGTGGAGGCCAGCCAGAGCGCGGGTATCGTGCTTGACCGCGAAGTGGACGTGTCGCGTGGCGACTGGCTGCTGGCGGTGGCTATGCAATTTTCCGATGAGCCGCCTCTAGGAAAATTAGCCCCCTCGGGCGGCAGTGCAGCACGCGAAGCGGCAACCGTGGGGGCTATATTCACACCTAGCCGCGAGATCACAGCCACCATCGCTTGGTTAGACGACGAACCATTGATCGCCGGCCGAACCTACTGGGCGCTGCATGGCCACCGCTGGGTGAAAGCCAAAATCAAGCGGGTGGTTCACAAGTTGGACATCAACACGCTGGCCGAACTGGAGGCGACACAGCTGGAGCCTAACGCGATTGGCCACGTCGAAATTTCTCTGCAAGAGCCGATTGCCGCCGTGCCTTACAAGCTGTCACGCGGCATGGGGTCTTTGGTGTTGGTCGATACGGCCAGCCATAAAACCTCTGGCGCTGTACTGATATCCTGATTTCACCGTCGTAATCTCGTAAAATCAATGACTTGACTTCATAAAGTTACATTTCCCTTTTAAGCACACCATGACCCATATCGTTTCTGAATCCTGTATCAAATGCAAATACACCGACTGTGTGGACGTGTGCCCGGTCGACTGCTTCCGCGAAGGCCCGAACATGCTGGTCATCGACCCCGATGAATGCATCGACTGCGCCGTCTGCATCCCCGAGTGCCCGGTTAACGCCATCTACGCGGAAGAAGACGTGCCGGCGGATCAACTCGCGTTCATCAAATTGAACGTCGAACTGGCGCGTGCAGAAGGCTGGAAAAGCATCACCAAGCGCAAGCCAGCCTTGCCAGATGCGGACGACTGGAAAGATGTGAAAAGCAAGATTGGCTTGCTGGTTCGCTGATAAATACCCACATGAATCAGCCCATTGAAACCGATGCTCTCGTCATCGGCGCAGGGCCGGTAGGCTTGTTTCAAGCCTTTGAGCTGGGTTTGTTGGGCATTCAATCCCACATTGTTGATACCCTGCCCTACGCGGGTGGCCAGTGCATCGAACTCTACCCCGACAAACCGATTTACGACATTCCAGGCACAGTCGCCACCACAGGGCGGCAATTGGTAGCGTCACTTTTAGAGCAACTCAAGCCTTTCAAACCGGCTTTTCACCTGAACCAACAAGTCAACGCCTTGGCGCGGCAGGCGGATGGACGGTTTTTGGTGGAGACTTCGGCAAATCCATCATCGGCAAACCCATCTTTTTTAACCCAAACCATCTTCATTGCGGCAGGTGTGGGGGCTTTTCAGCCTAAAAAGTTGACCGTCCATGGTTTGGACATCTTTGCGGGGACGCAGCTTTTCTACCATCTGGACGCGCAGGCTGACTTTGCCGATAACTTTGTGGGTAAGCAAGTCACCATTGTGGGTAGCGAAGACACCGCCGTGGAAGCGGCGATTCAACTCGCTACATTGCCCTCCAACAGCATCACCTTGTTGCACCGCCGTGACGTGTTCAACGCCGCGCCCGACAAATTGGAGGCGATGCGCAGCCTGATCGCATCGGGCAAACTGCAGCTTCGCATTGGACAAATCGCCGGTTTTGAGGAGCAACAGAGTCGATTAACTGCCCTGCAAGTGACGGATGTGGACGGCAAAACCGAGCCCTTGCCCGTTGAGATGCTGCTGGTGCTGCAGGGTTTGTCGCCCAAGCTCGGCCCTGTAGCCGAATGGGGCTTGGACATCGAGCGCAAGCAACTCAAAGTCGATACAGAACAATTCCAGACCAACGAGCCAGGCATTTTTGCGGTGGGCGACATCAACACCTACCCTGGCAAAAAGAAGCTGATTTTGTGCGGCTTTCATGAAGCGGCGCTGGCCTCGTTTGCGGCGGCGGCGCTTGTATTCCCAGATACACCCACGCTGTTGCAATACACCACCACCAGCACGCTTTTGCACCAGCGTTTGGGTGTGACACATTCGTAACGTCTGGCGACAACTGCTGGTTGAAGAGCGTCATTTCAATCAAGTAGAATCAAATTGAGCATGGGGCGATTCCCCAACTTTTGCCCCCTCAACGTTCGCATTCCTGCGGTCTAACTTTCTCTGATTTCTACATGCCCGTAAATTCCATAGTTACTTCCGCAGTTACTCCCGCAGTCAATTCCGCAGTCAAACAGAAAAAGCAAGCAGCCGAATCTTTTAAAATCAAAAGCGCCCACCTGCAGACGGTCGCGTTGATGATCAAGACGGCGGACTGGTATGCTCTGGCGGTTGATCTATCGGCTAAATTTGGTCCCTTGGGCGAAACGCCTGATTTTTTTGAGCGCGATGCGCTGATCCTCGATTTTTCAAACCTGGATGCCAACCTGCCGGTGCAGGATTTCGCACCTTTGTTGAAGGTGCTGAAAGCCTGTCGACTGGTACCCGTGGCGGTGCGCGGTGCCAATGCCGCTTGGATTGAAGCAGCACGCGCTTGTGGTCTGGTGGAAGCGCAGATGGATACGCCGCGTTCGAGTCCTGCAACTGCTGCGGCAGCGGTGCCAACGCTGACCGAGATTACTGCACCCGAAGTCGTCATCCAAGAGGTAGCACAAAAAGTGAGCCGCGATACCGTCCGCGAAGGTGCGGGCACGGGCACGGGCACCATGGTGGTCGACAAGCCGCTGCGTTCAGGGCAAAAAATCTATGCACGCGGTGCCGACTTGGTGATTTTAGCCATGGTCAACCCAGGCGCCGAAGTGGTGGCCGATGGCAATATTCATGTGTATGCGCCCTTGCGCGGCAAGGCGATGGCTGGCGCCAGTGGCAACATCCACGCGCGCATTTTTTCGACTTGTTTGGAGCCGGAGTTGATCTCTATCGCCGGTATCTACCGCACCAGCGAAAAGCCACTGGCTGACGACGTGCGCGGCAAGGCGGCACAGGTTCGCTTGAGCAACGATGGGCAGGACAAACTGCTGATTGAAGCGTTAAAAACTTAGAGACTTAATAACTTAATAACTTAATAACTTCATTTTTATACTTGAAAGACGTGTGACTTATGGCAAAAATCATCGTGGTGACTTCCGGCAAAGGTGGCGTTGGCAAAACGACCACCAGCGCCAGCTTTGCAACTGGTTTGGCTCTGCGTGGCCACAAGACGGCGGTGATCGATTTTGACGTCGGCCTGCGTAATCTTGACCTGATCATGGGCTGTGAACGCCGTGTGGTGTATGACTTGATCAACGTGATTCAGGGCGAAGCCAACCTGAACCAGGCGCTGATCAAAGACAAGCAGTGCGATAACTTGTACGTGCTGGCGGCCTCGCAAACCCGCGACAAAGATGCCTTGACGCAAGGTGGCGTTGAAAAAGTGCTGACGGATTTGGCGGCCATGAACTTTGAATACATCGTCTGCGACTCCCCCGCCGGCATTGAAACCGGTGCGATGATGGCGATGTACTTTGCCGACGAAGCGCTGGTGGTGACGAATCCTGAAGTCTCTTCGGTGCGCGACTCAGACCGGATATTGGGCATGTTGTCGAGCAAAACCAAACGTGCGATTGAGGGCAAAGACCCCATCAAAGAACACTTGCTGATCACCCGCTACAACCCGACCCGCGTGAACCAAGGGCAGATGCTGTCGCTGGAGGACATTCAGGACATCTTGCGCATCAAGCTGATTGGTGTGATTCCCGAGAGCGAATCGGTGCTGCAAGCCTCGAATCAAGGTGTGCCGGCGGTGCATATCAAGGGCAGCGATGTGTCCGAAGCCTACAAAGACGTGATTGAGCGGTTTTTAGGAGCCGAGAAACCCATGCGATTTACCGAAGCGCCCAAGCAGGGGTTGTTGAGTCGTCTTTTCGGAGGCAAATAAAGTGATGTCATTTCTCTCTTTTTTTATTGGCGAGAAAAAGAAAACCGCCAACGTCGCCAAAGAGCGGCTACAAATCATTTTGGCGCACGAGCGCAGCGGCCGCAATGCTGCCGAGCCCGATTACCTGCCCGACCTGCAACGCGAGTTGATCGCCGTGATTTGCAAGTACATCAAAATCAACCCTGCCGATATCAAGGTGAATCTGGAGCGCCAGGACAACCTGGAAGTGCTGGAAGTCAAGATCGAGTTGCCTGACTTGCGCTAACTTGGCGCTGGTCTGCAGCAAGGCAGACCATTTGTAACATTTCGAAAATTTCACTGCCTACTGATACGTTCCGGCATAAATTAGGGAAAACCATGCCCCCCTAATGCATGAAAGTACATACATTGGTTTAGGGTGTATCAAAGCTATTGATCGGTTTTACCTATGATAGCCTCCTATCGTTGCACAACCGTCATCGATATAGCACCCTTAACTTAAACCAGGAGATAGACTCATGAAATTGAAAGCTTCCCTAGCCATTGCATTTGGCTTGATGGCCGGTATGGCACACGCTGCCACTGAAATCGTCGTGGCGACTGTGAACAACGGTCACATGATCGAGATGCAAAAACAGACCAAACACTTTGAAGCCGCGAACCCGGATATCAAAGTGAAATGGGTCACTTTAGAAGAAGGTGCACTGCGCGCCCGTGTTACCACGGACATCGCCACCAAAGGCGGCCAATTTGACGTGATGACCATCGGTATGTACGAAACACCGATTTGGGGCAAAAAAGGCTGGTTGAAAGAATTGAAGACAGACGCGAAATATGACGCAGACGACATCTTGCCGGCTATGCGAAATGGCTTGTCAGTTGACGGCAAAATGTATGCAGCACCGTTCTACGGCGAAAGCTCGATGTTGATGTACCGCAAAGACTTGGCTGACAAGGCTGGCGTGACTGTTCCTAGCAACCCAACTTGGGCACAAGTGAAAGACTTGGCGGCTAAGATTCACAACCCTAAAGAAGGCGTTTACGGTATCTGCTTGCGCGGTAAGCCGGGCTGGGGTGACAACATGGCTTTCTTGACCACCTTGGTGAACACCCATGGCGGCCAATGGTTTGACATGACGTGGAAGCCACAATTAGAGTCTAAGCCGTGGAAAGACGCGATCACGTTCTACGTTGATTTGCTGACGAAATACGGCCCACCAGGCTCTGCGAACAACAGCTTCAACGAAATTTTGGCTTTGTACAACGAAGGCAAGTGCGGTATGTGGATTGACGCGACCATCGCCGCGTCTTTCATCACCGACCCTAAGCAATCTAAAGTGGCCGACAAAGTGGCTTTCGCACAAGCACCAACCATGGTGACGCCAAAAGGTGCTAACTGGTTGTGGGCATGGGCTTTGGCTGTACCAGCTGGAACAAAAAATGCTGATGCAGCACAAAAGTTCGTCGCTTGGGCCACGTCCAAAGAGTACATCAACCTGATCGGCAAAGAAGTGGGTTGGGGCAATGTGCCAACAGGTACTCGCAAGAGCACTTACACCAATGAAAACTTCTTGAAAGCTGCTAAATTCGCAGCTGCCGAGAAAGCCGCGATTGACAGCGCCAATCCGAACGACAGCACTTTGCCAAAGAGCCCGTACGTCGGTGTTCAGTTTGCTGCGATTCCTGAATTCCAAGCGATTGGTATCGCCGTGGGTCAGCAAATGAGCTCTGCTTTGGCTGGAAAAACCACCATCGACAAAGCATTGAAAGCTTCTCAAGTCGCTGCAGAACGTGAAATGAAGAAAGCTGGTTACTACAAATAATGTAGCAACTTAGACATATATTATGCCGGCTAAACACGAAATAGCCGGCATATTTAGCAGAAGCATTCACTGACGCGCCTCATATTTTAAATGTGAAGTGCGTCAGATGAAGAGCATGAGCGGTTTGAGTACTTCGTGCATCTTGTGATTTTTTTGTGATTTTTATACATTCACACCCCTCTGGGCTAGCTCCATGAATCGTTTTTTACCCCGTATGTTGATGGCGCCAGCCGTAGCTACGCTCTTCCTGTGGATGATCGTGCCTCTGGTGATGACCATCTATTTCTCACTCATCCGCTACAACCTGATGCAGCCAGAAGCTGTGGGGTTTATCGGTCTTGAGAACTTTGAATACTTCGTCACCGACCCGTCATTTGGCGCTGCTGTGATCAATACTTTGCTGCTGCTGGGCAGCGTCATTCTCATCACCGTGATTGGCGGCATTGGTTTGGCTTTGTTGGTTAACGACCCGTTTCCAGGCCGTGGCTTGGTTCGCATTTTGTTGATTTCCCCCTTCTTCGTCATGCCCACCGTCAATGCCCTGCTGTGGAAGCACATGATGATGAACCCCATTTATGGCGTGCTGGCGCAGGTTTGGCAGTTTTTTGGCGCGACACCGGTTGACTGGTTGACCGACTACCCCTTGTTCAGCGTCATCATCATGGTATCGTGGCAATGGCTGCCTTTTGCCACCTTGATTTTCATCACCGCCCTGCAATCCATGAGCCGCGAACAGCTGGAAGCCTCACGTATGGACGGTGCCACTTATTTGCAGCAATTGCGCTATTTGTACATTCCGCATTTAGGGCGCTCCATCGCCGTGGTCGTCATGATCGAGATGATTTTCTTGCTCAGCGTTTTTGCAGAAATCTACACAACCACCGGTGGCGGGCCAGGAGATGCCAGTACCAATGTGGCGTTCTTGATTTTCAAGCATGCCTTGCTGAGTTTTGATGCAGGTGTGGCCTCTGCCGGTGCTTTGTTTGCGGTCGTGTTAGCCAACATAGCCGCTGTTTTCTTGATCCGCATGGTTGGCAAAAACTTGGATAAATAAAAACACCATGACATCTTCACCTAAATCTTCTATGACGCCCCTGCTCGCTCTGCGAACGTTTGTGGCTTGGTTCTTCACCCTAGTGCTGTTTTTCCCCTTGGGCTGGTTGGCATTGATGGCCTTTAAAACTGAGCTTCAAGCCATTTCGGTACCGCCGCTGTTTTTCTTCCCCCCTACTTTTGAGAACTTCAACGAGGTTCAAGAGCGTAGCGATTACTTGAGCTATGCCTTGAATTCGGTGATCACCAGCGTGGTTTCTACCGTTCTGGGCCTAGCTTTGGCAGCACCAGCCGCGTATTCGATGGCGTTTTTCAAAAGCAAACGCACCAAGGACATCTTGATGTGGATGTTGTCTACCAAAATGATGCCTGCAGTGGGCGCGCTCGTCCCCATTTATGTGATGGCGCAATACGCGGGTTTGCTTGATTCACGCACCGCATTGATCATCGTTTTCACCATGAGCAATTTACCCATCATGGTCTGGATGATGTACTCGCATTTCAAAGACATTCCCTCTGAAATTTTGGAAGCATCACGCATGGATGGCGCGACCTTGTACCAAGAATTCCGCCATGTGTTGATGCCTTTGGCCATGGGTGGTTTGGCTTCTACCGGCTTGCTGTGCTTGGTTTTAAGCTGGAACGAAGCATTCTGGGCGCTGAATTTAAGCGCTGCGAAATCAGGCACCTTAGCAACCTTGATTGCTTCTTACTCTAGCCCAGAAGGCTTGTTTTGGGCCAAGTTATCGGCTGCTTCTTTGATGGCCATTGCACCTATCGTGGTGTTTGGCTGGTTCAGTCAAAAGCAATTGGTACAAGGTTTAACTTTTGGCGCAGTTAAATAAAATTGAAATTGGAAAGTTTTTGTATGGCTTATTTACAACTAAAAAATGTCGAAAAATTCTTCGGCGAACACCGCGCCATCAAGGGCATTGACTTGTCCATCAATGCTGGCGAATTCGTCGTCTTTGTCGGGCCTTCAGGCTGCGGTAAATCAACATTACTGCGTTTGATTGCTGGCTTAGAACAAATTGACAGCGGAACACTTGAGCTAGAAGGTCGTGACATCACCAACTTGCCTTCGAGCAAACGTGATTTGGCAATGGTGTTTCAAAGCTATGCCTTGTACCCACACATGAGTGTGTTTGAAAACATGAGTTTTGCGCTGAAATTAGCCAAAGCTGACCCTGCGGTGATCCAAGAAAAAGTGTCACAAGCCGCTAAGATTTTGAATCTGACTGATTATTTGCACAGAACGCCCAAGGAGCTCTCGGGCGGACAGCGCCAGCGCGTTGCCATTGGCCGCGCCATTGTGCGCGCACCCAAGGTGTTTTTGTTTGATGAGCCTCTGTCAAACTTGGATGCCGCCCTGCGCGGTCAAACCCGTATTGAAATTGCCAAATTGCACCGCGATTTAGGCGCAACCACGGTATATGTGACGCATGACCAGGTTGAAGCTATGACGCTGGCAGACCGTGTTGTGGTGCTGCGTGATGGCATGATTGAGCAAGTCGGTACGCCGCTTGAGTTGTATGACAAACCAGCCAACCAGTTCGTCGCACAATTCATTGGCACGCCACAAATGAACATCGTGTCCGTTGCAGACTTAACCCAACTTGGCAACATTCCAGGCATAGACGCACCTGCGGATGGTTTTGTGGGCTTACGTCCAGAAAATGTGATGCTCTTGCCTACAGGACAAGGTCAATTCCAAGCCAAAGTTGAACTGGTCGAAGCGCTGGGTGCAGAAACTTTGATTTATGTCACCACCGCCCGCGGCACGCAGCTTGTCGCACGGCAAAACACGCGTACCAATTTGAGTGTTGGGTCTGATGTCGGCGTCAGCATTGACGCGGCGACAGCCCACTTTTTTGACGCCAAAGGCCGCGTCACAACGGCGGCAAAAACACTATGACAACAGTGGTAGCACAACCTTTAGTGATGCTGCATCTGGGTGTCGGCTCGTTTCACCGCGCACACCAAGCCCTGTACATCCACCACCTACAAGCTTCGGGCGACCATAGCTGGCAGCTAGCGGGTGGCAATATTCGCGCCGATATGGCCGACACCATGGCAGCCTTAGCGGCGCAGCATGGCGAATACACTTTAGAAACCATCAGCCCTGCAGGCGTGCATGACTACACGCGTGTCAAGTCCCTTAGTCAAGTGATTCCGTTTGAACCTACATTAGTAGCCTTGATAGCCGTAGCAGCCCATCCAGCAACCCGCATTATTTCCTTCACTGTGACTGAAGCGGGCTATTACCTGGATGCCAACAATGTGCTCGATACGTCCATCAGCGATGTAGCCACCGATTTAGAGCTGACACGCAAACATGCACCTGGAAGCACCATTTACGGCGCACTGACCGCCATGCTGCGTCAGCGTATGCTGTCAAACAGTGGTCCGGTAACATTGCTCAACTGCGATAACTTGCGCCACAATGGCGATCGCTCTCGCAGCGGTTTGCTGCAATTCATCACCTTGCTGGGTGATACAGATTTGCTGGCATGGGTGAATCCCAACACAAGCAGTCCCAACGCCATGGTTGACCGCATCACGCCACGCCCAACGGCAGATGTTGCGCAGCGTGTGCTAGCAGCAACCGGCTGGGCGGATGCCGTACCCGTCATGGGGGAAAGCTTTATTCAATGGGTGATTGAAGACAATTTCTGCGCTAGCCGTCCTGCATGGGACAAGGTGGGCGTTGAAATGGTGGCATCGGTTGCGCCGTATGAAGAAGCCAAAATTCGATTGCTCAATGCCGCACACAGTTGCATCGCTTGGGCGGGCACGTTGGTGGGCTATCAATACATCCATGAAGGCACGCACGATGCAACCATTCGTAAATTTGCTTTTGACTATGCGACAGAAGATGTGATTCCTGTTCTGAACACGCCACAGAACCCCAGCCCGATTGATTTGGCGGCCTACCGCGATGTTGTTTTAGACCGTTTCGGCAACCCGGCTATCCGCGACACCAACCAACGCGTGGCGATGGATGGCTATTCAAAAATTCCTGGCTTTATAGTGCCGACCATTCGCGAAAGACTCGCTCTTGGTGCGTCAATTTCTAGCGTCGCTGTTCTGCCAGCCTTGTTCTTGGCATATTTGCAGCGCTGGCACAGAGGGCAAATTGCTTATGAATACCAAGACCAAGCCATGAACGTAGAAGCTGCTCACGCCATGTGTGATGCAACAGACCCCATCGTCGCCTATTGTGCGGATGCGGTTTTGTGGGGTGACTTGACGAATGATCCACGGTTGCTAGCGGCGATGCGGCAGGCTTATCAGCAAGTAAACCAATTTATTGAGGATCACAGATCATGAGTGAACAAGTGAATAAGCGTTTACTTAACCGTCACGCTGTTTTAACCGGTGCTGGGGGTGGCATTGGGGCAGCCGTAACAGCGGCATATCTACGCGAAGGTGCGCGCTGCAGTGTGATTGATTTGCCAGCAGAAGCTTCTGACGAGATTCAAGGCTTGGCAGCACACTACCCAGGCCAAATTAACTACATAGCGGCTAATGTGACCAAGTCGGCTGATATTGACCGTCTGGTGCAAGAAGCCAGTGATGCGTTTGGCCCCATCCATGTGCTGTACAACAATGCCGCTATTTTTGACATGGCACCCCTGTTAGAGAGCGACGAAGCCATGTATGACAAGATGTTTGCCGTCAATGTAAAGGGCGCCTTCTTTGTCATGCAAAAAGTGCTGGCGCACATGGTGGCTCACAATACGCGTGGTGCGGTGGTCAACATGGCATCACAAGCTGGCAGACGAGGTGAGGCCTTGGTATCGCACTACTGCGCGACCAAAGCCGCCATCATCAGCTACACGCAAAGCGCGGCTTTGGCGATGGCACCGCACCACATTCGCGTGAACGGGATTGCCCCTGGCGTGATTGCGACGCCGATGTGGAAACATGTGGACGCCTTGTTTGCCAAATACGAAAACTTGCCTTTAGGTGAGAAGAAAAAACAAGTTGGCCTTGCTGTGCCCTTGGGCTACATGGGTGACCCCACTGATATTTGTGGCGCAGCTGTCTTCTTGGCCAGTGATGAAGCCTCGTACATTACCGCCCAAACACTCAACGTCGATGGTGGCAATGTGATGAGCTAAGGTTTATGATGTGGCTAAATCATAGGATGCCATGACAAACGCAATAACCCACTCAGGCGCTTCGAGCAACTCCAAGTCTGTACGAAACAAAACAAGACAACCAGAGCTGGAGGCTGACTACAACCGCAGCACAGCCCTGGGCTACGAGCCTACAAATGAAGTTGGTTTTATTCGTTGCCTTGACCATGGCTACCCGACCCCACTGGCGCGCTGGCATTGCCATGAAGAGTATGAATTGCACATGATCACCGCAACCTCCGGAAAAGCATTTATTGGCGATTGGATTGGACCTTTTGAACCTGGTCATGTGGTTTTATGTGGACCCAAATTGCCGCACAACTGGATTTCACTCGACATTCCGCCTGAAGGTGTTGAACAGCGGGATTTGGTGATTCAGTTTCAACATATGCCGATTGAGCAAGCCAGTAAAACCATTCCAGAGTTCGCTGAACTATTGCCGCTTTTAGAGCGCGCTCGCCATGGCATTGAATTTTTTGGCTTGTCTGAAAGTAGCCAATCGCATTGGCACCATGTCAAAGAATCCAAAGGCTCACGCCGTTTGGCTGCCTTTCTAGAGTTGATGACAGATCTGGCGCGCTGCACAGACTACCGCATGCTATCTAGCGTGCAAATGCAAGGTGTAGACAACGCAGCTGAGCTGGATCAAATCAATACCGTTGTGAACCGTATTACCGAAAATATGGCACAACCTCTGACAGCCGCACAAATGGCTGAAGACATGGGCATGAGTGAAACACGGTTTTCGCGCTTTTTCAAGCGAACCACGGGTCATTCGTTCACAGATTTTGTAAACCAAGTCCGTATCCATCGTGCCTGCCATCTGCTGATGAGCTCTGACAGCTACGTTACCAACATTTGCTACGACGTGGGCTTTAACAATGTCGCCAACTTCAACCGCCGTTTTCTAGAACTCAAAGGCACCACGCCCACCGAGTTTCGCAAACAAGCTGAAAACCGTTTTGGTGGCTTCAACAAATAATCGAAATCACAGCATTTTCGTAGTTGGATTCATTAAACTAAGGCAATGAACCCTTTGCCTCAAAAATTACCCTTGTCCGGCTTGCGCGTCGTCGAATTCACCCACATGGTCATGGGTCCCACTTGCGGCATGGTGCTGGCAGACATGGGTGCCGAGGTCATCAAGGTCGAGCCGATTGACGGCGACCGCACGCGGCATTTGCTAGGAGCCGGTGCGGGATTTTTCCCCATGTTCAACCGCAACAAAAAAAGCATCGCCATTGATCTGCAAAAACCCGAAGGCGCTGCCACAGCGCGGCAACTGGCTGGCACGGCTGATGTGGTGCTTGAAAACTTCAAACCCGGTACCATGAAAAAGTATGGGCTGGATTACGCCAGCTTGTCTGCCACCAACCCGAAGCTCATCTACGTCGCCCACAAAGGCTTTTTACCCGGCCCCTATGAACACCGCACGGCGCTGGATGAAGTGGTGCAAATGATGGGCGGTCTCGCCTACATGACAGGCCGCCCTGGCGACCCGCTGCGGGCGGGTAGCAGCGTGAACGACATCATGGGTGGTATGTTTGGCGCGATTGGCACCTTGGGCGCACTGGTGCAGCGTGGCATCACCGGTCGCGGTCAAGAGGTGCAATCTGCCTTGTTTGAAAACAATGTTTTCTTGGTTGGGCAGCACATGCTGCAATACGCCATCACCGGCAAGCCTGCAGCCCCGATGCCAGATCGCATTTCACCTTGGGCGCTTTACGACGTATTTACCGTTAAAAACAACGAGCAAATCTTCCTAGCCACCGTCTCTGATGCGCAATGGATCACGTTTTGCGATGCATTTGGCTTTACCGATTTAAAAGCCGACCCCGCACTAGCCACCAACAATGACCGCGTTCACATGCGTCCCACGCTGATGGTCGAGCTACGCAAACGCCTGGCCAAGCACACAGCCGCTGAAATAACCGTCATTTTTGAAGCCAAAGGCCTGCCTTTTGCGCCCATTGTCAAACCCGAAGAGCTGTATGACGACGAGCACCTGCTGGCAACTGGCGGCTTGGCCGACATCAAACTGCCTGACGGCAAGCGTGCTGGCGAAATAGCACAAACCACCCTGTTCCCCTTCACCATGGACGGCCAACGCCTTGGCGTTCGCCTCAATCCTCCCACCAAAGGTGAGCATACGCAATCAGTATTAGAAGGCTTGGGTTTCGATGCAGGACGGATTGAATCACTGAAAGCCTCTGGTGCGGTCGCTTAAACTTGCTTTTTAAAAATCCGCTTAAGTAATAATCTAGGAAACCATCATGCCTAACACCACCCTACGTTCGTTAATCTCAACGATCATTATTTTGCCAATCATCCTTCATCTGCAAGCCTGCGCGGTCATCACCGTGGCGGATGCTGTGGTCACCACCACCGTTAAAGTTGGCGCGGCTGCGGTAGGCACGGCGGTTGGCGTTACGCGTGCGGGGGTCGGTGTGGTGACTTCTGTGGTTAAATAAAAATAAAATATCGCCTGTTTTATTTATTACTTTTTGAGAAAGACAAACCCATGAAACACAGAACACTGGCCATCATACTGATTGTTTTACTCGGCGGCATGGCCATGTATTACAACAAATCAGCATCTGAAAATGTTAATGCCAATACCAATGCCGATGGCGGCAATGCCCCAAAGATTGAAAAAAAGCAATAAATAGGGTTTACTTATGCTATTTATTTCATAGCAACATAGTAAATAAATACGCCGTCTATAGTCATATTTACCTCGTAAAATAGCGTAAATAAGCCAAACCCCACCAAATGCTCGACATCAACGAATCTGAAGTCGCCATCACCGCCATCCGCGCGCAGGGGGCGGGTGGGCAGAATGTCAACAAGGTGTCCAGCGCGATTCACCTGCGGTTTCACATTGGGGCGTCCTCCCTACCGGATGATGTGAAAGAGCGGCTCTTGGCGCTGCATGATTCACGTATCACCAAAGCGGGTGAATTGATTATCAAAGCGCAGCAGCACCGCACACAAGATATGAACCGGTTGGACGCGATGCTGCGGTTGCATGAGATTATTCATTCAGTGGAATTTGCGCCCATTATTCGCAAAGCGACCAAGCCTAGCAGAGCCTCCAAATTGCGGCGGCTGGATATGAAAAGCCAGCGCTCGGATACCAAGACGCTGCGTTCAAAAGTTACACGAAGCCTGCAAGATTGAGGCAACGATCAGGGCAATTTTGGCTTTGCTAGAGACCTTAGTCACCCCTTATTCGGGTTAATCAAGTATTTAGCACCCGTTGCACGCTGGCCATAGATGGCTATAGCATCAAGCTCCAGGGCTTCTTGCAGTGAAATCACTTTGGAGTAGCTGCTGGCAAAAGTGGTTTTGAGCTCAGCGGCGACGCGGTTGCGCAGGGTTTGTGCGGCTTCAGCACCGATTTTTTGCAAAAACGGAAACAACAACCAGCCGCCCATGCCCCAGCTGAAACCGAAGTTGCGCACAAACTCGGTCGGGTTGGTGTTCAGACCGCCGTAGATGTAAACCTGTTTGTGGGTGGTAGAGCCGTAGCGGCTGTATTCAGTGGTTGTGCGGTTCAAGGCGGCTTCCATACAGGTGAGGATGCGCCCTGCCAAGTCGCCACCGCCTGTGGCGTCAAAAGCGATGGTGGCACCAGTATCAACCAAGGCTTGGGTGAGGTCTGCCATGAAGGTGGGTGATGATTCGTCGCACACGTACGTCGCGCCTATGCCTTTGAGCAACGCAGCCTGCTCGGGTTTACGCACGATGTTGACCAAGGGTATGTTGTCTTTGATGCAAATTTTGTTGAGCATTTGACCCAGATTGGACGCGGCTGCGGTGTGCACCAGCGCTGCGTGCCCCTCGCGCCGCACGGTTTCAACCATGCCCAGTGAGGTAAGCGGGTTGACAAAGCAAGAGCCACCTTCGGCAGGCGTGGTGCCGGGTGGCAGCAGCAGGCACTGGTCGGCAGCGATGCAGCGGTATTGTGCGTACATGGCACCGCCCAGCACCGCCACGGTTTGACCCAACAGCGCCTGAGCCTCTGCTGACGAACCGGCGGCAACCACCACGCCCGCGCCTTCGTTGCCCACAGGTAAAGATCGGTCTAAGCGACCGGCCATGCTTTTCATGGCACGCTCGGGGATTTGCGCTGTGATACTGGGGGTGGCTGAGATTCCGTTATAGACTTTGATGGTGCTCAGATCGGCCGCGCCAAAGAGCAAACCCAAATCAGACGGGTTGATAGGTGTGGCTTCGATACGGATCACCACCTCATCGGCCGCTGGTGTGGGTGTGGCTTGGCTGATGAGTGAAACTTCGAGTTCGCCATTGGCTTTGACCAGTGAGCGAAGTTGCAGACCTGCAGGGATGGCTGGGTTTGTCATACAGTTATTCCGATCTTGAGTTTTGAGTAGAAGTTTGGCAGGCGTTTGGGCATTGCGTGTCAGGTGAAGTTTGACGCGAAATCAGTCTAGAAGTGCGCGAACGTGTCTCCTAGGCGATACAAACCAGCCCATCGCACTTGTGAATGCTGAGCTGCACCCCATTTAAGAAACGTACTGCTCGCCTCTGCTGGTGTTTATCAGAGGCGTGAAGCGGCTCATCTCATCAAATCCCTCTGAAAGTGCTTATGTCAGATTTAATCAGCAGACTCCAATGGCGCTACGCCACCAAAAAGATGAACCCGGCCAAGGATGTGCCGCAAGAGAAGGTGGAGCGTATTTTGGAAGCAGCCCGGCTGGCGCCTACGTCTAGCGGTTTGCAACCGTTTGAAATCATTGTGGTGACCAACCCTGCGGTGCGCGAGCAGCTCCAAGCCAAGGCGAATGGCCAAGCGCAGATCACCGAAGGCTCGCACCTGCTGGTGTTCGCGGCGTGGGACAATTACACGGCAGAGCGTATCAACCATCACTTTGACATGACCAACGCCCTGCGTGGCGGCACCAACGACGGCTGGGAAAACTACCGTGCCATGTTGCTGAAAAACTACCCAGTACG
>CANKRG010000039.1 GCA_947485165.1 Comamonadaceae bacterium
CAACACACCTGGCGACGGACAAAGCTTTTTCAACGACGGTTGGGACGGCTACGCACCTGCGCGTAAGCGTTTGACCGATGCCTTGCAGAAAAATACCGTGCAAAACGCGGTGATGCTAGGCGGCGATGTGCATGAAAACTGGGTGGGGTACTTGAAGGCTGATTATGCGCAAACCGCCGCTGCACAGGCTGCTCCGGCGATTGGCGTGGAGTTTTGCGGCACCAGCATCACCTCGACAGCGGGTAGTAGTGCGGTTGAAAAAACGCCTGAACGAGTGGTTGAAAATCCGCATTTTGTGTTTGCGGATGCCAAATTCAGAGGCTACGGTGTGGTTGAGTTCACACCCAAGCAGCTAACAACATCGCTGCGGGTGGTTGACAATGTTCGGGCTAAAACAACAACGCCCAGTACACTGGCACAGTTTGTGGTGCCAGCGGGCAGGGCGCTGATTGAGCGGGTTTAGTTTTTTATGCAGGGACTGCGGTTTGCTCTAAAACTTGATCCAATGCATCGCTGAGCGCCTGCACGCTGCGCTCGATGTTGTGCAGCTTGTCCAAGCCAAACAAACCAATGCGGAAAGTTTGGAAATCGGTGCCTTCGTCGCACATCAACGGCACACCAGCAGCGGTTTGCAAACCAACGGCTAAGAACTTTTTGCTGGACTGAATGCCTGCATCTTCGGTGTAGCAGACCACCACGCCAGGTGCTTCAAAGCCGGCTGCAGCAACGCTTTTGAGGCCACGGCTCTTGAACATGGCGCGTACGTCATCACCGAGTTTTTGTTGCTCGGTTTTTACCTTGGCGAAGCCATAGGCTTTGGTTTCCAGCATGGTGTCGCGTACACGGCGCAAGGCGTCGGTGGGCATGGTGGTGTGGTAGGCGTGGCCGCCTGCTTCATAGGTTTCCATGATGCTGAGCCATTTTTTCAAATCGCAGGCGTAGCTGGTGCTGGTGGTGGAATCAATCCGCGTACGCGCGAGTTCGCTCATCGCAATCAGCGCGCAGCAAGGCGAGCCGCTCCAGCCTTTTTGTGGCGCGCTGATAACAACGTCCACACCGCAAGCAACCATATCCACCCAAATCGTGCCGGAAGCAATGCAATCGAGTACAAAAATGCCGCCCACACTGTGTACCGCATCGGCTACGGCGCGCATATAAGCCGTAGGCAGAATCATGCCAGAAGATGTTTCTACGTGCGGTGCAAAAAAGACTTCAGGCTTGTCACGCAAAATGGCTGCGACGACTTCTTCAATCGGCGCAGGCGCAAAAGGCGATTGTTTGTCTGTGCCTTGGCGGCGTGCTTTGATGACTGTTTCTTTGGCTGGAATGCTGCCCATTTCAAAAATCTGCGTCCAGCGGTAGCTGAACCAACCATTGCGAAGCACCATGACGTTTTTGTCGGAGGCAAATTGTCGCGCCACGGCTTCCATGCCGTAGGTGCCGCTGCCAGGTACAACCACGGCTGATTTGGCGTTGTAAACTTCTTTCAAGATGGCTGAAACGTCACGCATCACCACTTGAAAATTTTGCGACATGTGGTTCAACGCACGGTCGGTGTACACCACGGAATACTCTAGCAACCCATTGGGGTCAACTTCTGGAAAAAGATTAGGCAAAATGGGCTCCCGAAAATTATTCTTAAACGACTGATGCATCATTCTAAACGGAACACCAAAGCCGTTTGAAACAGTATGAATTAGCGTGAAAGCCAAGTTTTTCTGGGTTGGTTTTTGATGCTACAAACCAAGCCACTTTGTATTCTGTAAAACCCGCTGTCCATGCGACCGATTTGTAGGCACCGCTTTTGATGGATTCAAAAGACACATGCGCCGGGTGAATAAAAGCCACATCCAGCTGCCCTAACTCGTGCCCGCCACAGACGCAGCCACATCCCCAGCTCCGTGGTGTAACCCATGGTTGCGCGTCTGCCACGCATTCACGCCCCACATCACGGCCAGCACCATCGCCAGTGTGCCGAGGTGGCTTTTGCAGCGTAGTCGCCAATGTGCGGCAATGCGGTTGGTGAAGCTGGAGAGGTGTTGCATCAAAAAGGCGGTCATGGGTAGGTGTGCTCAGTGATGCTCGGGAAGGTTAACCCATTACGTCCAACAGCCTGTCCAAACCACCTGTATTGATGGCCACCATGGCCTGCGCGCGTACTTTAGGTTTGGCGTGGTAGGCCACAGACAGGCCACCGGCCGCTTCGCACAGTTTCATCATCGGCAAATCATTCGCGCCATCGCCCATGGCAATGGCTTGCGCAGGCGTAACGCCCAAAACCGCACACGTGGCCGCCACAGTAAGACGCTTTTCCTCACCATCACAAATTTCGCCCCAAGGCTGCATCACCAGCTTGCCCGTCAATTTGCCGTTTTTGACTGCCAGAACATTGGCTTTTACATAGTCAATCCCCAACGTCTCTTTTACCCGATCCGCAAAAAACGTGAACCCACCACTCACCAGCAGCACCTTCATGCCCGCAGCTTTGCAAGCGTCAATCAGCGCCTTCGCACCCGGGTTGATCTGTAGCCGTTCCGCATAAACCGCTTCCATACTCGCCACACTCACACCTTCTAACAATGCCAGCCGCCGCCGCAAGCTGTCCTTAAAATCCGTGATCTCCCCGCGCATCGCAGCCTCGGTAATCGCCGAAACCTCCGCCTTGCGTCCCGCAGCATCGGCGATTTCATCAATACATTCAATATTAATCAGCGTCGAATCCATGTCAAACGCGATGAGTTTGAAGTTGCTGAGTTTCAAAGGCGGCATGAAACCTTGAATAACGAGGTCGGGGGAGATTTCTGTAGAGGTCATTTGATAAATAATTACTATAATTTTAATAGCAGCTTAGGCAATAAATACGCTGAATAGATGCGTATTTATAGGATATTTTAAGATGTTCATGGTGTTTTATCGTAAAACCGCCTCTTTTTCAGGCTTTGCCACGGCCACCTTCGGCTGCCCCAAGCTGCGCAACACATCCCGCACCATCAGCGCGCGGTCTTTGGCTTCGGGTAGGTTGCGCTCAATGCGCAGTTTGTCGTTGCCGGTGAGTTTGATGTGGCGGTTTTTCTGGATGAGGTGGATGATGCTCATCGGGTCGATGGGCGGATTGGGTTTAAAGGTGATGTTGATGACGCCGGGCGCGGCATCGACCTTGACTACGCCGTAGGCCTTGGCCATGACGCGCAGGCGGTGCACGTCCAGCAGCGTCTGCGCCTGCGGCGGCAGTTTGCCGAAGCGGTCAACAATTTCTTCCAGCAGGCTGTCGATCTGGTCGGTCGTTTTGGCGGTGGCCAGCTTTTTGTAGAAAGAAAGCCGCAAATGCACATCGCCGCAATAGTCGTCTGGGAGTAGCGCGGGGGCGTGCAGGTTGATCTCGGTCGTCACATTCATGGGCGACATCAAATCCGGCTCGATGCCCGCTTTGAGGCAGCGCACCGCTTCGCCCAGCATCTCGTTATAGAGCTGAAAACCGATCTCCATCATGTTGCCGGACTGGTTTTCACCCAGCACCTCGCCGGTGCCGCGAATCTCCAAATCGTGCATGGCGAGGTAAAAGCCAGAACCCAGCTCTTCCATCTGCTGAATCGCCTCTAGCCTTTGCCCGGCTTGTTTCGTCAAACCTTCAATCTCTGGCACCATCAGGTAGGCATACGCTTGGTGGTGGCTGCGACCGACGCGGCCGCGCAGCTGGTGCAGCTGCGCCAGGCCAAACTTGTCGGCTCTGGCCATCACAATCGTGTTCGCCGTCGGCACGTCGATACCGGTTTCAATGATGGTCGAGCACAGCAGCAGGTTGTAGCGCTGGGCGATGAAATCTTTCATCACGCGCTCCAGCTCGCGCTCGGGCATTTGGCCGTGGGCGATGGCGATGCGGGCTTCGGGCAGCAGTTCTTCCAGCTTTTGCTTGCGGTTTTGGATGGTGTCCACTTCGTTGTGCAAAAAGTAAACCTGCCCGCCGCGCTTCAACTCGCGCAACACGGCTTCACGGATCACACCATTGCTCTCGGTTCGCACAAAGGTTTTGATCGCCAAACGGCGCTGCGGTGCGGTGGCGATGACGCTCAGGTCACGCAGCCCTTCCAGTGCCATGCCCAAGGTGCGGGGAATCGGGGTGGCGGTCAGCGTCAACACGTCAATCTCGGCCCGCATGGCCTTCATCATCTCTTTGTGGCGCACGCCAAATCGGTGCTCTTCGTCGATAACGAGCAAACCCAGCCGCTGAAAATGAACGTCTTTGCTGAGTAGTTTATGCGTTCCAACCACGATATCCACCGTGCCATCGGCCAAGCCTTTGATGGCGGCGGTGATTTCTTTGGCAGAGCGGAAGCGGCTCATCTCCGCCACTTTGACCGGCCACTTGGCGAATCTGTCCACCAGTGTTTGGTAATGCTGCTCGGCTAAAAGCGTCGTCGGTGCAAGAATGGCGACCTGTTTGCCACCGGTGATGGCGATGAAGGCGGCGCGCAGGGCAACCTCGGTTTTGCCAAAGCCCACATCGCCACAAATCAGCCGGTCCATCGGGCGCGGGCTGATCATGTCTTGAATCACACAGTGGATGGCGGCGCGCTGGTCGGCGGTTTCCTCAAAGCCGAAGTCGTTGGCAAAGGTTTCGTAGTCCTGCGGCGAGTAGCGGAATGCGTGGCCTTCACGGGCGGCGCGGCGGGCGTAGATGTTCAAGAGTTCAGCGGCAGAGTCGCGAATCTGCTCGGCGGCTTTGCGTTTGGCTTTGTCCCACTGGGGCGAGCCGAGCCGGTGCAGCGGTGCTTCGTCGGCCGACACACCGGTGTAGCGGCTGATGTGGTGCAACTGGCTGACGGGCACATACAGCGTGGCTTTGTCGGCATATTCAAGGTGCAAATACTCTTGAACCGTTGCGGCGAGCGCGTTGGACAAAGTGCCATCGGCATTTTTACTGGGACCTAAATCCAGGTTGATCAAGCCCCGGTAGCGGCCAATGCCATGCGCAGAATGCACCACAGGGTCGCCCACGTTGAGCTCCGACAAATCCTTGATCAGCGCTTCAACGTCGCTGACCTGCTCTTGCTTTTTACGGCGACGGGTGACGGCACCAGCGGCGAACAGCTCGGTTTCAGTGACTAAATCAATGCCTTCAGCCAACCAGCTGAAACCGACGTTCAAGCCGGAGGTGGCGATACCGAGTTTTTCAGTGCTGGTTTGAAAGTCTTCCAGGCTGTCAAACGCGGGGACGGACAGGTTGCTGGCACGCAGAAAATCCAGCAAACTTTCGCGTCTGCCGTCGGACTCAGCCAAGATCAGCATGCGATGCGGTGTGTTTGCCGCGTGTGATTTGAGTTTCGCTAACGGATCTTCAGCACCGCGAACGACAGACAAATCGGGCAGGCTGCCGAATTCTGCAAAGGCGGCTTCGTTAGACGCATCAGCCGGCGTCGCTTTGATCGCCAGTTGCGCAAAATCATTGGCGCGCGCGTAAAACTGCTCGGCGCTTAAAAACAATGTCTCAGGTGGCAGCGCGGGGCGGTCGGGGTCGCCTTGTACCAAGCGGTAGCGGTCTTTGGTGTCTTGCCAAAAGCGTTGGAAAGCGGGTTCTAAATCGCCATGTAAAATGACTGTGGCTTCGTTCTTGGAATCCGCATTACCAGCCAAGTAATCAAAAACTGTCGCTGTTTCCTCAAAAAACAACGGCAAATAATACTCAATACCCGCCGTCGCCACGCCATTGCCAATGTCTTTGTAAACGCGGCTTTTGGTCGGGTCGCCTTCGACCAGTTCACGCCAGCGGCTGCGGAACTTGGTCCGCGCCTCGTTGTCCATCGGAAACTCACGCCCCGGCAGCAAGCGCACCTCGGGCACGGGGTAGAGGCTGCGCTGGGTGTCGGGGTCGAAGGTGCGGATGCTGTCGATCTCGTCGTCAAACAAATCCACCCGAAACGGCACCAGCGAACCCATGGGGAACAAATCAATCAGCCCGCCGCGCACGGCATATTCTCCCGGGCTGACGACTTGGCTCACGTGGTTGTAGCCCGCCAGCGTCAGTTGCGCTTTGAATTTGGCTTCGTCCAGCTTTTGCTTGGTTTTGAACGAAAACGTGTAGGCCGCTAGAAAGCTGGGTGGTGCGAGACGGTATAAAGCGGTGGTCGCTGGGACGATAACGACATCTGCGCCGCTGTCTTTGTCGCGCTGGCTGATGCGCCACAGCGTCGCCAAACGCTCGCTGATCAAATCTTGGTGGGGCGAAAAAGAGTCGTAAGGCAGGGTTTCCCAGTCGGGGAACAGGGTCAGACGCACTTCAGGTGCGAAAAAAGCAATTTCATGCATCAGCCGCTGGGCGTCTGTGGCGTCTGAGGTGACGATGGCAGTCAGGCGCTTGGCCGCCTTGTCGCGTTGGGCCAATTTGGCTAAGAGCAGTGCATCAGACGACCCAATCGAGCGGGGCAGGGTGTAGCGTTTGCTTAGGGAAAGCTTGGGTAAATCCATTGAACCTTAAAACCAATCGAAGATTGTTGAAGCCGATGTAACTTCGTACAGCATTGCATTTTAGAATAGCCCCCATGACAAACGTGCAAGCTGCTGAAAACAACCTCAAAAAGACAGCCAAACTTTGGGCGCTTATTCCTTGTGGCGGCAGTGGCTCTCGAGCTCAAAGCGAGATTCCCAAGCAATACCGCGTTATCGCCGGCAAAGCTATGGTGATGCACACTTTAACGGCTTTTGAACTAGTGAATCGCTTGGCTGGTGGCTTGGTGGTTATTGCTAAAGACGATGACCAGTTGCCTCAATTGCTAAAAATTTCAAAAAATACTATATTTTCAATAGCACCTAAGGCAGGAAATACGAGGTCTACAACCGTTTTTAAGGGTCTAAAAGTCCTGTTAGAACAGGGCGCGACGGTTGCCGATTGGGTGTTGGTGCATGATGCGGCGCGCTGCCTGATCACACCAGATCAAATTAACGCTTTGATCGACGCTTGCGAAAACGACGCTTTGGGCGGTTTGCTGGCCTTGCCGCTGCCAGACACGCTGAAAAGTGAACAAGCAGGTCGCGTGGCTTCTACGTTAGGTCGTAGTGACAAATGGCTGGCACAAACCCCGCAAATGTTCAGAATTGGTGCGCTTTTGGAGGCTTTGACGGCTGCCGGTGATTTGTCTGACCCAGCTAACGTTCTCATCACCGACGAATCCAGCGCTATGGAATGCATGGGGTTACAGCCTAAATTAGTACGTGGCAGCGCTCAAAACTTCAAAGTGACGTATCCAGAAGACTTTGCGTTGGCTGAGGCTGTGTTGATGCAGCGGCAAAAAACAGCTTAGAAATGCCATCACATTTACCGTAAATTTACAAAACTGACATGATCTCGTCTTAGTCTGGGGTGAATAATGTCAGCCAGTTTAGAGTTTTATACGTTGAAAAAAGATGCTAAATACGGCGCAACTTCCCATTCAAATGACTCCCCAGCAGGCACGCCACCTGTTGGTTCGCACAGGTTTTGCACCCACACAGGCCGAGGTTGACAAACTGGTGGGCAAAAGCGCGCAAGCCGCCGTCGCCAGTATCATTACTTCAGCGCTTGCCTCAAAACCCAAATACCCGCCACCTGCATTTGTAAGCCAACCCCCACCTTTACCTGCCAATCAGCTTAAAACGGTGGAAGAGCGGCAAGAGCAGCGCCGTGCGCAAATTGCTGAAGGCGTGGCGCTGAAAGCTTGGTGGTTGCGCGAAATGCTGGAGACCCCCAACCCCATGGCCGAGCGCATGGTGCTGTTTTGGCACAACCATTTTGCGACGTCACAGCAAAAAGTAGTACGCTCACAAGCCATGTGGCAGCAGCAGCAGCTGTTTCGCACCCATGTCTTGGGCAGTTTTGCGACGCTATTGCACGGTGTCGCACGTGACCCGGCCATGCTGGTTTACTTGGATGCCGCCAACAGCCGCCGCGAAGCGCCAAACGAAAACTTCGCCCGCGAGGTGATGGAATTGTTCACCCTCGGTGAAGCAACCCAGGGTGGCGGCTACAACGAGCAAGACATCAAAGAAGTCGCCCGCGCCTTCACGGGCTGGAGCGTGGACAGAGATGATTTCAGCTTCAAATTCCGTGCCCCTGTCCATGATATTTTTTCTAAAACAGTCCTTGGAAAAGTGGGCTTGTTCAATGGTGACGATGTGCTCAACATCATGTTGGCGCAACCCGCTTGTGGCGAATTCATCATTGGCAAGTTGTGGAAAGAGTTTGTATCGCCGACGCTAGACAAAGCTGAAATCAAGCGTATTGCGAAGCGGTTTGCGCAGAGTGGCTATGCCATTGACACGGCCTTGGCAGATTTGTTCACCACAGATGCGTTTTGGGCAGACAGCAACCGCGGTAGCTTGATCAAATCGCCCGTAGATTTGGTGGTGGGCACGCTGCGGCAGTTTGCGTTTGGTTATAGCGACGTGCTGCCGTTTGTGTTGAAAACGGCACAGTTGGGACAAAACCTGCTGATGCCGCCCAATGTCAAAGGCTGGCCAGGCTACACCGATTGGATCAACACTACCAAGCTTTTAGAGCGAAAAAACTTCACGCAGCAGCTGTTTAGAGCGATTGACCCAGCGATGGGAAGAATGACCCTGTTGAAAGTTGGCAACGCAGAAGCGGCGCTGGCGCTGGATGCTGACGCATTTTTGAAGCCCTATGGCGGACGTGCTGACGGCGTGCCAAATGATGCCGTAAAAATGGCATTAGCCGACGTATTACTTGCCTCAAGCGCTACCCAAAATATAGCAGATGGCACTGTGGGCGTGGTTTATTTGCGTACGCTGACGCTTGATCCGGCTTACCAATTGAAATAAAAGCTGCAATAAAAGAATCGAGTTCATGATGAAAAGAAGAGACTTTCTCAGCAACTTCAGCAGCATGACAGGAGCAGCGCTGTTGTCCGCCCACGCGCCCGGCTGGGCGCAAGCTGTGGCGCAGCGAGCCAGCAGCGTGCAAGAGCGAATTCTGATTTTGATCGAGCTCAAAGGCGGCAACGATGGGCTGAATACCGTTGTGCCTTATGCCGACCATGGCTACAGCCAGTTGCGCAATACGATCGGCATCAAAACCGACGACGTCATCAAGCTAGACGATAAAGTTGGCCTACACCCAGACCTCAAAGCCCTGCTGCCATTTTGGGAGAAAAACGAGTTGGCGATTGTGCAGGGCGTGGGCTACCCAGAGGCGAATTTATCGCATTTCAGGTCGATTGAGATTTGGGAAACCGCGTCAAAAGCCAGCGAATACCTCAGCGATGGCTGGGTCACGCGTGCGATCCAGGGCAGCACGCAAGCTGGATTTGCATCAAAAGCCAAGTTCACAGCGGAGGGTGTGTTGATCGGTATGAATGACTTTGGGCCACTGGCTGGCGCTCGTGCGGTGTCGCTGAACGACCCGGTCGCTTTTGTCAACCAATCTCGATTAGCGCGGGCGAACGAACTTGCCATATCGACACCCAACCCAGCGCTACGCTACTTGCTCAAGGTCGAAAACGAAATTTCACAAGCTGCCGATGGTTTGAGGGGCGACAAATACGCCTTTAACACTGTGTTTCCCACGGGGCAGTTTGGCAATGGTGTGGCTGCGGCGGCACAAATCGCTGCCTCGCAGCGGCTTGGTACGGCTGGTGGAAAAGCCGGTGGCGTGCCCGTCATGTGCCTGACCTTGGGCAGCTTTGACACCCACCAAAACCAGCTTGGCACACACGCGGGTTTGCTCAAACAACTGGCGCAGGGTATGGCTGCCTTAAAAAGCGCTTTGACCGAGCTGGGCGCTTGGGACCGCACACTGGTGATGACGTTTTCAGAATTTGGCCGCCGAGCCAAGCAAAACAGCTCGGGTGGTACTGATCACGGTACGGCTGCGCCGCATTTCATCGTAGGCGGGGCGGTGCGCGGTGGTATGTATGGCAAAGCGCCAGATTTAAGCCGTCTGGACAGCAACCAAAACGTGCTCTACACCACCGACTTCAGGCAGATTTACACGACAGTCGCGCAGCAATGGTGGGGGGTAAGTGCTGAATCCGTGGTGCGGGGGAAGTTTGATGCGTTGAAGTTTTTACTCGCTTGAGTATCGGAGGGCTGTTGTTCAGCCAAGCGGACGCTGCTATTTCTTAATCTTTAGGGCTTCATTTTTTCAATGTTACGAATGATGAATGGGTTAATTTTGAGTCGATCCGTTTTAGCTATCGCAACTTTGTCAGTAGCATTTCCACGATCGGTGCATGCACTTGATTTGAATGAAGTCGGTTGGTGGTGCTTGCCGCTTAAAAAGCTGAGCCTGAAATTTCTACGAAGCAGAATAAAGCGCTATTGGTAATTGAAGTTTAAAGACACTGCCCCGTAATAATTTTGATTGAAAAAGGACATCCGCCCCGTCGATGCTCGCAGCGAGCTGCTTGACGATAGCCAAGCCAAGACCCAAGTTTTCATTTGTGATGTCGGCGTGATCTACTTTAAAAAACTCGGTAAAAATATGCTCTTTCACAGCATCATCAATGCCGATTCCAGTATCCCAAACTTCAAAGCTCACATGCGTTTTTGTATTTCTAACGCCAACTAGTACACCGCCTGTTGCTGTGTAACGGATGGCATTGGTGATGAAGTTGCTCAAAATACGCATGAAGTAAATAGGTTTGATGGTGACAGAGCCCCTCAGCGGTTTAAATCGTAAATCTAAATTCTTTACAGACGCTATGGGTTCAAAATGCAAGGCCAGATTTCGAAATAATGTCTCAATGTTGACGTTTGGTTGTTCTAGCTGCATGTCAACCAGCTGCATTTTCTGAAAATCAAACAAGCCGTTGAACATGTCATTGATGGCTTTGCAGGATTGGGAAATTTTGGGCAGCAATACTTCTGCCTGCGTGGTGTCCTGCATCAGCATATCTGTGTAAATCTCCATGGCATAAACGGGTTGGCGCAAGTCATGCGCTGCAGCGGAGTAGAACCGCATGATCACCGCATTGGCACCCATGAGTGCTTGGTGCTCTAGGCGCAGTTTTTCCTGGGCGTGCTCCAACGATTCAATAAGCTGAAGTTTTATATATTCAGCATCCACCCGTTGTCGATGGATCATATTAAAACGACTGCCAACCACCCACAGCAAATACCCGCTTAGACCAAGCAAAAACGTAAATCCAGCAAATTGTAGGATTGCTTGATCTTGATTCAGATTCAATGCAAGACGCAGTAGCCCAGAAAAGAAAAGCAATCCGATGAAAATAGTTGAAGCCCGTTGCCTTAACCGACGATTCACATAGCTACAGGTGATGATGATATGAACCATCATTAGGATCAGGATAGAAGTACAAAGGACCCTAGGAACATTGGGAAGCCACACCTGAGATATAAAACTCGCTAGTCCCCAAACCGCGCATTGAACACACACCGATGCTCTGTATTGCTGAGCGATACGGCTCATGTGATCGGTCATGGCGCTTGGCTGGGCAACCAGCAAAGTCGCGTAGGCTCGCATCAAATGCAGTGTCCAAAATTCCGTGCCGAATACAAGAAATAGCCAAGCTACAACCAAGGCGGCTGGACTGTACCGAATAAGGAGAGTCGCCAAACTCAATGCAAATAGCGTTTTGATGAGTAATGACCTGGGCGCTGCTGCTGATAGCGCACGATTCGATTCCAGCGCATACCATTGATCTTTAGTCGGCAGCTTGGTTTTTTTAACCTGATTTGGCATAAATTAATATAGCTTAAAGGTGTTGGAAAGTAAACATGTAATCCATACATGCTAAATTTTTGAAGCTGGGCAAACTCTCGCAGCAGTGGGGTGTGAAGGAAGACTTGTTTGTGCGTCTTCTTGAGGTTCAGATTCAACTTCAATGCTGCTTGTTTCAGGAGCTGTATTTTATGAGCTATGTGGCTGGCTTTAACGGTAGCTGGCTGGACTTATGCAGAGTTTTCTTACGGATGTCTTTATTTTTTTCAAATATCAATTAATTTCGTTATTAATTTAATGTGTATAGAAACATTTCGTTTCAATTGCTTGTCATAGTTATTTTTAAATTATTTATTTATTTGAGTATGGCGGGGCTACGTCCAAAGACCGCGTCCATGATGGCGCTTCGGCCCATGCCGTTAAAATCAGCAGTCAGCACATTCCGTGGTGGCGTTTTTCCTTCACGTAACTTCAGCTTTAGCGCCCTGAGCGCGGCATCACTTCAAATCACAGGCCAGCACCTTGAACTTGCACACCAGCACCATGAGCAGCACCCACATCAGCACATTTGAGGGCGGCAACGCGCTCAGCCCGTTCCGTATCAACCAACTGCTGCCGCGTTTGCAGGGCATCTGCGAAAAAATTAGCCATGTTTCTGCCCGTTTCGTACATCTGGCTGTGACGGACGCTGCACCCGACGCCACATTGACTGCTCGTTTGCAGTCTTTACTGACCTATGGTGAGCCGGCAGAAAAGATGGATACAGCTGCCAATATCGTTCAAATCATCGTCGCCCCACGCTTGGGCACGGTATCGCCCTGGGCCTCCAAAGCCAGCGACATTGCGCACAACTGCGGCTTGGCCGTCAAGCGTGTTGAGCGGCTGACCGAATACAACATCACCTTGAAAAATCCTTTGCTGGGCAAAGCGAGCCTCTCAAACGATCAATTACAAGCCGTCGCCGCGCTCCTGCACGACCGCATGACCGAGTCGGTACTGTTTGACCGCCCCGCCAGTCTTGGCTTGTTTGCTACCGTCAACGCAGCGCCGATGGCGCATGTCGATGTGCTCGGTGGCGGTAAAGCCGCTTTAGAAACCGCCAACACCGAGTTCGGCCTGGCATTGGCCGACGACGAGATGGACTACCTGGTCAACGCCTTTACCGGCTTGAAGCGCAACCCCAGCGATGTCGAGCTGATGATGTTTGCGCAGGCCAATTCCGAGCACTGCCGCCACAAAATCTTCAACGCCAATTTCATCATCGACGGCGTGGCGATGGACAAAAGCCTGTTCGGCATGATTCGGAACACCCATCAGCTGAATCCACAACACATGGTGGTGGCGTATTCTGACAATTCTTCAGTGATGGAAGGCAGCGTGGTTGAGCGCTTTTCTGCCAATTTCCCGGCCAATTTCACCCGATTTGCAGAAAACAATACCGATTTAGAGTCTCAAAATGACTCTAACCAGCATGATATAAGCCTGATTAGCTATAAAAAAAATAGCAAACTACAGCACGTCCTGATGAAGGTGGAAACCCACAACCACCCAACGGCGATCTCCCCATTTGCGGGTGCGGCAACGGGTGCCGGCGGCGAGATTCGGGACGAGGGCGCGACCGGGCGAGGCTCCAAACCCAAAGCGGGATTGACGGGTTTTACCGTGTCGAAGATGCATTTTGATGAACCCTCCGTTCGGGCTGAGCCTGTCGAAGCCCTTCGACAAGCTCAGGGCGAACGGGTTAAGCAAAGTTACGGCAAACCCGAACACATCGCCAGCCCGCTGCAGATCATGATCGAAGGCCCGTTGGGCGGCGCGGCGTTCAACAACGAGTTTGGTCGCCCGAACCTGTTGGGCTACTTCCGCGAGTACGAGCAATCCGTCGCAAGCAGCACCGATACCGTTCAGCGCGGCTACCACAAGCCCATCATGATCGCCGGCGGTCTGGGCGTGATTGACAGCGATTTGACCCACAAAATCCTCTTCCCCGCCGGCAGCTTGCTGATCCAGCTCGGCGGCCCCGGCATGCGCATTGGCATGGGCGGCAGCGCGGCCAGCTCGATGGCGACCGGCTCCAACGCCGCATCGCTGGACTTTGACTCGGTGCAGCGCGGCAACCCTGAAATCGAGCGCCGTGCGCAAGAGGTGATCAACCAGTGCTGGCAAGCCGGTGAAAATAACCCGATTTTGGCCATTCACGATGTGGGCGCAGGCGGTTTGTCGAACGCCTTCCCCGAGCTGGTGAACGATGCCGGCCGTGGCGCACGCTTCGATCTGCGCGCCGTGCCGCTGGAAGAATCCGGCCTCGCACCCAAGGAAATCTGGTGCAACGAGAGCCAGGAACGCTACGTCATGGCGATTGCGCCAGAGTCATTGGAGGCGTTCAAGGCGATTTGTGAGCGTGAGCGCTGCCCGTTTTCTGTGGTTGGCGTCACCACTGACGAGAAGCAGCTTGTTTTGGCCGATGCTGGTGCTGAGTCACCCGTCGATATGCCGATGAATGTACTTCTCGGCAAACCGCCAAAGATGACCCGTGATGTCAAAACCGTCAAACGCCAGATTCCCGCCCTCAATTTGACCGGTGTGGATCTGCAAAAAGCCGTCATCGACGTGCTGGCGCATCCGACCGTGGCCAGCAAGCGCTTCCTCATCACCATCGGCGACCGCACTGTGGGCGGGTTCACCCACCGCGACCCGATGGTCGGCCCGTGGCAAGTGCCGGTGGCTGATTGCGCTGTCACGCTGGCCGACTACCAAGGCTTTGCCGGTGAAGCCATGAGCCTGGGCGAGCGCACGCCGCTGGCGGCGCTGGACGCCCCTGCGTCGGGCCGCATGGCGGTAGCAGAAGCCATCACCAACCTGCTGGCCGCACCGTTCGAGCTGTCCCGCGTCAAGCTGTCTGCCAACTGGATGGCGGCTTGCGGTGAAGCCGGTGAAGACGCCGCGCTGTACGAAACCGTCAAAGCCGTGGGCATGGAGCTGTGCCCGGCGCTGGGGATTTCGATTCCGGTCGGCAAGGATTCGTTGTCCATGCGGACGACTTGGAAGGAAAAAAGCCCCTCCGGTAGCGAAGAAGGCGAATCCAAGAAAGTCACGTCACCCGTCAGCCTGATCGTCACCGCTTTTGCGACTTTGGCCGATGTGCGCGGCACGTTGACGCCGCAACTGGACGCGACCGAAGCGGATACGACGCTGATTTTGATCGACCTCGGGAAAGGCCAAAACCGCATGGCGGGCAGCATTTTGGCGCAGACGATAGACCAGTTTGGCGACCGCGTGCCGGATTTGGACGATGCCAAGGACTTGGTCAATCTGGTCAACGCCATCAACGCCTTGCGCGCGAACCGCCAGATTCTGGCCTACCACGACAAGAGCGACGGCGGCCTGCTGGCCTGCGTGGCCGAGATGGCGTTTGCGGGGCATGTCGGCGTGAGCCTGAATGTGGACATGCTGGTGCTGGAAGGCGACGGCATTTCTGATAGCCGCATGGAAGTGGGCGACAGCAAAAACTGGGCAGGGCAGGTTTCAGCACGTCGTGAGGAGTTGACGTTGAAGGCCTTGTTCAACGAGGAACTGGGCGCGGTGATCCAAGTCCGCACCTCTGAGCGCAACACCATCATGGAAATCTTGCGGTCTCATAACTTAAGCAAATTCAGCCACTTCATCGGCAAAACACGTCCTACATCGTCAGAAATCGACGCTGGCAAAGGCCAACTCCAAGTCTGGCGCGATGCCAAAGCCGTGTTCAGCGCACCGTTGCGTGACTTGCACCAAGTGTGGGACAGCGTGAGCTGGAAAATCGCCAAACGGCGCGACAACCCAGATTGTGCGGACAGCGAGCATGCAGCGGCGGGTTTGCCGGCAGATCCGGGTCTGCATGTTCACTTAGAAAATATATCTAGCGAAACCGTTCGCCCTGAGCCTGTCGAAGGGTTGCGCGTACCAGAGGCTTCGACCAGCTCAGCCCGAACGGGTGTTGCTTCAGCTGGAATGGCATTGCTGTTAACCCGCCCCAAAGTCGCCATCCTGCGCGAGCAGGGCGTCAACTCGCATGTCGAGATGGCCTATTGCTTCACCGAAGCCGGTTTTGACGCGTTTGATGTGCACATGACAGACCTGCAAACGGGCAGGGCGAATCTGAAAGACTTTGTCGGCATCGTCGCCTGCGGCGGTTTCAGCTACGGCGACACGCTGGGCGCGGGCATCGGCTGGGCGCGCTCGATCACGTTTAACCCGGTGCTGTCCGACCAGTTCCAGGCCTTCTTCGCACGGCCCGACACCTTTGGTTTGGGCGTTTGCAACGGCTGCCAGATGTTCGCCGAGTTGGCGCAGATCATCCCCGGTGCCGAACACTGGCCACGTTTCACGACGAATCAGAGCGAGCGTTTTGAGGCGCGTTTGAGCATGGTCGAGATTTTGGAATCGCCCAGTCTGTTCCTTGCAGGCATGACTGGAATAAGGCTGCCGATTGCGGTGGCACATGGCGAAGGCTTTGCCAATTTCGACCCCGCCAAGGCCGGTCGCGGCAACTTGGCATCCGTCATTCAAGCCATGCGTTTCACCGACAACTTTGGCGCAGCGACGACGCAATACCCGTTCAACCCCAACGGCAGCCCCGGCGGATTAACCGCAGTCACCACCCAAAACGGCCGCTTCACCGCCATGATGCCGCACCCCGAACGCGTCTTCCGCAACATCCAGATGAGCTGGACGAACCTGGATTCAAGCGCGCACAGCCCGTGGCTACAGCTGTGGCATAACGCGCGCAAGTGGGTTAAATAGGTGGTTAGAAAAGATGAAGGCGGTGGAAAGATGATGCAGCGCGTCACTTTTCCCACATACACACCGAGTTGCCCGTGACTTCTGCCTGAAAGAAGGAACGCAAGAAAAATTTGGGGACGAGACTGATGCCCAGATCGAGCGAGGCGTCCATCACGGAAACAGCTTCTCGGGCCTGGTAGCCACTTTGCAGGAAGATGGCCTCGGGGTGGTCAACCGACTGGAACGGCGCTCCCATCGCCGTCAACACTTGGTTGAGTGTTTGGCCGTATTTGTCAACCGTCTCGCGGTTCACCAAGTCACACATCAGGCGATGCTTGGGGAATTCATAGTCAAGTTCACCCAGCAGATTCTGGATATCGCTTTCGCACAAGTAGTTCACAACGCCTTCCAGAACAAAAACCACTGGCCCACTGTGGGGAAGCTGCAGGAGTTTGTCAACCAGATCTTCCGTGTCAAAGTTGATCGGCTCCCGATGCAGGGGGTTGCTGCACTGGTCGCTGGGCAACAGAATATCTTTGTAGGCGATCAGTTCTGGCTCATCCAGTTCGAACCAGTGGCCACCATGCAGACGGTAGGGCCGGCTGTCAAAGCCAGCGCCTATGGTCACGACATTCAAATCATGGTTGTTATACAGCAACTGCCGCAGCATGTCGTCCATGATGCGATGTCGCACGATGATGCTGGCGTTTGATTGTTCCAGCGCCTTGAACCGCTCGAAAATTTTCATGCCATAAGCACACATGAACAATTGGGCATAGTCGTCGCCGCAGATGGGTTGGTCTTGCGCGGCATCCAGCATCCGCGCACCACAACAATAAAAAGCCGTGTCGGTTATAGGTTTCATGCAAGCCCTCAGGGAGACTTATCCTAGATGCAAATGCTTGTAAAAGCAAGTAACAACTTGCGACGTTTTGTACACTGATTTGTTGAGGCGTTTAGGTTCAGCGCTGCAGCCCCATGCAGCCTGTCAGGGCTGGTTTTGCAAACTGTGCACCAGTTTGGCGACCGCTGCATCGGTTAGAACGGCATGATTCCCAACCGTCATTTTGTCCTGAATCAGCCGTTCAACCGTCTCAATATGTGGTAAAACCGTGCCGAAAAAGAGCGGGTGTTGATCTTTGGCGATCAAAATCGTTGGGAAATCCTCCACCTCAATCGGATCGATCAAGTCCGCCTCGTCCTCCACATCCACCCATAAAAACCGAACGTTTGGAAATTTGCGGGCGAGGGAATCAAACAGCGGTTTGTACTCGCGGCACGCGCCACACCAGTCGGCGCACAGGCAGGCGACGAGCAGTTGCGTATTGGCAGCTGGTTTCATGGTTTTTTAATGACGTGGGCGCGAATCCAGTCGGTAAACTCAAGTTCGGTCATGTCTCCGGCGGCTACAGCGAGCATGGTCAGTACACTGCTGGCATCGTTCGCAGTGAGTTGGTAGCCGTTGAGGTGCAAAAACAGTTCAGTAGCGACGAAACCTGTGCGTTTGTCGCCTTCAATGAAGGCATGGTTGCGCGAAATGCCAAAACCGTAGGCTGCTGCCAAGTCTGAGACATAGGGATTGCCGTAGGCGGCTAAGTTTTCCGGGCGTGATAACGCAGAGTCTAATAGGCCGTGATCACGTATGCCAGTACCACCACCATGTTCAGCGAGTTGCACCTCATGTATTGCGACAATGACTTCCCTGTTTATCCAGGTCCAGCGACTCATTTCGCAAGTTCATGCAATACGGCACGACGCTTTTTCATGATGTCACGGGCCGCATTCATTTGCTCTTGGAATTCCGGGTTGTGCAGGGTGATGCGCAGTCCATCAGGTGATTCAGTCAAATAAATCTCATCACCTTTTGCAAGGTCCAGCTTGGCTAACAAGTCTTTCGGGAAAATTGCGCCAAGAGAGTTCCCGACTTGGGTGAGTTTGAGCATGTGCATGATGAATGACCTGACGTTATAACAAATGTAATACTAAACCAATTCAAGTACGAATGCAAGCCAGAGTCCACCTGCCGCCCCGTTTGCGGGTAAATACATGCCCAGCGATATCGAGCTACCCGTATTCATACCCAAAGGCAACCGTACTGAAAATCAAATGGCTGATGTGCCGGGCTCAGTGTGTGTTCCTGCTGGCTATCTGGTCAGACGGATGGAGCTCCAGCAGTGTGTCAGGCTGTCTGCCAAGAAAATTCACAAAGCTTGCCAGTTCCTTGTCCTGGATGAAGCTGGCCGATGAGGCTGCCGCCAGCAGTTTGTCGGGGGCTTGCGGTCGTGCCACCACAAATCCTTGCACATAATCGACCCCAATCTCGGTCAGCGTCTCCACCGTTGCGTTGTCCTCGACCCACTCGGCAATCACCTTCATGCCCAGGTTCCTGGCCAAGTTGACGATGGCTTCAACTATGGCGATGTTGGCCGGGTGCTGGTTCATGTTGACGATGAAGCTGCCATCAATCTTGAGCAGATCCGCCTTGAACTCCTTCAAGTAGGAGAACGAGGTGTAACCGGCGCCGAAGTCGTCCAGCGCCACCTTGGCGCCGTAGCCACGCACCTTGTCGACAAAACGGCGGGTATTTTCCAGATCAAGCAAGGCCACACTTTCGGTGATCTCAAGGCACAGCTGGCCGACGATATGCAGGTTTTGCTCCAGCATGGCATAGACATCCTGCAGAAACTTCTCATCGTTTAGCGAAGCGCCGCTCAAATTCATGCAGACGAATTTCGTGTGCTGCAGCTGTGTGTGATGGGTGTTGAGCCAGGCCAGTGTGGTCGACAAGACCCAGCGGTCAATCATGCCCATGCGACCACTGGCTTCACCCGCCGCGATCAGGTGGTCGGTGCGAACCACGTTACCCTGCGGGTCGCGCATGCGCAGCAGCACCTCAAAGTTGAGCGATTCATGCGGTGCCGTCAGTGACATGATGGGCTGCATTTCCAGATACAGGCCATCGGTGGCGGAACTGGTGGCAAGCAGCGCAATCAGTTTGAGCTCAGCCTCATGTTGCTTAAACTCGCTGGCGTGCCTTTCATACACCACCAGGCCGCCATTGTTGGCTGCCTTGGCTTGGCGACACGCGCGGTCGGCCGTCGACATGGCGTCATTGAACTGCATGCCGGCGCTGACCTCGATCAGTCCGATCGAGCCGCGCACATGAAACGCATTGCCGCCAACGCGGTAGGGCTGGGTGCCAATGCTGTCGATGATGCCTCGGCACATGAGCGCGGCCAGCGCGATGGGCGTATCAGGAAACACGATGACGAACTCATCGCCGCCAACGCGGCCAAATCGACGACAACGCGAGAGCATGTCCGAAACGCGCTTGCACACCTGTTGCAACACTTCATCGCCGACGCCGTGGCCAAACAAGTCATTGATCAGCTTGAAACGATCGAGGTCCAGGTAAGCCATAGCCACCAGCGCGTTATCTTCGGTGTGCTTGGTAATGGCGCCGATGAGCGCTTGCTCAATACCTCGCCGGTTCAGTACTTTGGTCAGTGAATCATGGTTGGCTAGGAAATACAGCTCCTCGGTGGCCCTGGATTTGTCGGTGATGTCCTGCAAGGAGCCCTCGATCTTGTCGCGGGCCAGCGTGGCCTTGACGAGAAAGCGTTTTGAATCCGTAAAACCAAGCATTTTCTTGGCCTTGATTTCGATTTCATCCTGGTTTTTGTGATGCACCATTTGATGCAACTGCGTCCAGGCACCGTCGGTGAAATGCTGCTGCCAGGTATTGTTTCCTTCTGTCAGCACCTTCGGGCCCAACATGCCGAGCAGGGCGGGATTGGCGCTCGTGAACCGGCCTTGCAGGTCGAGGGTGAACAGGCCGATCGGCATGGCCTCGTAGGTGTGCGCCAGTTCGGCCTGCACTTCCAGACGCTGCACATGCTCCTGCCGCATATGTTCGGCAATCGCCAGCGCTGCCAGCAGGCTTGACGACAAGGCGGCGGTGACGAAGTTGATCGACCCAATCAGTCCTTTGATTCCCAACGCCGCAGCAAGGACCTCGTAAAGGCTGGCGAACAGGGTAATTGTGATCGAAGCGCTGTACCAGATTGCCACTGGGGAACGTGTTTTCTGCAAAATTCGCGTAAGGTAATACACCAGAACGCCAATGCTCAGGCCGGTCGATACCCAAAGATAAGGCAGGAATGACCGATAAGTCATCACAGCAGATAGCGGCAACAGGGGCAGGCATGTCCATTGTGCAATTCGCATTAGCAATAAGGAGCCGACTTTGGTCAAGTCATCACGAAATAGCATCTTAAACAGGGTCACGGTTAGCACGTAGAACACGGCGGTCGTGATTAACCGAATACGCAGCAGCCAGTCCTGCGGCACTGAGTTGCCCAACCATTGCGAGTCCCAGCCGGCAGACATGGCACCCATCCTCAGATTGACCACGAGCCAAGCCGCGAACAAGACGTACAGGCCGTTTCGATTGATCAAGGCCGTAATCAGCACAAAAATGGCCAGTACGATGATCCCGCCGTCCAGCAGGCCTGACTTGCGGTGAAATTCCTGGACGGAAATTTCCAAATCAGCCGCCTGCCAGGTCAGCGCTGAAAGGCGGGCCGGACCGATGGCACTGGTACGGCAGACCACCTGGCCATCTTTGAGCGCGGGACTGAGCTCAAGCGCAAAGCCGGCCTTGACGGTGGAAATGCCGCCTGCCGTGCCCTGGCGGTTGCCACTGCCCAGTGGCTTCATCGTGCTGGCGTCCCAGCACGCAATGTCCATGGCATGACGCGAGGGAAACTCGATCATCAGGGGCGTGCGTTCAACTTCTTTCGGGACAGGGAAAGAAAACCAGAAGGGGGCTTCCGAGAGCTGGGTATCCTGGAAGGGGGTGGCGGGTCGCTCCCGCAACTGGAGTTGGAGTTGACCCTTTTTCACGGACACCTTATCGTTATGAATGGACTTCCCACGGTCTGGTAGACAGTCCGGGTCTATGATTGGACTTCCCACGGTCTGGTAGACAGTCCGGGTCTATGATTTATTCATAGGAGGAAGTCATGAGCATTCAACGTTTTCCAGCGGAATTTAAAGAAGAGGCCGTACGCCA
>CANKRG010000040.1 GCA_947485165.1 Comamonadaceae bacterium
AAGGAAGCTCTGCATAACCCCTCCCGTTCGGGCTGAGCCCTTCGACGGGCTCAGGACAGGCTCTGTCGAAGCCTTCTCTAAGTTATTGATTTATAACGAAAGCATTTCGACAAGCTCAATGCGAACGGACTTATGCAGGTGTTCCTTAAAGATAGTGAGACTGCAATTTATACGACTGCTAGCGTCAAGAAGCCATGTTCAAGCTTAATTTTTCATTAGAAACTATTAAGTAATTTATTAAACCGTACAAAAAATATACTTACTCGTTTACCCCAATACCTACCTATCAGTATAAAAGTAAAATACAAATTCATGATTAGACTGGACTAGTATCAACTAGATCACTGAAATCATGACAGGCGAAGAACTGCAAAGTTTTTCATTTCAACCGGTCATGCATTTTTAGGGAGACACACGCATGATATTTAAAAGTATGAGGTTTAAAACGGCCTTGGGGTTAGGGTTTGTTGGGGCAGTAGCTTCAACACAAGTGGCAGCGGCTACTGGCGCACTGCTTAAACCTAATGATTTTGTCGGAATTTCTTTCTGGCTAATCACAATGGCTTTGATGGCCTCCACCGTATTTTTCTTCTTGGAAAGAGACCGAGTCTCTGCTAAGTGGAAAACTTCGCTGACAGTTTCAGGTTTGGTCACCTTAGTAGCGGCCGTTCACTACCTGTACATGCGAGAAGTATGGGTCAATACAGGCTCCTCACCAACGGTGTTTCGCTACATCGACTGGCTCATCACTGTGCCCTTGTTAATGATCGAGTTCTACCTGATCTTGTCGGCTATAACCAAAGTACCCTCAGGCGTATTTTGGCGACTGATGATCGGTACGATTGTCATGCTCGTCGGTGGCTACTTAGGCGAAGCTGGCTATATGGCTGTATGGCCTGCGTTTATCGTTGGCATGGCAGGATGGGCTTTTATTTTGTACGAGATATTTGCAGGTCAAGCCAGCAAAATCAACGCACAAAGTGCTCCGCCTTCAGTGCAATCAGCCTTTAGTACGATGCGTTTGATTGTTACCATTGGTTGGGCGATCTACCCAATTGGTTACTTCTTCGGCTATCTCACGGGTAGCGGGCCAGAAGCTAGCGCCAATGCTTTAAACCTGATCTACAACCTAGCTGACGTGCTGAACAAAATTGCGTTTGGCTTGATCATCTGGAGTGTGGCTGTCAGTGAATCTGAAAGCGCTGCCAAGAAGTAAGCCTTTGACAAGCTCAAACTGAGCATCCCATGCATGCGCGTGGGATGCTCGGTTCTAGTTAACACAATTTCAAATACTGTTGAACATCATCATGTTTGCACAAGCCATCACTGTGCCTACGCGCATGTTAGATGTTAGAGATAATTTAATAAGTCGGCTTGAAAAGTTAATTTATAGTTTAATTAACAGCGCAGGTATCCATGCTACCCATCAATCGCAGTCTAGTGCGCAACTAGCCGCCATCTACCACCTGCGTTCTGGAGGAAGACGAGTTAGAGCCCGTTTGGCCATCCAAGCCTGTTCGGCACTTGGTCTGTCAGAGGATGATGCGCTTTGCATTGCTGCAGTGGTTGAGCTTTTACACAATGCCTCGCTTATTCATGACGACTTACAAGATCAAGAAAAATTACGCCATGGCTGTGTCACGGTGTGGACTAAATTTGGTACAAACGTGGCAATTTGCACGGGCGACCTGATGTTGTCAGCCGCTTACGGCGCGCTTTGCCGTGTAAGTAATGTTCAAGTTTTACCTAGCCTATTAGCTTTGATACACGAGCGCACTGCATCGGCTATTGACGGGCAATGTGCCGACTTGGCTGCACAAACTCACGCAATTAATAGCACCGATAGCTACGAAAAAATTGTAATTGCAAAGTCAGGCGCGCTGCTCAGTCTCCCGCTTGAGTTGGCTCTAACGGCGTGCGGTAAGGCTACTTGGGCGGGTGAAGCGCGCAAGGCGGCAGAGGCTTTTTCAATAGCCTACCAAATTGCAGATGATTTGACGGATATCCAACAAGACAGGCTGACGATTGGTCTTAATATTCTGATGGTTTTAGAGTCAGAAGGCCAAACTACAAATACACAAGACGCTGCGTCTCGCCTCGGTTTGCAACACCTAGACGCGGCAGCAGCAGCTGCCCATCGGTTACCTTGCAATTCGGGCGCTTTGCTGCTGCAGCTGTCCTGTGAGTTGCGTGAGTTTTTAACGCCAAGGAATACTGGATGAAGGTTGTAGTTATCGGTGCAGGTTTTGGCGGTTTGGCTTCAGCTCTACGTTGCGCCGCGCGCGGGCAGAGCGTCACCGTGCTAGATCGCATATCAGGTCCGGGCGGACGAGGTCGTGAATTTGTACGCAGTACCAATGGCCTAGAGTTCAAATATGATGCAGGTCCAACGGTGCTCACTGCGCCGCAGTTGTTTGAAGAGTTATTCACACTGTTTGGCGAAAAACTGTCTGATCATATAGAGCTGATGCCTGTAGCGCCATGGTACCAAATGCGCTTTGCAGATGGCTCACAGCTAGACTACGGCGGCTCTACCGAGAAAATTCAGTCGGAAATAGCCAGATTTTCTGCTGACGATGCAAAGGCCTACCCTGCATTTTTGGCGCATTCACAAAAGTTGTTTCAAAAAGGATATGAAGAACTAGGTTCGCAACCCTTCTTGGGTGCTGTGTCCATGCTCAAAGCACTACCAGCAATGATTGCATTGCGCGCAGACCGCTCTGTGTACAGCGCAACTGCTCGATACTTTAAGGATGAGCGGGTACGACGCGCCTTTAGCATTCAGCCTTTGCTGGTGGGCGGTAACCCGTTTGACACTACCAGTATCTACAGTCTGATTCACTACCTGGAGCGCAAATGGGGCGTGTGGTTTCCGCGCGGTGGTATGGCGCGTTTGGTTGATGCTTTGGTAGCGCTAGGGCTGCGCCACGGTGTGCAATTTGAGTGGAACGCTGATGTGCAAACCATCACCACTACAGCAGGCCGCGCCACTGGTGTTCAACTGCAGGACGGGCGCCATATTGCGGGTAATGCGGTGGTGAGCAATGCTGACGCTGGCTACACATTGGCACACTTGCTACCCGCTGCGCAAAAGCGAACCAAAGCAATCACTGGAAAACAATATTCCATGGGTTTGTTTGTATGGTATTTCAGTACCAGTCACCAGTATGCCGATGTGCCGCACCACACTATTTTGTTCGGTAACGCCTACCGCGAGGTACTGCATAAAATCTTTGAAAGCCAAGAGTTAAGTGACGACCTCAGTATTTACCTACACCGCCCCACCGCTACAGACACGCAGTATGCTCCGCCTGGGTACGATAGCTTTTATGCTCTGGTACCTGTGCCTAATTTAGCTGCAGGTATCGATTGGAAGACACAAGCAGCACCTTTCAAAGCGCTGCTGCAGGCCGAACTCACGCGTCGTTTGCTGCCAAACCTGGCTGACTGTATCGTTGATGAACATATAGTCACACCCCACTATTTTGCTGATGAACTGCTTGCACCGCTAGGTTCGGGGTTTTCTATAACGCCTAAGCTTACGCAGTCTGCGGGTTTCCGCTTCCCTAATCAGCATGCAGAATTACCTAACTTGTATTTTGTAGGGGCGGGTACGCACCCCGGTGCGGGAGTACCAGGTGTGGTCACTTCGGCCAAAGTGGTAGAGCGACTGATGTTTGGAGCCGTACAGTGACCCCGCTTGTATCACCCCCGGTGCCGCGCGACCCGCAGGCGGTCATGAACCAGCATGCTAAGTCGTTCTCTTGGGCCGCACGGTTTTTAAGTGCCTCGGCACGCCGCGACGCAGCGCTGCTGTATGCCTTTGCCCGCACTGCTGACGACTTTGCAGACGAAGAGCATCTAGGTACTTTGCAAGAGCGCGCAGCCGCCCTGCAAGAATTACGCAATCAAGCTCTGCAGCTTAACCTTGCAGAGCAGCCTTTGCCTGAGGAAACTTTGGCAAACCAAACGGGCAACATGCTGCGCAGCTACGGTGTACCTGATGCTGTGCTATCCACCTTTATGGACAGTTTGCAGACGGACGCAGATACCAGGCACATCGACAGTACCGAGAATTTATTGCGGTTTGCCTACGGTGTGGCGGGTACGGTGGGGCAAATGATGCGCCCCTTGCTGGGTGCGCCTACAACCGCTGATGCATATGCGATTGCACTTGGCGTAGGTATGCAGCTGACCAACATTGCCCGAGACGTGGTGGAAGATGCTCAGCGCGGCCGTTGCTACATCCCCGCGCAATGGGGTGTTACATTGCACAACATGTCGGAACCTCAAAATCCAACCCAACGTGAACAAGCATTTGCCGCGCTGCAGCGATTGCTGGCGCTGGCGGACGATTTTTATGCGTTTGCATATGCGGGTATTTCTGTCATTCCACGGCAGAATCGTCGTGCTATTCGCGTCGCCGCCGCACTTTACCAAGGTATTGGTCATAAAATTTTACACCTAGGCGCAAATCGCTATTGGCAGGGTAGGGTATTTTTGACACGTACAGAGAAGATCAAGCTCTTAGCGCGTACCCTGCTTTTGCCTGAGATGCCAGTCAAAGTACCTGGGCGAGATGTATGGCACAACGATTTGTCGCACTTGGTAGGTTTGCCCGGTTTTCCGGCAGCAAACTTGTAGCTAAATTGCCGTGGACAAGCTCTGGGATATCGTGATTGTGGGTGGCGGCTTGGGTGGTCTGTCCTTGGCTGCTGAATTAGCAGCACCAGAGTTTGCCAGTCTTTCGGTATTGGTATTAGAAAAGCGCAGTCAGTATGTGCGCGACCGGACTTGGAGCTATTGGGCAGACACACCGCACCGTTACAGCTATCTTGAACGCCACCAATGGCACCAATGGAACGTGTCGCTGGGTGAAACCATGCACAGTCAAAGCTCAAAGCGCACTAGCTACGCTAGCTTAGATGCAGATGCGTTTTACAAAGCTGCGGTACAGGCCATCAGTCAATCGTCACATGTTAGCTTGCGTATGGAGTCTGGCGTTGCCAATGTGGCGCTACACAATCCCGCTGAAACGCTGATTCGGCTTGAGCAGGGCGACACCCTACGCGCTCGCAGGGTATTCGATGCACGGCCCTTGCAACAGCTGGAGCCTAGTGCTTTGGTGCAGCAGTTTACGGGATGGGAAGTGCGCACTGAGTGTGATGTGTTCAACCCGAAGCAAGTCAAGCTCATGGCCTTTGAGCCGCATCCGCGTGGTCTGCACTTTTGGTATGTTTTGCCCTATAGCACGCGCTGCGCTTTGGTTGAAAGTACGTGGGTGTCGCCGTTAAGTTGGCAGCCTGACTATGAAGCAGAGCTACGTCAATACGTTGCCAAGCTATGTGATGGAAATGCATACAGCGTGAGCTACCGTGAACACGGCGTGCTCAGCTTGCAAGATGCACATGCACCGATTACCGCCACCATTGGACTGGGGCGGCGTGGGAACACACTGCGGCCTGCTACAGGTTATGCATTTATCGATACAGTTAGGCACGCTGCGCAGTTGGCAAAGACCCTTCATACTGCTTTGCGTACTGGCACGGATGCAGCATGGCAGCCTAAAGCCTTTCAGCGCGCAGCGACTGAACATTGGATGGATGCCGTATTTTTAGATGTACTTATGCGCAACTGGCAGCGTGCGCCCCACTACTTTATGCAACTGTTTAGCCGTGCAACAGCCGACGATACAGTAGCTTTTTTGACGGGTCAGGCCAGCTGGCAACAACGGCTGCGCATCATGCGCTCGTTGCCTACCATGCCTTTTGCAAGCGCTGCGCTGTCGCGTGCTGTGGGTCAACGCGTATGACATCGATTAGACGGAGGGAGTATGCCAAACTGTCGGTAGGCTTGGCAGCCCTCCTGTTAGGATTAATGGCAGTCTATGGGCTAGAGCAAGCTTGGCCCACAGTGGGCTGGTGGGTATTTGTCGTATTGACCTTATCACTGGGCATGGGGCACGGAGCGCTAGACGCCGTACTGCTGTTAGCGCAGTTTGTGCCCAAATCTAAAGCCCTGCGGATCAGCGCAGGTTATTTCCTGCTGGTACTGTTGACGGGCTGGCTATTGTCATGGTCGCTGGGCTGGGCGCTGCTGGCGTTAATAGCCATGTCGCTGTGGCATTTTGGCGAACTGCAAAGCGATCCGGTGTCGCGCATAGCTGTAGGCGGTGCCAGCGTGATGGCTCCCATGTTTGTGGCTAATAACCAATTGGCCGCGTTGATAGAGCCGGTTTTACAAGGTGATCATTTTGCAGCGTGGCTAGTGTGGTATTGGTTGGCGATCAGCTGGTGCGTGCTCGTGGTAGCTTGGCTCGCGTTTTGGTTATTTCACTGGGCAGGCCAACAGCAAGCAAGCAGCCGTTTGCACGTCAATTGGCGGCATCCGCAGATGCGTGCATTACTAGAGATAGTCTGCGTGATGGGCTTGTACGCCATCTTCTCGCCACTTTTGGCGTTTGCATTGTATTTTGGTCTCTACCACTGCACGGTCCATATTGCACGCGTGAAAAGGGCTGTGATAAACCACTATGGATTATCGAAAAGGCAGTTGGCTTGGGCTTGGTTTTCAAGCATGCTGTTGACCGGTTTGTTGATGGCTGCTCTTTGGAAGTGGCTGCCTAGCACGGGGCAATCGGCGAACCTTTTGGACGCACAAATATTGCACTGGTTGATCGTGGCGTTAGGGGCTGTCACGGTGCCACATTTGCTCTTGGTTAGTTACAGCCGTCGCTGGCTACAACAACCAGCACTCATGTAAAAAGTATCATTTAAATTGGGAAATACAATACCCCACAGCCGGCATATTTATTACCTAAAGTGCTATTAAATTTGCAGCGAAAAGCTGTCTGCGCTGACTTTATGCCAGTAGTTTTTATAGACTTTGTGGTCATCGCTGATGTTCTCATCCAACAGCGAACCCGCGTTGACGCGGGGCACGACGTTGGCTAGCAGGCGGACTTCGCCATCGCTGACGCGCTGGGAGATGTGAAAGGCGGTGATGTCTTGCGGGTGCTGCAGACCTGCCGCTTGCATCATTTCTTTCAACGCTTCCATGGTTTTCTCATGGTATTGGTAAACGCGCTCGGCCTTGTCGGGCACGACCAAAGCCTGCTGGCGGTGGGCGTCTTGCGTGGTCACGCCGGTGGGGCAATTGCCGGTGTGGCAGGTTTGCGCTTGGATACAGCCGAGTGAGAACATAAAGCCCCGCGCGGAGTTGCACCAATCGGCACCCAGCGCCATCATGCGGCTGATATCAAAGGCGCTGACGACTTTGCCAGCACAGCCAATTTTTATCTTTTTGCGTAAGTTAACGCCTTTTAACGTGTTGTGCACCAACAAGAGGCCTTCCTGCAGCGGACTACCCACGTGGTCGGTAAATTCCAGTGGCGCTGCACCTGTGCCACCTTCTGCGCCATCCACCACAATAAAGTCGGGCGTGATGCCGGTTTTTTGCATGGCTTTGACGATGGCAAACCACTCCCAGGCGTGGCCGATGCAGAGTTTGAAGCCGGTGGGCTTGCCACCCGACAGGGCGCGCAGTTTGGCTAAAAATTGCAGCATCTCCACCGGTGTGGCAAACGCGCTGTGTGTGGAGGGGGAGAGGCAATCGACACCGACGGCGACCCCACGTGCGTTGGCAATTTCAAGCGTCACCTTGGCGCCAGGCAGCACGCCACCGTGGCCGGGTTTTGCGCCTTGGCTGAGTTTCAGCTCAATCATTTTGACCTGTGGCAGGGTGGCGTTTTCAGCAAATTTAGCCTCGTTGAAGGTGCCGTCGTCATTGCGGCAGCCAAAATAGCCAGAGCCGATTTCCCAAATCAAATCACCACCATGCACGCGGTGGTGCTCTGAAATCGAGCCTTCGCCCGTGTCGTGCGCAAAACCGCCCTTTTTAGCGCCAGCGTTGAGCGCCAAAATCGCATTGGCACTCAAAGCGCCAAAACTCATGGCTGAAATGTTGAAAATGCTGGCGTTGTAGGGCTGGGTGCAACCAGACGACGCGTCGCCAATGGTGATGCGGAAATCGTGCGACGCTAGCGTTGTGGGCGCAATCGAATGGTTGATCCACTCGTAGCCTATGGCTTTGACGTCCAGCTGGGTGCCAAACGGGCGTTTATCCGACTCGCCCTTGGCGCGCTGGTAGACCAAAGAGCGCTGCGAGCGGGAGAATGGCGTGGCCTCGGCATCGCTTTCAACAAAATACTGGCGCATTTCAGGGCGAATGTATTCAAACAGGTAGCGGAAATGTCCAATCACAGGGTAATTGCGCAAAATGGAACGCTTGGTTTGCTTCATGTCGTAAAAACCCAGCACGCTCAAGCCCGTGAACAACGCCAGCAGCAGCCAGCCGACCCCGAAACCGACGATGGTAAACACGCACAGCAGCGCGAAAAAGATGCACAGAAAAAATGTGGTGTAGCGAACTGGGTAGTCGGCGTTGAGCCGCCTGAGTTGTGTCAACATGTGCATTTTGAGGGGGTCACTTCAGAGATTTTTAAGAAATTTCAGCTTAGCGCGAGATAATAGCAGCATATTTTTAAAACCAACAATCCTAAAGCTTACCCAACAACCATGCCAATCAGCAGCAACACACCTTCCGACGACGGCGCTTCTACCGCCTTGAAGCCCGACGATTTCGACATGCTTGACGACATTTTGGACGAGTTGCGCACCCGCAACTCCGAGACGCCGCAGTGGGAATTTTGTGAAGGCTTCATGGCCGCGCTGATCTGTGGCCGCCGCATCGTCACGCCCGATGAATACTTACCCATTCTTTTAGACACCGGTGAAGACGGCGAAGGCAAGTTTGCCGACGACGCGCAGTTTGAGCTGTTTTTCAAACTCTGGAGCCGCCGCTGGAAGGAAATCAGCGCAGCGCTGGATGCCGATGTCGAAAGCTTGGAAGACGACCGCGCTTTCTACCCGCAGGTGATGGACGTGCGCGGCGTGATGGCCAGCCTCAGCCCCGAAGAACGTGCCACCGCCATGCGCGACAACCCGGGCGAAGAGGTGCCCGCGTTTGGCCAAGTCTGGGCGCTGGGCTTTATGTTTGCCGTGGAAGCCTGGCCAGACGACTGGGTCGCGCCTGCCAAAGACAAAGACGCCATCAAGTGGTTGAACGAGGCACTGGGCGCGCTGGTGGCGCTGACAGAAGACGACACCGGCCCGGTGGAAGTCTCGGTGTTGGAGCAAGAAGACGGCTCAGAAGGGCCACCCAGCATGTCCAAAGCACGCTTAGAAGCCTTTGGCGAAGCGGTGTGGGCGGTGTACGACTTGCGCGAAATGTGGCAATCCATCGGCCCGCGCGTCGAGCAAGTGCGTAAAACCGCAGAGCCAGGGCGCAACGATTTATGCTACTGCGGCAGCGGGCGCAAGTACAAAAAGTGCCACGGGCTGAATTAAGCAAGTTGCATGCCGCATCAACCTAGTCATTTTTCTACCCGCGATTACCTCTCCGCCCTCGCCGTCGTCATCATTTGGGGGCTCAATTTCATTTTCATGAAGTTTGCCCTGCATGACTTCACGCCCTTCCAAATGGGTGCGGCACGCTATGTGTTTGCGGTTTTCCCGTTGATTTTATTTATCAAACGCCCGAATTTGGATGCGAAGTGGCTGCTGCTGTACGGCTTGTTTCAGGGCGTGGGGCAATTTGGCTTTTTGTTTGTCGGGCTGAAGCTGGGCATGACGGCGGCGCTGGCGTCGGTGCTGATGCAAACGCAGGTGTTCTTTACAGCGATTTTTGGCTTTATCCTGCTCGGTGAGCGACCCAGTCGCTCGCTGCAAATCGGTTTATTCTTGGCGGCTTCTGGGTTGGCTTGTTTTGCTATGAACTACATAGCACCTCAGACAACAAATACGCCGGCTACCACCTTATTTGGACTCATATTTTGCGTTTTAGGCGCCTCCATGTGGTCCGCGTCGAACATTGTGGTGCGCAAAGCGCAGCAATCACTCACGAAAGACACCAGCTTCGACGCCGTGGCATTTTTGGTATGGAGCAGCGTGGTGCCGATTCTGCCGTTCGTCGCTTTGACGCTGATGTACGACGCTGAAGCCACCCGCTGGCGCTGGCTGGCTGCGCCCTGGAGCAGTTGGGTATCCGTTGCGTTTCTGGGCTGGGTGGCGACGATTGCGGCTTATGCGATGTGGACCGCACTACTCAAACGCCACCCCGCGAATCGCGTTGCGCCCTTCAGCTTGGGCGTTCCAGTTGTCGGCATCACAGCGGGCATGGTGATTTTGGGGGAGCAGATCACGACTTGGCAGTGGGCTGGGATTGGGTTGGTGGTGGCGGCGTTGTTGACGGTGATGCTGGGGCAGCGCTTCACACGAATTTAAACAAACTAGCCCACCGTGTGGCCATCTTTGGTCAGCATGCTCTGCATCACAAACTGGCTGCCGCGGCCTGCGGCGTTGTAGCAGACTCTGAAGCCACCCACATCGATAGATTCGCGCTTTTGGAAGGCAGCCAAAGCCAGCACGTAACGCTGGCGCGATTGTTGCTCCAAGCCAGCTGTCAACTGCGCCAACTCAGGCGTACCACCAATGAACAATTGCACCGCTGGCGAGCTGGCCGCCAGCTTTTGCCCCACGCTTTTTAGATCTAACGCAGGCTGTGCGGTGGTGCCACAATTTGCGCAATCACCCAAGGCCGTGCGACTGGGCGCGCACGGGGATGGCGGGCAGCATGGCCGCTGCGCTAACGGCGAGGATGCGCTGCAACACAGCACGGCGCTGTGCGGGGAGGAGTTCAATTTTTGGCTTGGTTTCGGGTTTATTCATATCACAGAGTGTAAAAAACTCATGTGACGGTTTGGTGACAAACAGCTTAAGCTATACTGTTAAATATGGCTCTAGCCGTTGTTTTTATTTACTAATCTGCTATCAAAATAAGTGCAAATAAAATGCAATCATGTTAAGACGTATTCACCATGCAGCCATCATCTGCTCAAATTATGAAGTCTCTAAGCGCTTTTACACTGAATATCTTGGCTTAAAAGTCATCGCCGAAAACTACAGAGAAGCGCGTCATTCTTACAAGCTTGACATGGCACTGCCAGACGATGGGCAAATAGAGCTGTTTTCTTTCCCGAACGCACCTGTTCGCCCCTCGTACCCCGAAGCGCAAGGCTTACGCCATCTTGCGTTTGAGGTTGATGACGTGGATGCTTGCAAAGCCAAATTGGAATCCTTCGGTATCAGCGTTGAAGAAATCCGTTTAGACGAATACACCAACAAACGGTTTGTGTTCTTTGCGGATCCGGATGGGTTGCCTTTGGAGTTGTATGAGAATAACTCGCAAAACACGGCTTAACCTCGCGCAGCCTGCAACACATCCCTAGTCTGAATCGCCACTTTCCGTGCCGCAGCTGCAAAATCAGCCCCGCTGGACGCATACAACACCGCCCGTGACGAGTTGACAATGATGGGTGCCGTTGTTTCTCCGTTGACTTGTTTCCAGCCGGCTTTGACGGTGGCCACGGCGTCGCCACCCTGGGCGCCTACGCCGGGGATGAGTAACGGGACGTGGGGAGCAACTTTGCGGACGCGTTCTATTTCAGCCGGATACGTTGCGCCTACGACCAAGCCTAGCTGACCGTTGGTGTTCCACGCGCCTTGAGCCAGCTTGGCGATGTGTTCGTACAACAGCGGCTCGCCGGGGACGGCGCTGAGGCGTTGGGCTTGCAGGTCGTCGCCGCCGGGGTTGGAGGTGCGGCAGAGCAGGAAGGCGCCTTTGCCGTAGTAGGCCAGGTAGGGCTGCACGGAGTCAAAACCCATGAAGGGCGAGAGGGTGACGGCGTCTGCGCCATAGCGCTCGAAGGCTTCAATGGCGTATTGGGCGGCGGTGGAGCCGATGTCGCCGCGTTTGGCGTCCAAAATCACGGGCACGTGAGGTGCGGTGGCGCGCATGTGCTGCATGAGCTTTTCCAGCTGGTCTTCGGCGCGGTGGGCGGCAAAGTAGGCGATTTGGGGTTTGAAGGAGATCACCAGATCGGCGGTGGCGTCCACAATCGCCGCACAAAAGTCGTAGATTTTGCTGGCATCGCCTTTGATATGCGTGGGGAATTTGGCCGGCTCGGGGTCTAGGCCGACGCAGAGCATGGATTGGTTGCTGCGCTCGGCTTGCTGGAGTTGTTCTAAAAAGGTCATAGCTTGATTGTAATTTAGCGCTCAACTTACAAAAATCCCTACTAATCATCAACCATGTAACATCACCGTATGCAAAAACTCTCCGCAAAGCAACTCTGGCTCTTGGTAATTCTTACTGTGGTGTGGGGTTTGAACTGGCCGGTGATGAAGCTGGGCGTGACGGGCATGCCACCGCTGCAGTTCAGAACCCTGTCGATGTGGCTGGGGCTGCCGGTGCTGGCGCTGGCGTTGGTGTGGCTGAAAGTGCCGTTTGCCATGCCGCGCAAGCATTGGCCTGAGCTGCTGCTGCTGACGGCGACCAATATGTTCATCTGGCATGTGTGCATTATTTTGGCGATTCAGTCGCTGTCCAGCGGGCGGGCGGCGATTTTGGGCTACACCATGCCTATTTTTTCGGCGATTTTGGGGGCATTGTTTTTTGCCAGTGTGATGACCAAACGCAACTGGCTGGGCGTGGCTGCCGCTGCCTTGGGCGTGGCACTGTTGCTGTGGCATGAAATGACGGGTTTGAGCGGCAAACCCCTGGGCGTGGCCTTGGCGTTGACCGCTGCCGCCACCTGGGCGCTGGGCACGCAGCTGCTGCGCCGCACCAAGATTGACACACCGACCTTGGCGATTTCGTTCTGGATGACGGTATTGGCCTGCGTGGTGATGACGGTGTTGACGGTGACGTTTGAGCGCGATGCCTGGGTCATGCCCTCACAAATTTCAGGCAACTCATGGTTTGCGATTGTTTACAACGCGGTGCTGGTGTTTGGCTTCGCCCACGCGGCGTGGTTTTTCTTAGCCCGCACCCTGCCGCCCGTGGCGTCTACGCTGTCGGTGATGATGATTCCGATTTTGGGTGTTTTTGCAGGCGCTTACTGGCTGGGCGAAGTCTTGCATTGGCAAGACTGGGCGGCGGTGGCGCTGATGGTGGTGGCGATTGCGTCTGTTTTGGCGCCGACGAAGACACCACCGATTCGTCCAATTGAAAAATAAACCGTTCGCCCTGAGCTTGTCGAAGGGTTTCGACAAGCTCAACCCGAACGGAAATTATTTAGCCTGCAAGGCGGCTTTCGCCAAACACAAATCCGCCCAGGCTTTGGCTTTGTCAGCCGGGTTGCGCAGCAAATTGGCAGGGGAATAGGTCACGACGACGGCAACGCCCTGATACTGATGCACAACGCCGCGCAACTGCCCCAGCGGTGGCACGGGGTTGCTGACGGTTTGCGCCAGCAGCGCCTGCGCGGCGTAACGGCCCATGGCCAGAATCATTTTGGGACGCGTCAAAGCGACTTGGCGGCGTAAAAAAGCCTCGCACTGCGCCAACTCTTGCGCGCCTGTGCTTTGCCCCTCGGTGCGGCATTTGACGGACGGTGTCAGGGTCACTTGCGCCACATTCAAACCCATGGCTTTGAGCATATTACCCAGTAAGACACCCTCATCGCCTGTGAACGGTGCACCAGCGGCTTCGTCAGACTCGGTCGGTGGGTCGCCCACAATCAGCCAATCGGCTTGCGGCATGGCGGCAGGTGTGCCAAAAACAATGCCATGTCGCCCCTTGCACAGCTGGCAAGCTTGGCAGGTTTGCGCTGTTTGCTGCAGGGTTGACCAATCCATCTCTTGCAGGCCTGCGGGCATGGGTTGCAACGCTACTACAGGCGTCGCAGGCTGTTTAGATGGTAAATAGGTGGGTGGCTTCTCCGATACAGCTCTGAAAGGCAAATTTATCGATGTAGCTGGCGTATTTATTGACTTAGTCGCTATTTTATTTATAGCAATTTGTGGTTTTTCAACAACTTGCGCGGTCTGAGAACTAGCGGCAACAACGGCAACTTCAGCCAGAACGTAAACCGTTTCAGGCTGCCAAACGGTGATGCCCATTTCTTGCAGCATGGCGCGTTGGCGGGTGTCTAAAGCTAGGCTCATAGATGCAAACTCATAGCTTCAGACTCATCACAATTGCGTCTTCACGGCCATTGGCTTTGGGGCCTTTGGGGTAGTAGTCTTGTCGCACGCTAATCAGTTTGAAACCCTGCGCTTTGTAAACATCCAAAGCCCGCTCATTGTTAGCGCGCACCTCTAGCCACAACCACGCGGCGCCCTGTCCGCGCGACCAGACGGCTAAAGCATCCAACATCAGCTTTGCCCAGCCTTGGCGCTGAAACGGCTCTGACACGGTGATGTTGAGCACATGCACTTCTTCAAAACCTTTCATGGCGATGAAATAGCCCAGAATGTCAGAATTTGCGGAGCTTCCCGAAGTTAGCACCTGCATTTGGTAGCCGGTTTGAATCGAATCTTCAAAATTGGCACGGCTCCACGGGTGCGGGTAGACGGCGTTTTCGATGGCTAGGACGCGATCCAGCCAATCTGCCGTGAGGGCTTGAAATTGCACCTCAGGGAATGCTATGGGCTTCAAAATCGCGTTCATATAGCTGATTTTAGTTTGTCACTGGCACGTTGAGTTTGAGCGCGGCACGCTCTGCCGTGGTTTGCGCCACTTTGTCGCGAACGTAGAGCGGTAAAGCTTGCTCAGCAGGAACGCCTAAACCCGCTGCCAGCATGGCTGGCGCTAGTCGCAACATGGCGGTGGCAGTGGGTAAAGCTTGGATTCTATGGGCATCGTCTAAACAATTGCCTGCCAAGCGAAAGCCAGCTTCAAACTGCAATTGATCGGGTTTGCAAAGCTGGATGTCGGAATGCGTATTCCAAACGCCTTCGTTGTAGGCATAACTGGCCGCATACACCTCACCCATGCGAGCGTCTAAAACGGCTTGGATTTGCGATGTATCGCTACTAAAACGGGCCTCTTCAGCCACGGCCAACAGCGTGTTGACAGGTAAAACTTGAATGCCGCCAGCCCCAAACGCCAAACCTTGCGCCACCGAACACGCCGTGCGCAGCCCCGTGAACGAACCCGGACCGCGCCCGAAAACGATGGCGTCTAGCTGTTGCAGCGTTAAATCAGCCTCTTTCAGCAACGCCATGATGGCTGGAATCAAGGCGGCGGAGGTTTTAGCGCCGCCTTCAGCCAAGTGTTGCCAAGTTTGTTGGCCGTCAGTGACGGCGATGAACATGGTTTCTGTACTGGTATCGAAAGCCAAGAGCTTCATTTTCCTACCTCAACAGAGGAAATTGTTATGGGTTTAGAGAGGGGTTTAGCTGGGGATTTAACGGCTCGAACGCCAAACAAAATACCCACAGTGACCAATGCCAAACCTAACATTAAATTGGTATGCAAGGGTTCGCCCAAGAAAAACACCGCGCCCAATGCCGACAAACCGGGCACCAAGGCCGTCATCATGGTGCTGCGTACGGGGCCAAAATATTGGATCATTTTGGTAAACGAAATACCCGAAATAACCACAGAGCCAACACCTTGAAAAACCGCTTGGAAAGCCACTTCACCCCACGGCGCCGTCGCTAGATGGCTTTTGATCGCGCCAAAAGCCAGCAGCGCTGCGTAAACCGGCACATACGTCACAGCTGTGAACACGGTGATGGCGATGGTTGCTTTGACAGCATCGAGTGCGTTTTTACGGGCGATGACCGAGTAAAACGCCCAGCAGGTAGAGGCAGACAAAAAGAGCAGGTCGCCCTTCCAGGTTTCACCGCCGTCAAACGCTTTGAGCAAGCTGGTGCCGCCGACCAGCAGATCGCCGCAAAAAATCAGCCCCAAACCGACCGCGCGTGAGGGGGTGATGCGGTCTTTCAACAGCCACACCGCCACCAAGGCGGTAGACAAAGGCAATGTACCCGGCAGCAGCACACTGGCATGCGCAGCAGGTGCAAAGAAAAACCCGCTGTAAGCCAGCATGGCATAGCCCACGCCACCTATGGTTCCCACCAGCGCGGTGAGCTTAAAGGCATAAGGCGACAAACCAAGCCAAGAGATACTGCGACTGAGCTTTTGCGACCGCACCAACCACCAGCCCCAAGGCAAGAGCACCAAACCTGCGCCTATAAAGCGCAAGAAAACCATGTCCAAAGGCAGCAAACTACCTTTGGCCGATGCGCGGGCGATAACAATGAAGGAGGACCAAATTAAGATGGTAACTACAGCAGCCAAAATGCCCACCGCTTTGGGTGACAGTTGACGGGGCGCTGAATGTAACGAATTGAGTGTTGACATGCCTCTATTATCAAGGCACAGCATAATAGCTTGATGAATGTGTTTTTTCGATGGCGCGGTTTGTGTGGCCTCTTAGGTCTGTTTTGGTTTTATCAGCTAGCGGTAGCGGCGACTGAAACTTCTGCACAGCTGCCAACTATGGTGGCACAAGCTCTTGCGCGCGCGGGCGTGCCGCGCGAGGCGGTGAGTTTTGAGGTAAGAGCGCTCGCCAGTGACGCAGTCCCGCGTTTGAGCCACCGCGCCGCCGTCGCCATGAACCCGGCCTCGGTCATGAAACTGGTCACCACGTTTTCAGCATTGGACATTTTGGGACCCAATTTCACCTGGGAAACTGGGTTTTACACCGATGGCAGCTTGGGCAAAGGTGTTTTGAATGGCAATTTGATCATCAAAGGCGGTGGCGACCCGAAGTGGGTGCTGGAGCGGATTGAGGAAAACTTCAAAACCCTGCAAACGCTGGGCGTACAGCGCATCACGGGCGATATTGTGTTGGACAACAGCGTGTTTGACCTGCAAGCACGTCATGCCGCTGACTTTGATGGCGAACCCATGCGCCCCTACAACAGCGCACCCGATGGTTTGCTGGTGAATTTCAAAGCACTGATTTTGAAATTTGCACCTGATTCGCAAACGCAAACCATTCGCGTGGTGAGTGAACCGCCTATGGCCGATGTTGCGATTGACACCCAAGTGACCGCGACAACCGATGGCTGTGGCGACTGGCGCAGCAACTTACGCGCTGACTTTTCCAACCCCAACAAAGTGCATTTCAGCGGCAGCTACAGCGTGCGCTGTGGTGAAAACACCTGGCCCGTGGCCTACATTGAACCTGCAAGCTATGCCACGCGCGTCGTCAAAGCCATGCACCATGCGTCGGGCGGCGTGTTGGACGGCAAAGTTCGCTATGGCAGCTTGCCGCGCACGGCGCTGTTGTTGTGGCAAGCGCCTTCGTTGCCGCTGTCGCAGATCATTGCCGACGTGAACAAATTCAGCAATAACGTGATGGCGCAGCAGGTTTTTTTGACGCTGAGTGCCCAGCATTCAACCTTCAACACGTCGCTGCACTTGCCGGGTGCGCCGCGCACGGGCAATTTTGTTCGGTCAGCGGCCACCGTGCAACACTGGTGGCGCGAGCGGTTTGGGCGCGCCGTCAAAGCGCCGACGTTGGACAATGGCTCAGGGCTGAGCCGCAGCGAGCGCATCACGGTGCAAGCATTGAGCGAGCTGCTTAAAATGGCGGCTCAACACCCCAGCGCTGAAGTTTTTGCCAATTCACTGTCTGTAGCCGGTGTTGATGGCACAGCAGCCAACATGATTAAACGAGGCATCGCGGTCAACGCCATTGGCAATGCACAACTCAAAACTGGCACGCTGCGCGATGTCGCAGCCGTTGCGGGCTATGCCACGGGCAAAAGTGGCCGACGTTATAGCGTGGTGGGTTTGATCAACCACCCCAATGCCGGTGCGGCACGGCCTGCGCTGGACGCCTTGGTGGAATGGGCGGTGCTAGATGACTAATTCAAATGAGCAATTTATATGACCAAATGGCACCATCGTGATTTAACCGAACTGCTAGAGACCATCGACCCAGAAGCGCCGCTGGCGCAGCGGCACTTGTGGTTGATAGCGCTGTTCGCTTGGATTCGTGGTGATGCCAAATCTGTCAGCGCAGCCATTTGCCGCATCCAATTGCTGCTGGACGTGGTGCAAGCGCGCCCACAACTGCAAACACATTTACGCCAGTGGTGGCACCAGTTGCTGCTTATTGTCGATGCGTCCAGCTTATTGGCAGACTATGGCTTTGCACAACGCAGCGCGTTTGTAAGTGAATTGACAGAGCGCATACGCTTGAAGCTGCTGCCCGCCACGCCCGAGACGACAGACGCTGCGGTGCTTTTCTCCCTCGTTTTATCCCATAGTTTTGACCAGCTGTGGCTGGCGGAGTTGGATGAAGCGACGCTGGCTCGCATTGCTGAATTGCTAGAAACACCCGACATTGGCGACAGTGCCAGCACACAAACCAGCTATTGGCAAAACACGGTTCTGGAAGCCATCACCTTTTGTGTGGGCCACATTCGCTCCAGCGGCTTCTCCCCCGAGCTGCGCACGCGCATGAGCCCCGCCGCCGTGCAAGACCGGCCATTTCATTGGCTGGATGCAGATTTGGATGCCTTACGCACTGCTTTTTTAGCGTGTCGTACTGATGGTGCTGAAGATGAAATAGCCAACAAAGAGACACTGCAACATGCTGTCACCGAATTTCGTAACTGCTTAGACGCCTGCCGCCAAGCTGCCAGCACGGTGTACACGCATTTGGACGAACACGGCATTTCCGTCAGCCTCGTATTCCGCTTGCGCGAGATGCGGGCGCGGGTGCTGCGCGTGCGTGAGTTGTTGGATTGTTTGCTGTCGGATCGGCCGAACAGCTACACCGCCAAGCTGCTGTCACACTTGGTCAAAATCGGCGTGCACCGCCGCAGTGTGCGCGATTTGATCACCTCCAACACCACGCTGTTGGCTGCCAAAATGGCTGACCGCAGCGCTGAAACGGGTGAAAACTACATCACACGCAACCGCGCAGAATACTGGGACATGCTGCAAAAAGCAGCGGGTGGCGGCAGCGTGGTGGCCCTCACCATTTTGGTGAAGTACCTGCTGCTGGCGGTGGGCTTTTCTGCCTTTTGGGGCGGCTTTTTTGGTGGTGTGAATTACGCGTTGAGCTTCATCGCCATTCAATTGTTGCATTGGACGCTGGCCACCAAGCAGCCCGCCATGACGGCACCTGCCATGGCGGCCAAACTGAAAGACCTGAGTGGCGACAACGAGGTGGCGACTTTTGTTGACGAAGTCACGCACGTGGTGCGCTCCCAGGTTGCTGCTGTGTTGGGTAACTTGGCCCTGGTCGTGCCCTGCGTGCTGCTGATCAGCTACCTGATGCAGTTGGGCATGGGCAAACCTATGATTGACCACACCGAAGCGCACCATGCTTTGGCATCGCTCACACTGCTGGGGCCGACGGCTTTGTTTGCGGCAGCGACGGGCGTGGTGCTATTTTTGTCCAGCATTTTTGCGGGTTGGGTGGAAAACTGGTTTGTGCTGCACCGCTTGGACTCTGCCATGCGGTTTAACCCACGCATCACCGCGACCATTGGCGCAGCGCGGGCCGACCGCTGGGCGCAGTTCATGCGTAAAAACATCTCGGGTTTTACTGCCAGCGTCTCCTTGGGCATGATGCTGGGTTTGATACCCGCAATTTCTAGCTTTTTAGGCTTTGGGCTAGAGCTGCGCCATGTGACGCTGTCCACCGGGCAAATCGCCGCCGCCGCTGCATCGTATGGCTGGGACGTGCTGCATGTGCCCGAATTACGTCATGCTTTGTTGTTGGCGATTGCGGGTATTTTCGTGATTGGCCCGCTCAATGTCGGCGTCAGCTACTATTGCGCTTTTAGATTGGCGCTACGAGCGCACAATGTCAGTGTGGGCGAGCGTAAACGTATTCGCAGCGCCGTGTGGCAACGCTTGATCCATGAGCCAGTGAGTTTTCTATGGCCGCCTAAGGAAGATAAAAAGCCAGAAGCTGTGCAGCCGGAAGGTAAGCAGCCAGAAGAAAAGAACACTTAAGAAAGACCAGTTAATAATCTACATGGGTGAATTTGATCTGATTGAACGCTATTTCAAAGCACCTGCGCGTGACATGGCACAACGAAACAGTGCTGTCGCACAGGGTATTGGCGACGACTGCGCCCTTTTGCAGCCCGCTGCCGGCATGCAATTGGCTATTTCCAGCGACATGCTGGTCGAAGGCCGGCATTTTTTTGCAGACGTTGACCCGCTCACACTAGGCCACAAAGCGTTGGCCGTTAATTTAAGCGATTTAGCTGCCTGCGGCGCAAAACCACTGGCTTTTACTTTGGCTTTGGCATTGCCCCAAGCCGACGAAGCTTGGCTCGCGCCCTTCTCACGCGGATTATTGGCTTTGGCGGCCGAGCACAACTGCGCACTCATAGGCGGCGACACCACACAAGGGCCGCTGAACATTTGCATCACCGTGTTTGGCGAAGTTCCCAAAAATCAAGCCTTGCTACGCAATGCTGCAAAAGTGGGTGATGACATCTACGTCAGTGGTACGCTGGGTGATGCGCGGTTGGCGCTGGAAGTGATGCGTGGCAAATTAGCGCTGTCTACCGAAGCTTTTACCGCAGCAAAGACGCGTTTAGAAACACCCACGCCGCGCGTTGCCCTAGGCATGGCGTTGCGCGGCATTGCCAGCAGCGCGATTGATGTGAGTGATGGCTTGCAGGGTGATTTGGGGCACGTCTTGCAGCAATCTGCTGTAGGTGCAGTCATAGATGCCGCTGTCGTCACGCAACTGTTAGCTATAAACTTAATAGCAACTCAGGCAATAAAAACGACGATTAATTCTCAATTTACGTCTCAAAAACAGCTTCAATACGCACTTTCTGGCGGTGACGACTACGAACTAGCATTCACCGCGTCGGTGAGCAAACGCCAGGCCGTGCAAGCCGCCGCCTTAGCCAGCAACACGCCGGTGACGCGCATTGGACAGATTGAAGCAGAACCAGGACTTAGACTCATAGATGCGCAAGGACAGACCGTGCCGAATATCTTTGCGTCGTTTGACCACTTTCAATAAAGTCCCCCAACAGCTACATGCCAGTACTCTCTACCGAAGCTGAGCCAAAGCCTTCTCGTATCAAACACGCAGACGACGACCTCTCACCCCTCGCGCCGTTTCACAAACCCGTGTTTCGCATGCTGTGGACGACCTGGCTGATGGCGAATGTTTGCATGTGGATGAGCGACGTGGCGGCAGCGTGGATGATGACCTCGCTCACCACCACCCCCTTGTGGATTGCGTTGGTGCAAACGGCGGCGAGTTTGCCTGTTTTCCTGTTGGGCATCCCGAGTGGCGCGTTGGCGGATATTTTGGACAGAAAACGCTATTTTTTAATGACCCAAATCTGGATCGCCGTCG
>CANKRG010000041.1 GCA_947485165.1 Comamonadaceae bacterium
GCTGGCTTTGCTTTTCCTCATCGGTCGAGCGTGCCAGCTCCAGCTTGTCCTGCACCACATCGCCTTTCGGGTTTCTGAAGGTGTTGACGCCGATGATGGGCAGCTCGCCGGTGTGTTTCAGCATCTCGTAGTGCATCGATTCGTCTTGAATGCGGCCGCGCTGGTAGCCGGTCTCCATCGCACCCAGCACACCGCCGCGCTCGGCGATGCGTTCAAACTCCGCTAAAACAGCTTCTTCCAGCAACTCGGTGAGTTCTTCGATGATGAAAGCACCCTGCGATGGGTTCTCGTTCTTCGCCAAACCCCACTCGCGGTTGATGATGAGCTGGATCGCCATGGCGCGGCGCACCGAGTCTTCGGTCGGGGTGGTGATGGCTTCGTCAAAGGCGTTGGTGTGCAGGCTGTTGCAGTTGTCGTAGATGGCGATCAGCGCCTGCAGGGTGGTGCGGATGTCGTTGAACTGGATCTCCTGCGCGTGCAGGCTGCGACCACTGGTCTGGATGTGGTATTTGAGCTTCTGGCTGCGCTCGTTGGCGCCGTACTTCTCCTTCATCGCCACCGCCCAAATACGGCGCGCCACGCGGCCCATCACGGTGTATTCGGGGTCCATGCCGTTGCTGAAGAAGAAGCTCAGATTCGGTGCAAAGTCGTCGATGTGCATGCCGCGTGCCAGGTAGGCTTCGACAAAGGTGAAGCCATTGCTCAGCGTGAAGGCCAGCTGACTGATCGGGTTCGCACCCGCTTCGGCGATGTGGTAGCCAGAAATCGAGACGCTGTAGAAGTTGCGCACCCGGTTGTGTACAAAGTACTCGGCGATGTCGCCCATCACTTTCAGGCTGAACTCGGTGCTGAAGATGCAGGTGTTCTGGCCCTGGTCTTCCTTCAAAATGTCCGCCTGCACCGTGCCGCGCACGTTTTCTTGTACCCAGGCCTTGATCTTGGCGGTCTCGGTCTCGGTCGGATCGCGGCCGTTGTCGGCGTTGAACTTGGCGATGTTCTGGTCAATCGCGGTGTTCATGAACATCGCCAGAATGCTGGGTGCCGGGCCGTTGATGGTCATCGACACGCTGGTGGACGGGCTGCACAGGTCAAAACCGTCGTACAGCACCTTCATGTCGTCCAGCGTGGCGACGGAAACCCCACTGTTGCCGACTTTGCCGTAGATATCGGGCCGCAAATCAGGGTCGTTGCCGTACAGCGTGACCGAGTCAAACGCGGTGGACAGACGCTTCGCTGCCATGCCGGAACTCAGCAATTTGAAGCGCGCATTGGTTTTAAAAGCATCGCCTTCACCGGCAAACATGCGGGTCGGGTCTTCGCCCTCGCGCTTGAAGGCAAAAGTGCCGGCGGTGTAGGGGTAGCTGCCGGGCACGTTGTCCAGCATCAACCACTTGAGGATTTCGCCGTGGTCTTCGTATTGCGGCAGGGCGACTTTGCGGATCGTGGTGCCGCTGAGAGATTTGCTGGTCAGCGCGGTGCGGATTTCTTTGTCGCGGATTTTGACAACATATTCGTCACCCGCGTAGGCTTTTTGCATGTCCGGCCATTGGGCGATCAAATGCCGGGCATCGACGTCCATGCGTGCTTTGCGGTGGCCGGCCAAATCTAGCGCGGCTTCGGCAGCGGGTGCGCGGTCAGGCTTGTCGATTTTGAGCATCGCCGCAGCCGCTTTGAGCTGCTGCACTTCACGCGCCAGTTGTGCTTGCTCGCGAGCGCGCTTTTTGTAGCCACGCACGGTATCTGAGATTTCAGCCAGGTAGCGGGTGCGGGCTGCCGGTACAACCGGGGTTTGGTTGGTGCTGTAGCGCACGTTCACGGTAGGTAATTGGCTGGCTGTTTTAGGTAGCTTCAAACCCAACTCAACCAAGCGGGTCTTCAGGGCTTGGTACAGCGCCGTCACGCCGTCGTCGTTGAAGCGCGCCGCCATGGTGCCAAACACCGGCATTTGGTCGGCCGGCGTGGTCCAGGCTTCCTTGTTGCGCTGCACTTGTTTGGAGACATCGCGCAGGGCGTCGAGTGAACCTTTGCGGTCGAACTTGTTGATGGCGACAAACTCGGCAAAGTCCAGCATGTCGATTTTTTCCAGCTGGCTGGCCGCGCCAAACTCAGGTGTCATCACGTACATCGGCACATCGACGTGCGGCACAATCGCCGCGTCACCCTGGCCGATGCCGGAGGTTTCGACAATCACCAGGTCAAAGCCGGCGCATTTGCAGGCGGCAATCACGCCGGGCAGGGCCGGGCTGATTTCGGAGCCGAATTCGCGGGTAGCGAGTGATCGCATAAACACACGCTGGCCAGAATCGGTTTCAGATTTGACGGTGGTGTTCCACGGAGAAATCGCATTCATGCGAATCCGGTCGCCCAACAGCGCACCACCGGTTTTGCGGCGCGAAGGGTCGATGCTGATGACGGCGATGCGCAGACTGTCGCTCAAATCCAAACGGAAGCGGCGGATCAGCTCATCCGTCAAACTCGATTTACCCGCACCGCCGGTGCCGGTGATACCTAAAACCGCTATTTTTTTAGTAGCAGCTTGGTTCATCAATTCCTTGGCTAGAGTCGTATTTACCGTGTTATTTTCGAGGGCGGTGATGAGTTGCGACAAAGCGCGCCAATTCGCATCGCTGTGGCCTTGAATGGCGTCTAATTGGCTGGGAGCATAGGTTGTCAAGTCTTTGTCGCAACGCATCACCATCTCGCCAATCATGCCCTGTAGGCCCATGCGCTGGCCGTCTTCGGGGCTGAAAATGCGGGAAACGCCATAGGCCTGCAGTTCGCGGATCTCGGGCGGCACAATCACGCCGCCGCCGCCGCCAAAGACCTGGATGTGCGCCCCGCCCCGGGCTTTGAGCAGGTCAATCATATACTTGAAGTACTCCACATGGCCGCCCTGGTAGGAGCTGATGGCGATGCCCTGCGCATCTTCCTGCAGAGCGGCGGTCACCACTTCCTCCACGCTGCGGTTGTGCCCCAGGTGAACCACCTCTGCGCCCATGCCCATGATGATGCGGCGCATGATGTTGATGGCGGCGTCGTGCCCGTCAAACAGACTGGCCGCAGTCACAAAGCGTACTTTGTTCGTGGGGCGGTAGTTGGCAAGGGCTTTGTAGTCGGCGGACAGGTCGGTCATGGTGGCGTCTCGTGGTTGACGTTAACGTAAACGTCAATTGTAGGGTTTTTGAACAATAAAAGCAAAAAAGGACGCCGAAACGTCCTTTTACTAAAGTTTAAAACAGGGCGCTATTTACTATTTATACAGCACGCCAGGCAACCACATGCCAATAGCTGGGAAAATGTACAGCAACGTCAACGCGATCACTTGAATCCCCATAAAGGGCATCATTCCCAAGAAGATTTGATTCAAGGTGACATGGGGTGGCGATACACCTTTGAGGTAGAAAGCAGCCATAGCTACAGGCGGCGACAAGAACGCAGTTTGCAAATTCAAGGCAACCAACAAGCCGAAGAACAGCGGGTCGATACCGAAGTGGGGCAACAAAGGAATGAAAATCGGCATGAAAATCACAATGATTTCAGTCCATTCCAAAGGCCAACCCAGCAAGAAGATGATGGCTTGCGCCAACAGCATAAACTGCACAGGCGTTAAATCCATCGACAACACCCACTGGTTGATGAGCTCTTGACCACCGAGCAAAGCAAAGGCTGCTGAGAAGATGCTTGAACCCACAAACAACCAGCACACCATCGCGCTGGTTTTGGCGGTTAAATACACCGATTCGCGCACCACCTGCACGTTGAGTCGCCGGTACGCTGCCGCTAAGATCAAGCCACCCATGGATCCCATGGCGGCGGCTTCCGTTGGTGTGGCCAAGCCAAACACAATCGTACCCAGAACCGCAATGATCAACACAGCCAGAGGGAAGAACGAGCCCAACAGCATTTTGAAAATTTCCAAACGCGCAAAGCTAAAGATGGCGTAGAAAACGGCTAAAGCTGCAGCACCTAATCCTAAAACGATCCAATAGCTGGTCGGTGCTGGCACGCGCTCGGCTACAACGTCAGCAGTTTTTGCTGCGGCTGGTTTGGGCGCTACGACAGGTTTGGCTTCAGCGACAGGCGCTACTTTCGCCGCATCACCCAAAGCTTCTACTGGAGGTTCTTTGAGGCCACCTTCTGACGGCGGTTCTTGTAAACCGCCAGCCTCTTGTTTGGCATCATCATTGCTAAAGCCACCACCCATCTGTACAACGTCGGTGGAAACAGCTTCAACTGGCGCAGTGACAGCACGATAAGTCAAACCCATCGCTACAGTAAACGCGATGGCAGGCAGCAATGCAATCAACAATTCTTTAACCAAAGTGCCCTTAGGAGCATTCGGCATATCTTTGCCCTTTAAGCCTGTGAATAGCCCACGAATCACATTTTTACCAAACGACTTGGAAACCACCTCGTTGTGCGCAGGTAAAGTAACTTTACGGTCTTCTTCAGACAGCGGCGGTGCCCATTGCGGTTTGATCTTGGCAATGATAATAATATAGGCCACATACAAGGTTGCCAGCATGATGCCTGGGAAGAACGCACCCGCATAAAGCTTCACCACAGACACACCAGCAGTCGCGCCATACACAATCAACAGCACCGATGGTGGGATCAAAATGCCTAAGCAACCACCAGCGGTGATAGCACCAGCTGCCAGTTTTGTGTTGTAGCCAGCCTTCAACATCGCAGGGAAAGCAAGCAGCCCCATCAACGTGACCACCGCACCGACAATGCCGGTAGCGGTTGCAAAAATCGCACAGGTGATGACGGTCGCAACAGCCAACGAGCCTGGTACACGTGCCATTGCCAAATGCAAGCTTTTGAAAAGTTTCTCAATCAAATTCGCGCGTTCAACCAAATAGCCCATGAACACGAACAGCGGAATCGATATCAACACGTCGTTTGACATGACTGAATAGGCGCGCTGCACCATCAAGTCCAAAGTTTGTTGAACTGCTAAATCTGGGTTTCGACTCCTGAAGGCTAACCACGCAAACATCATGCCCATACCCATCAGCGTAAACGCTGTAGGGAAACCAAGCATGATGGCAACAACGATCAAACCCAGCATCAATAAACCTAAATGACCATTGGTCATTTGTGAATACGAAGGCATGAATACAAAAATGCTTACAACGACGGCCACCAATATAGATAGGCCAAACCAAATTTCTTTTTTCACTTTAAATGTCCCTTATTTGGTTTTAGATGTTGCTGTGGCGAGTTCGCCCAGCTTGGCAATGTCTTCGTCATTCACATGAACCATCTCTTTGAGTTTGTCCACGTCTACTTCTTCAACGTCATCCGCGCGTTTGGGCCAAGCGCCTTCTTTCAAGCAAACGATGCAACGCAAAAGCTCGACCACACCTTGAATCAACAACATGCCACCGGCAATCGGGATGATGGTTTTGAAAGGGTAAATTGGCGGACCGTCGGACGTGATGTTAGAGATTTCTTTGATTGCCCAAGACTCGCCAGCGTAGAAGTAACCGGCGTAAGCCAGTGCAAAAACGCCGGGAAAGAAAAACAAAATGTACAAAACAAGATCCAAGCCGGCTTGTAAGCGCGGTGGGAAAAAACCGTATAAAACGTCACCACGTACGTGGCCGTTTTTGGACAAGGTGTAAGCACCTGCCATCATGAACATGGAGCCATACATCATGATCATGATGTCAAAAGCCCAAGAGTGTGGCTTATCCAGCACGTAGCGAGAGAAAACCTCGTACGTGATAAGCAAGGTTAACGCCATCACCAACCAAGAAAAGTAGTGACCTAGCTTGGTGCTGACTTTGTCAACAAGTAGAAAAAAGTTTTGCATATATAGAAATGTTTGTACAAAGTTTGAGTAGCTCAAAAAAAACAACCGTCTAGTAGAGACTAGACGGTTGTTTTTGACGCATGTGAAACTCTTAGCCTTTGAAGAAGTGGTTGACAGCCATTCGACGGTTGATGACAGTGTCTTGCTCCCACTTCACGGCACGTTGTGCAAAGGCACGTTGTGAAGCTACGATTTCTTTGAACAATGGATTTTCAGCTGACTTCTTTTCCAGGATTTCTGACCACAGTTTGAGCTGGTCTTGCAAAATCGCATCTGGCGTTTTATAGAACTTAACCTTGTCTTTGGTTTGGAGTTCGATGTAGTCTTTGGAGTAACGGTCGATGGCTTTCCAAGACATATCTGCCGATGAAGCTTCCACAGCGCCGGAGATGATGGATTTCATCTTGGCTGGCAGTGCATCGTACTTGGGCTTGTTGAACATGATCTCAAACGTCTCTGCGCTTTGGTGGTAGCTTTGTAGCATGCAGACTTTAGAAACGTCGGGGAAGCCTAGCAAGCGGTCAGAAGATGCGTTGTTGAACTCGGCACCATCCAGCAATCCACGGTCCAGAGCTGGCACGATCTCACCACCTGGCAAGGCATTCACAGCAGCGCCCATGGCGGTGAACAAGTCAATCGCCAAGCCGTTGGTGCGGAATTTCAAACCTTTGAAGTCATTAGTTTTGGTGATTGGCTTTTTGAACCAACCCAGAGGCTGAGTCGCCATTGGGCCATACAAGAAAGACTGCACTGAGCTCATGCCGATGGAGGCATACAACTTGGCCAACAGCTCAGTGCCGCCGCCGTATTTGTGCCATGACAACAACATGTTGGCATCCATACCAAATGCTGGGCCAGAGTTCCACAGCGCCAATGCATTTTGCTTACCATAGTGGTAGCCCAACACGCCGTGGCCGCCGTCTAACGTGCCTTTGGATACCGCTTCGAGCAAGCCGAATGCTGGCACAACTGCGCCAGCAGGCAACACCTCAATTTTCAAATCGCCACCAGTCATGTCATTGACCTTCTTGGCAAAGTCCAGAGCGTACTCGTGAAAAATGTCTTTTGAAGGCCATGTGCTCTGCCAGCGCATGTTGATAGGTCCCGTTTGCGCTTTGGCAATCATGGGAGCAGACATCGCGCCTGCAGCTACAGCAGCACCTTTGAGCAGGCTGCGACGACGTGGGGTTTTTAAATCGGTCAAGATAGTCTCCTAGTTAAAGTAACATGGTAAGCGAGCTAACCATTATTCACCTTTAATCAAAGAGAGACATTGGTGTTTTTACTTAGTACAGCGCTCAATCTTGATCTGGATCAATTTATTAGCAAACTTGATTTGTACCAACCAGAGTTTGCTCAATGCCGTTGAAGATTTAGACTTTTAGCTTTTTGGCAAACAACAAACCTGTCAGCAAAGCGGCCACAAAAACCAACGCGTCAACTCCGCCAGAGATAACAGATGCCATGGCTGGGCCCGGGCAATAACCTGCCAAGCCCCAGCCTATGCCAAACATGGCAGCGCCCGCAACGAGCTTGAAGTCAATGTCATTGCGAGTTGGGAGGTCAAATTTATCCGATACCCAGGGTTTACGCCCCTGTGTCGGTGTGATGGCAAAAGCGACAAAGGTAATCACGAGCGCGCCACCCATCACAAAAGCCAAGCTGGCATCCCATGCGCCAAAACGTTCTGGCGCGACAATGCCGCCAAAGTTCAGGAAACCTATTACTTTGGCCGTTTGCGTCATGCCCGAAACCACCAAACCTGCAGCAAACAAGGCGCCTGCAGCTAATCCAAATGCTATCTTTTTAATCATGATGTATATTCCTAAAACCTATTTATGTACGTGTATATGTGGTCGTTAATCAAGCGGAAAACAGCTTAACCAGTGTGACAGTGGCAAAACCCGCCGTCATGAAAACCACGGTTGACACGATGGAGCGAACCGAACGTCGGCCAATGCCGCAAACGCCGTGGCCACTGGTGCAGCCAGAGCCCATGACAGTACCAAAACCAACCAATAAACCCGCCAAAATCAGCAAAGGAAATGGGCGTGGGGTTGCAAGTGTTGGTGTACCCAAGGTAAAAGCGGCAATAGCGCCCATACCCATCAAGCCGACCACAAAGGCCCAGCGCCAAGCACGCTCATCCTTAGGCGCGCCGTTAAACGGCGCTAATGCGCCTCCCAAAATGCCTGTGATACCCGCGACGCGGCCTAAAGAAGCCAATAGTAGCCAGCTGGCAAAGCCAATCATCACGCCACCGATGGCGGATTGGATGAAAGGATGAAGACCTAATAAATTTGAAATCATGACATACCTTTAAATTTTAGAAATCGTTGACATAAAACAAGCAAAACTAAGGGTGGGTTTTGCAATTAACAGAACGTAGTATACTCCACCCAGTATTTTTTTTGAAAAGTTTTTTTAAATAAGGAATCAGCATGGCGCAACTTACAGACCCTATCAAGAAAAAAGCCATCCGATCCCGCTTGGCGCGGGTTGAAGGGCAATTGCGTGGCATACAGCGCTTGATTGATGATGAGCAAGACTGTGAAAAAATCGCTCAGCAGCTCTCGGCAGCCCGTAAAGCCTTGGACAAAGCTTTTTTCGCCATGGTGGGCTGCATGTTGGAGCAGGGTAACTTGCCAGCCGACCACGTGGCAAAAATGTTGACTAAATTTGCTTAAAAGATTAACTTTAAAAGGCATTCACCATGAACCCCATCCAACTTTTCGACCCCGCTTCCAGCACCTTTACCTACATCTTGTTTGATGAGGCATCAACAGAGTCGCCGCGTCCCGCCCTCATCATCGACCCGGTTGATGAACAGCTAGAGCGTGATTTGGGTGTTTTGCGCCACTATGGACTCAAACTCATCTGGGCAATAGAAACCCACGCCCATGCCGATCACATCACCAGCGCGGGATTGTTGGCCGAACACACGGGTGCCCAAACGGCAGCACCGGATGCCTGCGGCATCACAACGGCAAGTCGTCAGCTCAAAGATGGCGATGTGCTGCATTTTGGCGGACAAAGCGTCAAAGCCCTGCACACACCTGGCCATACAGGGGGAAGTATGAGTCTTGTCTGGCAAAACGGACAGGCCAATGAAGCTCCAACGCACGTTTTTACAGGTGACACACTGCTGATTGGCGGCTGTGGCCGTACCGATTTTCAGTCTGGCAGTTCCGAAATGCTCTACAACAGCATCACCAAAGTCTTGTTTTCACTGCCCGACAGCACCACTGTTTGGCCGGGACATGACTACAAAGGTCAAACGCAATCCACCATAGGTGCCGAAAAAGTAGGCAATGCGCGGGTGACAGGCCGTAGCTTGGAAGAATTTGTCGCATTGATGGGGGCTTTGGATTTACCAAAGCCGAAGCGTTTAGAAGAAGCCGTGCCTGCTAACCAGCGCTCAGGGCTAGCGCAACCCATTCGACATGATGCGGGCGATGCGAATACACCTCTAAATAGCGGCAACACCACAAAGGAAGAGGACACGGTTCAACCCGCCGAAGGCTACGCAGGCGACGTGTCCCCGCAGTTGGCGTTTGACTGGTGGCAATCTGGCGAAGCCGTACTGGTCGATATCCGCACCGACGCCGAACGCGCCTGGGTCGGTTTTGTCCCCGGTGCGGTCGATTTGGCGTGGAAGCAGTGGCCAGGCATGGTGGCCAACCCCGCGTACGACGACGGCATTCTTGCCGCCGTTCCCAAAGGCAAAAAGGTCGTCTTGCTGTGCCGCAGCGGTTTGCGCTCTATTCCCGCAGCTAAACGCGCAGCTGAACTGGGCTTAGAGGCTTACAACATCATGGAAGGTTTTGAGGGCGACCCCAACTCAAACGCGCATCGCAACCGCTTGGCGGGCTGGCGGTATCGCGGTTTGCCGTGGCGTCAAAATTGAACGTATGAATACGTTGAGCAAACGCGGATAGAACAAATAAAAGCGCCAAATCATGACAACTTAGCGTTTTTATGCTGTATGACGCTGTAAATTTACTATATATTTAATAGCATTATAGGCAATCAATACGGCGGCTAAAGGTGTATTTGATGTGTAAATTGAGTTTTTAATCTGCCAATCCAGGAATGCGCAGCTTGTGGCCTAGGTAAATCTTGTCTGGGTGGCTCAACATCGAACGGTTCGCTTCAAAAATAACTGGGTAATTGCCCACGTTGCCGCAGCACAAAGCCGCTTTTTCGCCGGCTTCTTTGATAAAACTGAACATACTCATGTGATAACTCCTTTTTTGAAAAAAAAGTTTGCAAAGCGGCACAACAGCTACCCGAGCGATGGGCATCAATCGAAAAGCACCTGTTTCCTGAAAGCTGTTACACAGGCGTGACGAAACGTGAAAAAGTGGGGGAATCCCTGTGCCGACAGTAATAAGATGTGAAAATGTGCGGTTAATCACGGTTGCAAGCCTATCAAGCAGGGATAGAATCCGTCAGATCCTAAAAATTTAGTTCCGACACTTTAATTTATGAGCTTTCTCGCACTAGATGTAGGTAACACCCGCTTGAAGTGGGCACTGTACGATTCACCGCAGCCGGGTGCCACCCTCATGGCGCATGGCGCTGAGTTTTTGGAAAACATCGACAAACTCGCCGAAGGCCCGTGGAGTGATCTGCCCGAGCCCAGCCAGATTTTGGGCTGCATCGTCGCGGGTGATGCCATCCGCCGCCGCGTTTCCGCCCAGTTAGAGCTGTGGGACGCCACGCCCCAATGGGTCGTTGCCAGCAGCGCTGAAGCGGGTTTGAGCAACGGCTACGAGCACCCGACCCGGTTGGGCGCAGACCGCTGGGTGGCGATGATAGGCGCACGGCACCGCATGCTGGCACGTGGCGAGCGCCGCCCCTTGGTCGTCGTCATGGTCGGCACGGCCGTCACCGTCGAGGCGATAGACGTGGATGGTAAATTTCTAGGCGGCATCATCATCCCCGGCCACGGCATCATGCTGCGGGCTTTAGAGTCTGGCACGGCGGGTTTGCACGTCCCTACCGGTGACGTGGTCGATTTCCCCACCAACACCAGCGACGCGCTGACCAGCGGCGGCACCTTTGCCATCGCCGGCGCGGTAGAGCGCATGATCCAGCACGTCCGCCAGCGTTGCGGTGCTGAACCGGTGTGCATCATGACCGGTGGCGCCGGTTGGAAAATGGCGCCTAGCATGAGCGTGCCATTTGAGTTGGTGGACAGCTTGATTTTTGATGGCTTGCTGGAGATCGCCAAGTCGCGCTTTGCGCAGGCATTCAGCGTGACCAATGTCACCCAATAGGCTAGCAGGGCTGGCCAAAGCCACGCCCCCTGACATCTTTACATCACCCGAGCTCTGACGCTCTTCCCCTTCACCCGCCCATTGTTCAGCTTCAACATCGCCTCTTTGGCGATGTCGCGTTTAACGGCAACAAAAGTTGAAAACTCAGTCACGCTGATTTTGCCGATCTGCTCGCGGGTGAAAGGTGTGCCACCCTCGTCACTCGTCAGCGCGCCCAGCACATCGCCGGGGCGGATTTTCTCTTTGCGACCACCCAAGATGTGAATCGTCGCCATCGGTGGCACCAAACGCTCGCCGCTGGCTGGTGTGAGTTCTCCCACCTTGTGCCAGACGGATTCACGATTTTGATACTGCTCAATCTTGCCAACAAAACCCATCTCGTCCATGCTGGCCAAGTTCAAGGCCAAGCCCGACTCACCCGCGCGGCCGGTGCGGCCAATGCGGTGGATATGGATTTCGGCGTCCGGCGTCACGTCAACGTTGATGACCGCTTCCAGCTGGTCAATATCCAGCCCGCGTGAGGCCACATCGGTGGCCACCAGCACCGAGCAGCTGCGGTTGGCAAACTGCACCAGCACCTGGTCGCGTTCGCGCTGTTCCAGCTCGCCATACAGCGCCAGCGCGCTGAAGCCCTGCGCCTGCAGCAGCGCCACCAGTTCGCGGCATTGGTTTTTGGTGTTGCAAAACGCCAGCGTGCTGATGGGGCGAAAGTGGTTCAGCAGCAGCGCCACGGTCGGCAGGCGCTCGGCGCGCGTCACCTGGTAAAAGCGCTGCTCAATCAAGTTTTCAGCATGCTGCGACTCAACTTTGATGGTTTGCGGCTCGCGCATGAACTTGTTGGCGATACCGGCAATGCCCTCGGGGTAGGTGGCAGAAAACAAGAGGGTTTGGCGCTCTTTCGGGCACTGTTTGACGACCGTCACAATGTCGTCCAAAAAGCCCATGTCCAGCATGCGGTCGGCTTCGTCCAGCACCAGCGTGTTGAGGGCTTCCAGCGACAAATACTCACGTGCCATGTGGTCCATGATGCGCCCCGGCGTGCCGACCACGATGTGCGCACCGTGTTCTAGTGAGGCACGTTGTCCGCGCAATGGCACACCACCGCACAGGGTCACAATTTTGATATTTTCTTCGGCGCGCGCCAATCGGCGCAGTTCGGTGGTTACTTGGTCGGCCAGTTCGCGGGTCGGGCACAGCACCAGCGCTTGCACCGCAAAACGCCGTGGGTTCAGGTTTGCCAGCAGTGCCAAGGCAAAGGCGGCGGTTTTGCCACTGCCAGTTTTGGCCTGGGCGATCAAATCTTTGCCTAAAAGCGCTATGGGCAAACTGGCCGCTTGGATGGCCGTCATCTCGGTGTAACCGAGTTTGTCCAGGTTGGCCAGGGTGGCCGGATTGAGGGGGAGGGAGGAGAAGCTAGTTGCTTTAATAGTGGAAGTCATCCCCCCATTATCGTGAAACGCCATAATCATAGGAAAATCACTGAAATTACGAGCACGTCATGACAACTGCCCGCCACCCACAGACCGTCAAGGTGTTTGACATGCGCAATCAAACGGCAGAGTTGGCAGTAGATTTGATCGAGAGCTTGTTCGGTAAAAGCACCTTGATGAGGACGGTGCACTGTTAACCGCTCTTAGCGCTTGGTTGCCTTGGTATGATTCAAGCTTCTATGGAAGCACTTTACATCTCTACCGGCGTGGTCGCCTTGGCCGAAATGGGCGACAAAACGCAGCTTTTGGCCTTTATTCTGGCTGCCCGTTTCAAAAAGCCCGTCCCCATCATTCTTGGTATCTTGCTCGCAACTCTGGTGAATCACGGCTTGGCGGGCGCTTTGGGTGCTTGGATTACTTCAGTTGTCAGCCCAGACACCATGCGTTGGGTATTGGGCTTGTCATTCATCGCGATGGCTATTTGGACGCTGATTCCCGACAAAATTGAGGAAGAAGAAACGCAAATCGCCCAAAAACTAGGGGTGTTTGGGGCAACTTTGGTCACTTTCTTCTTGGCCGAAATGGGCGACAAAACCCAGATCGCCACGGTCGCACTGGCCGCCCACTACGCCGCGCCGCTGCTGGTCGTCATCGGCACGACGCTGGGCATGTTGATTGCTGATGTGCCCGCTGTTTTTGTAGGCAGCAAATTTGCCGACAAAATCCCCATGAAATTGGTGCACAGCATCGCTGCCGGTATTTTCGCGATCATGGGACTGCTGACGCTGTTGAAGGCGGAAAAGCTGTTTCAGTAACCCAAGCAGTAAGCTGTTAAGCCGCTAAACCGTTGTCCATGCGCCGTTGTTTGCGCTGGACTGAATCACCGCCGCCACAAACTGCACCCCCAGCAAACCATCCAACGCGTTCGGAAAATGCAGCGCCAGCGGATCGGTCGCCTGTCCCGAGCGCCGCGCGGCGATGGTTTCGGCCGCATCTGAGTACAAATTCGCAAAACCTTCGTGAAAACCTTCAGGATGCCCCGCCACAATGCGCGATGACCGAGCAGCCAACGGCAAAGTACCCGGTCCATTCGGCGTACGGTTTTGCGAGGGTGCACCCAGCGGCTTGAATGTCAACGCTTGCGGGCATTCTTGCTGCCATTCCAAGCTGCCCAGCGAGCCACTCACGCGAATGCGCAGCGCGTTTTCCACGCCCGCAGCCGCCTGTGTCACCCAAAAACTACCGCGAGCACCGTTGTTCAGACGCAAGAGCGCACCGGCAAAGTCGTGCGTGATGCGATCAGGCACGATGCTACCGACCTCGGCCGCCACTTGACTCACTTCCAACCCAGTGATGAAACGCAGCAAATTGTGCGCGTGTGTGCCAATGTCGCCCATCACCAGCGACGGACCACCACGCTGGGGGTCTTCTTTCCAAGCCTTTTTACCCGACCCTGCAGAGGCGCGGCCGCCTTGCACGTATTCAACTTGCACCAGCCGAATATCGCCCAACTCGCCGTTTGCCACCATGGCTTTGGCTTGGCGCACCATGGGGTAGCCGGTGTAGTTGTGCGTGAGGCAAAACACCAAGCCCGTGTCGTTCACGCGCTGGTGCAATTGCGTGGCTTCCAGCAGGGTGTTGGTCATGGGTTTGTCGCAAATCACGTCAAAACCTTGCGTCAAAGCTGCAAAAGCAAATTTAAAATGGCTGTCGTTCGGCGTCATGATGGCCACCACATCTGCGCCATCGCCGGCGATTTTGTTGCGCGCCGCTTCGGCTTTTAGCAAAGCCAAGCCGTCCGGATAACACCGCTCAGCTTGCAAGCCCAGTTCATGCCCAGCAGCAATAGATTTCTGCGCATCAGACGACAGCGCAGCGGCCACCAGCTCGTAGCGGTCATCCAGCCGCGCTGCTTGTCGGTGCATCGCGCCGATGAACGAGCCCGGTCCGCCGCCGATCACGGCCAAGCGCAGGCGACGACCCAGCATGGAGATAACGGGATTCAGTGACATGTCTGCTTACTTTCTATGTTTTTATTTTCACTTACCCCAGCGCAGAACCATGGGGTCCAGACGACGGGCGGTTTCAATCAGTCCGGCGCGGGTATCAGGATGTTGCGCTGGGAAGGGGTGGCGTGGTGCTTCGCACGCAATCACGCCACCTTCTTGCATCAATGACTTGCAGGCCAGCAAACCACTTTGGCGGTTTTCGTAATTGATCAGCGGTAACCATTGTTGGTACAAAGTGGCCGCTTCTTCACGTTTGCCCGCTGCAAAGGCATCCACAATCTGGCGAATCCCGTCAGGGTAGGCACCACCGGTCATGGCGCCTGTGGCACCGGCTTCCAAGTCCGGCATCAACGTGATCGCTTCCTCGCCATCCCACGGACCTTCAACAGCTGTGCCACCCAAGCGGATCAATTCACGCAATTTTGACGCAGCGCCCGGTGTTTCTATTTTGAAATACGAGACTTGTTTGATCTCATTCGCCATGCGTGCCAGCAAGGCGGCAGACAGCGTAGTGCCACTAACAGGGGCATCTTGAATCATGATGGGAATGTCGAGGGCATCCGACAAACGGCTAAAGAACTCGACCGTTTGCGTTTCTGGCACACGTATCGTTGCACCGTGGTAAGGCGGCATCACCATTACCATGGCAGCACCCGCTTGCTGAGCGCGCAAGCTGCGCTGAATGCAGATTTGTGTGCTGAAGTGGGTGGTCGTCACAATCACGGGCACACGACCTTTGACGTGCTCCAAAATGGTGCTGCTTAAGGTGTCGCGTTCTGCATCAGACAGCACAAATTGCTCTGAAAAATTAGCCAGAATGCACAAACCGTTGGAGCCTGCATCGATCATGAAATCTACCGCACGCCTCTGGCTGGCAAGGTCAAGTTCACCCGATGCTGTGAAGGTGGTTGGAACAACGGGGAAGATGCCTTTAAAGCGCGGGCTTGCGGGTTGTTGAGCAACCGTTTGAGTAGTCATTGAAGTAGCAGCCGTCATGATCAATTTGTTTTGTTTTTGTTGTAAACATCAATACATACGGCACCCAGCAAGACCAAGCCTTTGATAACCTGTTGCCAATCAATGCCAATGCCCATGATGGAGGCACCCATGAGTTGTTGTCAATGCTCCGTGCCTTCCAGCGCAGATACCGCATCATACGGATTTGATTGATAATCTTCTAATGCTAATTTCACGCTGTGCAATACATTAATCAATATCAGTAAAAACCCGTATAAAAATTTAAAACCATGACAAATTACATGCACTGGTTCATACGTTCACGGCTTAAAACGCGCCAGCTGTTGCTGCTCGTGGCATTGGCCGAGCACGGCAACATCCACAAAGCGTCTCAGTCGCTGAGCATGACGCAGCCTGCCGCATCCAAATTACTCAAAGATTTGGAAGACGCTTTGGACGTATCCCTCTTTGATCGTTTACCCAGAGGCATGCGTCCCACCTGGTACGGCGAGACCATGATCCGTCACGCGCGCGTCGCCCTGGGGAGTTTGAACCAAGCGCATGATGAGCTGGAAGCCGCCAAGGCGGGACAGTTCGGTCAAGTTCATGTGGGCGCTATTTCTGCACCCGGTTTGGCGTTGTTGCCGCCCGCCGTGGCGATGGTGAAGCGGGAACATCCCAATTTGCGAATTGCCTTGCAAATCGAATCCAGCGACATTTTGATCGAGCGTTTGAACCAGGGCAGGCTGGATATTTTGGTGGCGCGCTTGTTTGCGCAGCATGACAAATCGCAATTACGCTACGAAATGCTGTCAGATGAAGCGGTTTGTGCGATTGCCCGCCCGGGTCATCCCTTGCTCAGTATGCACGCGCCAAGTTTGCATGATGCTGTCAACATGGGCTGGATCATCCCACCTGACGGCAGTGTGTTGCGCCATCGGTTTGACCTGATGTTTCAAGAGGTGGGCTTGCAGACGCCCGTTAATGTCATCGAAACAGGCTCGTTGATGTTCACCACCAAAATGCTGCAGCAAAGCGACATGATCAGCGTCGTCGCGTCCGATGTGGCGCGCTACTATGCTGATCACGGTTTGTTGGCTATTTTGCCCCTGTCATTGCCCTGCCAAATGGACGCTTTTGGCATCATCACACGGCGTGACAGGTTGTTGTCACCCGCTGCAAAAGTCATGTTGGGTGCGCTCAAAACTTCCGCCATGTCGGTGTATGGCAAACAGCTTGACTTGACAGCCGATGAAGCGCCTAGTTCCAGCCTGCGTCGACCTTGAACTCTTGCGCGGTGCACATCGCGCCATCGTCCGCCGCTAAAAACAGCACCATGTTGGCAATGTCAGAGGGTTGCAATTTATCGGGCAGGCATTGGTTGCGCTTGATGGCTTCTTCGCCTTCCGCGTTCAACCACATGTTGATCTGGCGCTCGGTCATCACCCAGCCTGGCGACACCGTGTTGATGCGAATTCTGTCAGCCCCCAAGCTCTCAGCCAAGCCCCTTGTCAAACCGTTCACCGAAGACTTGGCAATAGCGTAGCAGGGGTAGGTGCCGCCTTTGGTTTGCCAGCCGGTCGAGCCTAGGTTGATGACTGAGCCACCCTTCAGCCGTCGCATGCTTGGCGCTATGGCCTGGATCGCAAAAAACGCCGGCCGCTGGTTCACCGCCATGCGTTCATCCCAATACTCGGGGGTGACTGATTCAAGCGTGTGGCGGTCGTCCCGCGCCACGTTGTTGACCAAGGTTGAAAAATCACCAAGTTCCTTCATAGCGGCTTCAATGGCTTGCTGCAAAGCGGCAACATCACGCACATCGCACACCCGCCACCACGGTTTTAAATACCCGTTGGCAGCTATCGTTGTCGCCAGTTGCGCACTGTCGGCTTGCGCCACATCGACAAAGGCAACCTGCGCGCCTTGTTCGGCAAAAGCCGTCACCATGGCCGCGCCAATCCCCGTGCCACCGCCGGTGATAAAAACGTGTTGGCCTTTCAAGCTGGGAAAGAGGGCTAATTTTTTGTTTGAATGGGTCGTTGATAAAGTTGCAGTCATGAAAGCGTCTTCCTGTTTAAATCGGACATATTGCAATTTGTATATGTCAGATATTGATTAAAGTATTTTCTATTATCACTATGCCTTGTTACGATACGCTTTGTCAAGTTGACCTTCGATTTTTTTCTGATTTTTTAAATAACTGATTGAGACCATGGACGCAAAAAAATACCCCGTACGCCGCAGCCAAGCTTGGTTTGGCAGAGATGACCGCGACGGTTTTGTACATCGCAGCTGGCTGAAAAACCAAGGCTACCCGCATGACGAGCTGGATGGTCGCCCCGTCATCGGCATTTGCAACACCTGGAGCGAGTTGACGCCCTGCAATGGCCACTTTCGCGAGTTGGCTGAGTTTGTCAAACGCGGTGTGTACGAAGCGGGCGGTTTTCCGCTGGAATTCCCCGTCATGTCTTTGGGTGAAACACAGCTGCGCCCCACCGCCATGTTGTTTCGCAACCTGGCCAGCATGGACGTGGAAGAATCGATTCGTGGCAACCCGATTGACGGCGTGGTGCTGCTGATGGGTTGCGACAAAACCACGCCCTCGTTGATGATGGGCGCGGCCAGTTGCGATTTGCCGACCATTGGCGTGTCGGGCGGCCCGATGTTGAACGGCAAGTTTCGCGGTAAAGACATTGGCTCGGGCACGGGCGTGTGGCAGATGAGCGAGATGGTGCGCGCTGGCGAAATGACGCAACAAGATTTCACCGAGGCCGAGTCCTGCATGCACCGCTCCAAAGGCAGCTGCATGACCATGGGCACCGCTAGCACCATGGCCAGCATGGTCGAGGCGCTGGGCATGTCGCTGCCAGAAAATGCCGCCATCCCGGCTGCTGACACACGCCGCAACCGCCTGGCGCAGATGAGCGGCCGCCGCATCGTTGAAATGGTCAACCAAGACATCAAGATGTCGCAAATTTTGACCCGTGAAGCCTTTGAAAATGCCATCCGCACCTGCGCCGCCATTGGTGGCTCGACCAACGCGGTGATCCACCTCATCGCCATGGCCGGCCGCATGGGCATCAAGCTCGATCTGGACGACTGGGACAAGCTGGGTGCCAACGTGCCGTGTTTGCTGAACTTGCAACCCTCAGGCAAGTACCTGATGGAAGATTTCTACTACGCCGGTGGCCTGCCCGCCGTCCTGCGCGAGATCCAGCCCATCTTGCATCTGGGCTGCCTCACCGCCAATGGCAAAACTTTGGGTGAAAACATCGAAAATGCGCCGTGCTACAACCGCGACGTCATCAAAACGCCCGACGAACCCTTCATGAAAGACGCCGGCATTGCCGTGCTGCGTGGCAATTTAGCGCCCAATGGCGCCGTCATCAAACCGTCCGCCGCGTCCGCCCATTTGCTGCAGCACCGTGGCCGCGCCGTGGTGTTTGAAAACATTGAAGACTTTCATGCCCGCATTGATGACGATGCGCTGGACGTTGACGAGCACTGCATCATGGTGCTGAAAAACTGCGGCCCTAAAGGCTACCCCGGCATGGCCGAAGTGGGCAACATGCCGCTGCCGCCCAAAATTCTGCAACGCGGTATCACCGACATGGTGCGCATCAGCGACGGCCGCATGAGCGGCACCGCCTACGGCACGGTTGTGCTGCACACCTCGCCCGAAGCGGCAGCGGGCGGTCCGCTGGCCTTGGTGAAAAACGGCGACATGATTGAGCTCGATGTGGCGGGTCGCCGCTTGCATTTAGAGGTCTCCGATGAAGAGCTCGCCGAGCGCCGCCTCAGCTGGAAGCCGCCGCAGCATCCTACCCGTGGCTACCAAAAAATCTATGTCGACCACGTGCAGCAAGCGCATTTGGGCGCGGATCTGGACTTTTTGGTCGGTGGCAGTGGTGCTTTGGTGCCGCGCGATTCGCATTGAAAACGCTGGCAAGCATTACTAACCACCCCTTTATCGCCGTCGATTGGGGCACCTCCTCCTTTCGTGCCGCTTTGCTAGCCCCGAATGGCGAGGTGTTAGATGAGTTGTCCACACCGCGCGGTATTTTGGGTTTCAAGCGCCACGAGTTCGTGCCGTATTTGACGGCGACGTGTGCGCGTTTCACCGCAGCAGAAGGGCAATTTTTCTTGCTCTCCGGCATGATTGGCAGCAAAAACGGTCTGCTAGAAGTGCCTTATTGCCCCTGCCCCGCGACAGCGTCAGACATCGCCGCCGCGCTCGGTTGGGTGGATACGGGTGATGCAGATCTCAACATCGCCATCGTCCCCGGTGTCCGCCATGGGTTTGACGACGTCATGCGCGGTGAAGAAACCCAGGTCTTAGGCGCAGCCGCCGTGCTCGGTGTGCAAGACGCCCTCATGGTGTTGCCCGGCACGCACAGCAAATGGGTACAGCTTGCGGGGGGAGCGATCACCCAATTCAACACCTTCATGACCGGCGAGTTTTACGCCCTGCTGGCGCAGCACTCCATCTTGGCCAAAAGCTTGCCTGAACCGGGTGAAAAGCCTGCAAGCTTAGACGCAGCCGCCTTCTTGCAAGGCATGGATCGCGCTATAAAAAGCAGTGAATCAGGCCAAAGTTTGCTGGGCAACGCCTTCAGCACCCGCGTCAAATCGCTGTTCAATGAATTACAACCCGCGCAGGCCGCCAGCTATTTGTCCGGCTTGGTGATTGGCGACGAGCTGGCCGCCATGCGTTTGCCAGCCAGCAGCCAGGTCATCGTTATCGGCTCGCCCACTTTGTGTGAGCGCTATAACCTAGCCTTTGCCCACCTGGGCGTGCAAACCCGCGCCATTGGCAACCAAGCCGCTTGGGCGGGGTTGTACAGCATTTATGGTCAAATTTCGGTATAAAGAGAATTTATAAATTCACTCCGTTCGGACTGAGCTTGTCGAAGTCTTCACCCTTATGAAATCAACAACCAATAGCCCCGCCACCTACACCCCAGCCGCAGCAACCCTGCGCCGCCACCTTGCCGACTGCAAACTGGTCGCTATCCTGCGCGGCCTGACCCCTGCCGAGGCCCAGCCCGTGGGTGAGGTGCTGTGGCAGGCCGGTTTTCGCATCCTTGAAGTGCCGCTGAACTCGCCGTCGCCGCTGGAAAGTATCCACATCCTGCGCCAATCGCTGCCGCACGCCCTGGTAGGCGCAGGCACGGTGATGACCGTGGCAGACGTGCACGCCGTCTACGACGCAGGTGGCCAGCTCATCGTCTCGCCGAATTGCAATGTCGACGTCATTCGCGCGGCGGTGGGTCTGGGCATGGTCTGCCTGCCCGGCGTCGTCACCCCCACCGAGGCTTTCGCCGCGCTGGACGCCGGCGCACAAGGCTTGAAGTTCTTCCCCGCCGACCTGGTCCCCCCCAGCGCCGTCAAAGCCATGCGCGCCGTGCTCCCCGCCGACTGCCTGCTCATCCCCGTAGGCGGCATCAGCGCCAGCAACATGCCCGCCTACCTGCAAGCTGGTGCGAGTGGTTTTGGTATGGGTTCTAACCTCTACACCGCAGGCAAAGCGCTGGCAGCGATACGCCAATCTGCTATTGATTTAATAGCTGTTTAGGCAGTAAATACGGCGGCTA
>CANKRG010000042.1 GCA_947485165.1 Comamonadaceae bacterium
ATCGCGTTGGCAAACGAGCTGACGACTTGGCGCTGCAGCTCCAGCACGCGGGCTTGATCGGCGGGCTCTAAAAACTTCACATCTTCGGTCAACACGCGGTGCGCATGGCGGGCACCGGCGTATTCGAGCACAAAGCGTTCGATCAACCTACGCACATGGGCGGTGGCATCGGTGGGCGGCGGGTGTACGGCATCGCCCTGCGCGACCTCGTCAATCAAAGCATGCAAACGCGCCACATGCGTGGTGGCGATCTCGAACAGCAGCTGCGATTTGTCGCGCACGTAGTGGTACAGCGCGGGTTTGGACATGCCGCAGGCGGTGGCGACCTCGTTCATGGAGGTGCCGACAAAGCCCTGGCGCGCAAACAACTCGGCCGCCTGACTCAGAATCTTCTCGCGTTGGGCGTCGTAACCGGGGGCGCGTCCTCTGGCCATGTGCTGTGTTGTTCCGGGTGTTGGTTAGCGTTCGTCGAAAGAAATCACCACCCGTGCGGTGAGCGGATGGGCTTGGCAGGTTAGCACAAAACCCGCTTCAACTTCATGCTTTTCAAGTGCAAAATTTCTATCCATGCGGACTTTGCCTTCAATCAACTTGGCGCGGCAGGTGCAGCAGACGCCGGATTTGCAGGAATACGGCACTTCCAGCCCGGCTGCGGCAGCTGCATCCAGCACATTGCCGTGCTCGGTTCGGAATTCGATCTCGCGGGCGAGGCCATCGCGGATGATCTGGACGATGGCTTGCGGGGCGTCGCCAGCTTGCACTGTCGGTTTGGGCTTTTCACCAGTCGCATCCACAGGCACGCCAAAGCGCTCGATATGGATATGCGCCGCCGGCACGCCCGCCGCCAGCAGTGCCGCGTCCGCCTCGTCGTTGAAGCCATGCGGGCCGCAGACAAAGACGTGGTCCAGCTGCTGGGGCTGAATCAACACGCTTAAAAATTCGCCCAACTTGGCCTGCGTCAAACGCCCGCTGTTGAGCGGCGAATCCATGTGCTCTTGCGAGAACACGGTGTGCAGGGTCAAGCGCGTCAAATAGCGGTTTTTCAGGTCTTCCAGCTCTTCCTTGAACATGGTGGAACTTTGGCGGCGGTTGCCGTAGATGAGGCTGAAGTGCGACAACGGCTCGCGCGCCAGCACGGTTTTCATGATCGCCAAAATCGGCGTGATGCCGCTGCCGCCGGCGATGCCCAGGTAGTGACGCGATTGGCTGGCATCAATCGGCACGAAAAAGCGCCCTTCGGGGGGCAAAACGTCAATTTGCTCGCCGGTTTTCAAGCTCTGATTGAGCCAGCTCGACATCACACCGCCGGTGACATGGCGCACGCCAATGCGCAAGTCGCCATCGTCCACGCCTGAGCAGATGGAATACGAGCGGCGCTGCTCTAGTCCGTTCAATTCGGTGCGCAGGGTCAGATGTTGGCCTTGCGTGAATTGAAAGTCGTGTTGCAGCAAGGCGGGAACATCAAACGACACGATGACCGCTTCATCGGTGTCGGGCGTGATGCTTTTGACACGCAGGGAATGGAAGTGGGTACTCATAGATAAATAAGATGTTTCAAAACGGCTTGAAGTGCTCAAACGGCTCTTGGCAGGCCAGACAGCGGTACAAGGCCTTGCACGCGGTGGCGCCAAAAGCCGACAAACGCTCGGTGTGGGCGCTGCCGCAGCGCGGGCAGTCCAGCGCGGGGGCGGCTTGATTTGATGCACGACCTTGCGGCATGTAGCGCAACACGATGTCTTGCCCCTGCATCACCGGTCCAGGCGGTGCAATGCCGTAGCGGCGCAGCTTGTCGCGGCCTTCAGCGCTGATCCAATCGCTGGTCCAGGCGGGCGCCTGTACCGTGGTTAAATTGACAGGGTAAAATCCGGCCTTGGTCAGCGCGTTTGTTGTCTCAGTAGCTATCATTTCCGTAGCGGGGCAGCCCGAGTATGTAGGCGTCAACACCACGCCCACACCACGTTCACCACGCAGTTGAACATCACGCACAATGCCCAAATCGCAGATCGACACCACTGGCACTTCGGGGTCGAGCACGGTGTGCAAGACTTCCCACGCGAAAGCAACAGTCAATGCAGCATTTGACTCGATGGTTGGGTTCACCACACACCACCCGGAAAGCTGCGTTGCAGGTGCTGCATGTCGGCCAGCAAAAAGCCCATGTGCTCGCTGTGACGACCTGTTTTGCCGGTGCTGACAAAAGCGGTCGCTTTGGGGGCTTGCAGCGTTGCAGCCGTAAGTACCGCGCTGACATCAGCCAGCCAGTCGGCTTTGACGTCGCCAAAGCGTGGGCCCAAGCCAGCATCGTGCGCGGCTTCGTCCACGGCATCGCTGCTCAGCATCTCGGTGGTGTAGGGCCAGAGCTGGTTCAAGGCGTCCTGCATGCGGTGGTGCGATTCGTCGGTGCCGTCACCCAAGCGCACAACCCAGTCGCCCGCATGTTGCTGGTGGTAACGCACTTCCTTCAGCGCCTTGCCGGCAACGGCGGCCAACTCGGTATCGTTGGACGTTTGCAAACGCTGCCAGAGCGGTTTGAGAAAGCTCGCCACCGCAAACACACGCAGGATGCTGAAGGCAAAGTCGTTGGTCAGGCCCTTGCGAACGCCGTTGGGCAATTCGACCAGGGTCAGGTTCACATAATCGCGCTCATCACGCAAAAAGGCGAGCTGGTCTTCCGTATAACCGCTGAGTTGCCCGGCCAGCGCGTACAGCAGGCGTGATTGCCCCACCAGATCGAGCGCGATGTTGGTCAGCGCAATGTCTTCTTCCAGCGCCGGCGCGTGGCCGCACCATTCGCCCAAGCGCTGCGCGAGGATCAGGCAGGTGTCGGCCAAGCGTAAAACGTAGCGCAGCTTGGGGTCTGTAGAGATAGAGATCGAGGCTTGCATGATCTGAAGCTTACTTACATGTGGTCCACAGCCGCCGGCAGCTCGTAAAAGCTGGGGTGGCGGTAGACCTTGTCGGCCATGGGGTCGAAGTAGCTGTCTTTTTGCGCCGGGTCGGACGCTGTGATGCTGCTGGACGACACCACCCAGATGCTCACACCCTCCTGGCGGCGGGTGTAGACGTCGCGCGCCAGCTGGATGGCCATGGGCGCGTCGGCGGCATGCAGGCTGCCGCAGTGCTTGTGGTCCAGGCCGGCTTTGCTGCGCACAAAAACTTCCCACAACGGCCATTCATGAGGTTCTTTTGACACTTTTCCGGTGTCTTTGTTGATTATGCTGCTATCAATTTTGGTGTTCATGGTGTGCTTTTGTTATGAGGGTTTTAGAAAACCCCGCTCGGGCTGAGTTTGTCGAAGCCCTTCGACAAGCTCAGGGCGAACGAAGGTGGGCAGTTTTTAGGCTGCATTCAAGCCGCCATGGCGTGTTGCGCTTGTTTTGCAACCTGTTTTTCGGCATGTGCCAATGCGGCTTCGCGGACCCAGGCGCCGTTGTCCCAAGCGTCGACGCGGGCGGCGAGGCGTTCTTTGTTGCAGGGGCCATCACCACCGACGACTTGCCAGAATTCAGGCCAGTCAATCGGCCCCATGTCGTAATGTTGGCGCGTGTCGTTCCAAGTCAGCAGCGGGTCGGGCAGGCTGACGCCCAAAATGCTGGCCTGCTCGACCGTGGCATCGACAAACTTTTGCCGCAAATCGTCGTTGCTGATGCGTTTGATACCCCAGCGCATGGATTGCTCGGAGTTGGGTGACTCGGCGTCCGGCGGGCCAAACATCATCAGCGACGGCCACCACCAGCGGTTCACGGCGTCTTGCACCATGGCGCGCTGGGCGGCTGTGCCCTGCGTCATCATGGTCAGCAGCGCTTCGTAGCCTTGGCGTTGGTGGAACGATTCTTCACGGCAGATCCGCACCATCGCCCGGGCGTAGGGCGCGTAGGAGCAGCGGCACAGCGGCACCTGGTTCATGATGGCCGCGCCGTCCACCAGCCAGCCGATCACGCCCATGTCGGCCCAGGTCAGGGTAGGGTAGTTGAAGATCGAGCTGTATTTGGCTTTGCCGGTGTGCAGCGCGTCTAGCAACTGATCGCGGGAGGTGCCCAGCGTCTCGGCGGCGGCATACAAATACAAGCCATGGCCGGCTTCGTCCTGCACCTTGGACAGCAAAATCGCCTTGCGTTTCAGCGTCGGCGCGCGGCTGATCCAGTTGCCCTCGGGCAGCATGCCGACAAACTCCGAATGCGCGTGTTGGCTGATCTGCCGCACCAGCGTTTTGCGGTAGTGCTCGGGCATCCAGTCTTTGGCTTCGATGAAATCACCGGCGTCGATGCGGGCGTCAAAGCGTTGTTGCGATTGCAGCTCGTCCGCGCTGCGCAATTTTGCCTTTGACGCGGCTTCCATCGCTTTGTCTTCTGCGCTCAAGGTGTCCATGGATTGGGTGTACATAGTTTGTCCTTCTCACCGATTCAATTGTTTATTTTTAATAGCTTACTTTTTGCGTAAATCAACCACGCGCCGCGCTTTGCCCACCAGCGTGCGTTCAATGCTGTTGGGTGCTTCCACGCTGACCTGGGTGCTGATGCCCACCCGCGTTTTGATGCGTTCGGTCAACCACGCATGCGCTTCTTGCGGGCTGATGGTCGCTGTGGGCAGCAACTCGCAGCGCACCTGCACCGCGTCCAAATGCCCATCGCGGGTGACGACCAATTGGTACTGGCCCGACAACTGCTCGTGCTGCAACACGATCTCTTCAATCTGCGTCGGGAAGACATTGACACCGCGGATGATCAGCATGTCGTCGCTGCGCCCGACGATCTTGCCCATGCGCCGCATGCTGCGCGAGGTCGGAGGCAGCAAACGTGTCAAATCGCGGGTGCGGTAGCGGATGATGGGCAGCGCTTCTTTGGTCAGCGAGGTGAAGACCAGCTCACCCTCTGCGCCATCGGGCAGCAATTCACCCGTTTCAGGGTCGATGATCTCAGGGTAAAAATGGTCTTCCCAAATGACGGGGCCGTCTTTGCTTTCAATGCACTCGCTGGCGACGCCCGGCCCCATCACTTCGGACAGGCCGTAAATATCCACCGCGTCGATACCTGCATTGGTTTCAATCTCGTGGCGCATCGCCTCGGTCCACGGTTCTGCGCCGAAAATGCCGAGTTTCAGGCTGGAGGCTTTGGCATCCAGGCCTTGGCGCTCAAATTCCTCAATCACCACCTGCATGTAGCTGGGCGTGCACATGATGATGCTGGGCTGGAAATCGGTGATCAGCTGCACCTGCTTTTCGGTCTGTCCGCCCGACATCGGGATGACGGTGCAACCCGCCCTTTCCACCCCGTAATGCGCACCCAAACCACCGGTGAACAAACCATAGCCGTAGGCCACATGCACCAGATCGCCCGCCCGCGCGCCGGCAGCGCGAATCGACCGCGCCACCAGATTCGCCCAAGTGTCGATGTCTTTCAGCGTATAGCCGACGACGGTTGGTTTGCCTGTCGTGCCCGACGAGGCATGGATGCGTGCCACCTGCTCGCGCGGCACGGCAAACATGCCAAACGGGTAGTTGGCGCGCAGGTCGTGTTTGGTGGTGAAGGGGAATTTGGCCAAATCAGCCAGCGTTTTCAAGTCGCTGGGGTGGACACCAGCGGCATCAAACGCTTGTTTGTAGTGCGGCACCTTGTCGTAGGCGTGTTGCAGCGTTTGCTTCAAGCGAGCCAATTGCAGCGCCTGCAGCTCGTCACGGCTGGCGCGTTCAATCGGCTCTAAATCGTTGGGGGCGGGGAATTTAACGGGCATGTTGTGACTTCCTAATGAGGTTTAAGCCGTTTTACAAAGCAAGCATCTTTTTGTCTTTGAGCCGATACGAGCGACCGCGCATCACGGCCACGCGTTTGCCGTCTTGGTTGCTGATGTCGATGTCGTACAAACCCGTGCGCCCCGCCAAGCTGATTTCAGTGGCTTTTGCGGTCAACGCATCGCCTCCTTGAACCGCTGCAATGAATTCGATGCCCAACGACGATGCCACCGTCACATCGTTGTACGAATTGCAGGCATAGGCGAAGGCCGTGTCCGCCAAAATCGTGATGTAGCCGCCGTGGCAAATCGCGAAGCCGTTCAGCATGCGCTCTTGCACGGTCATGGTCATCGTGGCCGAGCCTGCACCGACTGAGAGCAGCTGGATGTTTAAATCTTGCGCCACCCGGTCTTTGGCCAGCATGGCTTGGCTGACCTTGGCGGCTAATGTTTGGGCGAGTTGTTGCGGCGAAAGAGTGGTCATGTGGAATAAGTATAAGCTACCGACCGGTCGGTAATGTTTACTATAACCCGCCAATTGCCCTGCGTCAATAGGGTGAACCTAGGCCTGCTTATTCAGCTCATCATCCAGCAAAGCCAGCGATGCCTGCATGACCCTCTCATCAAAAGCCATGCTGATGTGGCCTTGGGCGGTGACCAGTCGGTTGTCCGCACCCGGCAGCGTGGCGGTGGACGTGGGTACCACGATGTTGTCGCAGTTGCTGTACCAGCAGGTGAATTTGGCATAGCACGAGGGGGTCTCATCTTTTGCGAGTTGCTGCGTCCAAGCGCCCAAACGTTGCATTTGCTGGGTGTTGGTCAAGGGCAGCAGCGCTTTTTCAGACGACAAAGCCGTGCCAAAGTGGGGTGAACCAAGAGTGATAACGCGTTTGATGCGGTCGTCGTTGGCCGCGTTAGACCGCAACCAAGCCCGCGCCGCCAAGCCGCCCATGCTGTGGCAAATCAGCGTTGGTGCTTGTCCGGTGGCTTGGGTGACTTTGGCTACAGCGGCTTCCACAATCGCGGCGTAGTCATCAATCGAGCCAAAAACCGGCTCCAAACTGACCGAGGCGAAGGCTCGGTTTTGCGTTTGAAGCTGCGCCAGCCACGGCGACCAAAAAGCGCGGTTGCACAAAAACCCGTGGATAAAGACCACGCCGGGCTTAGCCGAAGCGGGTAAAAAGTCAGGAACGGCCTGTGTGCGAAACGGCTGCCGCCATAAAAACACCCTAGGCGCTGTGCCAGCTTCGCGCAAACAGGCTTGCGCCAAGGCACCCAACGTCGTCCTAGGTTCTGAATCGTTGCGGTTAAGGTGATAAGTTGCTACAAATAATATAGCCATATAGGCAATATATACGCTGGCTAAAGCCATAAAACCTATGTAAAGACGCGAATAATCAGGTGCAACATGCCAAATCCAAGCACCCAAGCCGGCAAGGAGTAAAAACACCACGGTTTGTTGAATTCTTGCAATCATGCGGGTATTCTGCCTGATGCCTACAATGGAGGCATGACATTTCAAACTACATCCTTGAACGCTTCTTCAACTTCCAACCTTAGCGCCGAGCAAACCCTGCTGCAAACCAAGCGCCCCGCCCCGCAAATCGAACCGACCGAGCAGCGCATCGCCATTGCCAAAAAGCTGCTGTTAACGCCGTTTGGTCTGACCGAAGCGCACTTGGCGAAAGCCTTGAACGAAATCAAAGCGCACAAGGTAGACGACGCTGATTTGTACTTCCAATACACCCGCTCAGAGGGCTGGAGCTTGGAAGAAGGCATCGTCAAAACCGGCAGCTTCAGCATCGACCAGGGCGTCGGTGTCCGTGCCGTGAGCGGAGAAAAGACGGCGTTTGCCTACTCTGACGACATTTCCATGGCGTCTTTGCTGGATGCAGCCCGCACGGTGCGGTCCATCACCGCTGCAGCCGGCAATAAATCTGCCAAAGTCGCTACCAAAAAAGTAGCGTTGAGCCGTTCACTCTACCCCGATTTAGACCCCATTTCAACACTGGACAGCACCGCCAAGGTGCATCTGCTGGAAAAAGTTGAAAAACTCGCCCGCGCCAAAGACCCACGCATCAAGCAGGTCATGGCCGGTTTGGCGAGTGAATACGACGTCGTTTTGGTGGCTCGCGCCAATGGCGTGTTGGCGGCTGACGTTCGTCCTTTGGTGCGTTTGAGCGTCACCGTGATCGCGGAGCAAACCGTCAAAGGCCAAGTTCGCCGCGAAACTGGCTCAGCCGGCGGCGGTGGGCGCTTGGGCATGGCATATTTTGACGATGCGCTGATTGAAGACTACGTGAGCAGCGCCGTCAACGCGGCTTTGACCAACTTAGAATCCCGCCCCGCCCCTGCGGGTGTGATGACGGTCGTTTTAGGCTCTGGCTGGCCTGGTATTTTGCTACACGAGGCGATTGGTCACGGGCTGGAGGGCGACTTCAACCGCAAAGGCTCCAGCGCCTTCAGCGGAAAAATCGGCAAACGCGTCGCCGCCAAAGGCGTCACGGTGTTGGACGACGGCACCCTGCCCGACCGCCGTGGCTCGCTGAATGTGGACGACGAAGGCAACGCCACCCAGCGCAACGTGCTGATCGAAGACGGCATTTTGAAGGGCTACATCCAAGATTCCATGAACGCGCGCCTGATGGGCGTCAAACCCACCGGCAACGGCCGCCGCGAGAGCTACGCCAGCGTCCCGATGCCGCGCATGACCAACACCTACATGCTGGGCGGCGACAAAGAGCCGGCGGAGATCATCGCCAGCATCAAAAAAGGCCTCTACGCCAGCAATTTTGGCGGTGGCCAGGTCGACATCACCTCGGGCAAGTTCGTCTTTTCAGCGTCTGAGGCTTTCTGGGTCGAAAACGGCAAAATCCTCTACCCTGTCAAAGGCGCGACTCTGGTCGGCAGCGGCCCGGAGTGCCTGAAGCACGTCAGCATGATTGGCAATGATGTGAAGCTGGACAGCGGCGTCGGCACCTGTGGCAAAGAAGGCCAGAGCGTGCCGGTCGGTGTCGGTCAGCCGACGTTGCGGATTGATGGGTTGACGGTGGGTGGCACGGCTTAGGCGTCTAAAAATAGGCGGCTAAACAGCTTTAGCCAGCGTATTTATGGCCTATATTGCTATGAATTATATAGCAGTGGACAGGCTTTGACAAGCTATAAAGGCATCACAAAGCGCAAACCTACCGTCCAATTGCGACCCGGCGCTGGTTCGTAAAACCGTAACAGAGCTTGGTTCACGATGACCGAGCCGACGTAGCGTTTGTCGGTCGCGTTGTCCACCCGCGCCGAGGCGGTTAATACGCCAGCGCCTATCGCCCAGCCGTAGTTGGCTTTCAGGGCCAAGGTGGTGTAGCCATCCGCTGTCGCGGTGTTGGTGTCGTTGGCATAGAGTCGGCCTGCACGGGTCAGTTCAATGCCCGCTTGCGCCCCGAGTTTTGAGGCTATGTTGCGTTTGGCAGTGCTGTCGTCCATGGTCTTGCTGCTCCACAGCAACTCAGAGAAAACAAAGCTTTGCGGGATGCCGGGGATTTTGTTGCCTGCATCAATAGGAGTGTTGTTCGTACCGGTCACAAACGCCTGCGAAAACCGGGCATTGGTTTGCGAAGCCGCCAAAGTGGCGCGCACATTCGGCATCAACAGCGTGTTGCCCGACAATTCCCAGCCCGTGCGTTTGGTGCCGGGCGCGTTTTTGAAGGTGGCATTGCCACCCGGGTTGCTGGCAACCACGATCTCGTCCGTGGAATCGATCTGGAACAGCGTCAAGTCCAAGCGCGTCTTGGCATGTGGCAACCACTTGGCACCGATTTCGTAATGCTTGCTTTTTGAGGCGTTGATGCTGGTGTTGAAAGCTGGTTCAGCAGCGTCTTTGTAGGCCACTTCGGCCAAGGTGGGGCTTTCAAAGCCTTTGCCGTAATTGGCGTACAGGTTCAAGCTGTCATTCGCATGGTAGGTCACGCCCAAGACGGGGCTGGTGGCTTTGTAGCTGGTCGAGCCCGAGCCATCACCGTCATTCAGGACATTGTCGCGGCTCTTGAAATTCACCGAGCTGTAGCGCAGGCCGCCCACCACGGAGATTTTCTCAGACACCAAAGCGGTGGCTTGCACCAACAAATCGCTGTTGCTGGCCTGGTTGTCTTCATTCCGCGTGGTGGTGGTGGTTTTTTCGCCCAAAACGGCCCCACCGCCTTGACGCGTTTCCTTGGAGCGGTCAAATTCATAGCCGACCACCCAAGTTACTGGCGTCGCGCCAATTTTTGACAACGCGTTGTACTGCAAACCAGCGCCAGAATAATTGCGCTCTAACCCAACCCACGCACCTGTTGTTCCAACCGTTTGGTATTGGGTGTTTTCGCGCGTACCGGAATACAAGCGCGCGGTGAGCGAGTGGTCGGTGTCAAAGCTGTGTTTGACGGATGTACCCAGCTGGTTTTGCAGCACAATTTTGCGGGCATTTCTGGCGATGGCGTTGGTACCCGCTTGAGAAGGATTGGTCGCCAGTTGTGCAGCGGTCAATCCCGTCGGATCAAGCGCCAAAGGCATGTCGAAACGGTTGAAAATGACGTTGACTTTCGTGGCGTCACCAGCATCGAAACTGAGCTTGCCGTTGAATTGTTTGCGTTCAGTTTTGCTGTGGGCTCTGAAGCCATCGGCGTTGAAGGTGTTGTAGTCGGCCACCAAGCCGTAGTTGCCGATTTTGCCGGCGTATTGCCAATCGGTACGCTGCATGCCGTAAGAGCCGCTGTAAAGCTGTGCACCAATATCAGGCTGCTCGGGTGCTTCGCGGGTGAAAGCCTGTATCACGCCGCCCGACGAGTTGCCGTAAAGTTGCGCCAAAGGACCACGCAAAACCTCAATGCGCTCCGTTGAAGTGAGACTGATGGATGAGCCTTGACCTTGACCATCCGGCGTAGTGGCGGGAATACCGTCCACCAGCAAACGAATGCCGCGAATACCGAACGCTGACCGTGCGCCAAAGCCGCGAATTGACACTTGCAAGTCTTGCGCGTAGTTTTGGCGGTTCAAAATCGTTAGCCCGGGGACACGGTTGAGCGATTCAGACAAGTTGACTTGCGGCCCGGCGTTTTGAATCGTCTCGGCATCGATGGCGACTACCGCTGCAGGGGCATCAAAACTGCGCTGTTCGGCGCGTGAAGCAGAAACCACCACGGGCGCGAGGGTTTGAGCTGCAACATAAGTGTTACAAACCGCCAAAACCGCCAAAGCCAACGACGATTTGATTAAAAAACGGCTTGATGCCTGTGAATTTTCAGCGGTCATAAAGTCTCCTTTTTTGCATGATTTGAGCATGAAAAAGAGGAGAAGCAAACACCAGCAGGTGACTGAAAATGAGAATTTAGTCACCTTGGTGACATTATTTAGAAAATCGAAGTATTAAAGTTTAGTTGAGCATTGCGGCTTGTATTTTCATGTCCGGTCCATCGGTGCTTATAGACTGAAAACTAAGGAGATCTTCGTGAGTAAACTTACAAGAAATTTTGTGTTGGCTGCTGTCACGTTGGGCGTTGCGGGGTTGGTGAGCGCACAAGCTAACCTAGAAAAACTCAAGCAAATGCGCGTGGCTACAGCGGATTTGAACATCCCACTCGTTGCGCAAACCGGCGCGAATGCTGAGGCGATTAAAAACAATCTAAAAAAAGTCAAACTACCACCTGGTTTTAAGATTTCGTTGTATGCCATCGTGCCAGATGCACGCCATATGGCGGTAGCGCCGTCGACCAACATGTTGTTCGTGGGCACACGCAAAACCACTGTATGGGCGGTGACGAATCGCAACAGTGGCGAAGCAGCAACAGAGGTGAAATCGTTTGCACCATCGTTAAAGTTCACCAATCCAAACGGTGTTTGTTGGACCAAAGACGGCTTCCTCATCGTCACCGAGCACAACAGGGTATTGAATTTTCCTGCAGCAGAGTTTTTCTATGAAGGCCCAGATGTCGCGGTGATTGAAGTGGTCGCTCAAGGCAAACTGATTCCAGTTGAAGAAGAAAGCTATAACCACGGCGCACGGGTGTGCCGGATAGGTGCTGATGGCATGCTGTATGTGTCGCTGGGACAACCGCACAACGTTCAGCCGCGCGACAAGATCAAGCCGTACAACGATGTCGGCATTGGCGGCATGGTGCGCATGAACGCCTTTGACGGCAGCAAGCGTGAGGTGTACGCCACGGGCATCCGGAACTCAGTAGGCCATGACTTTAACCCGAAGGATGGCACGCTGTGGTTTACCGACAACCAAACCGACGGTATGGGTGACGATATCCCCAATGGCGAGATCAACCGCATTACCAAAGCGGGCCAATTCTTTGGTTACCCCTGGAAGCAGGGCAAAACCCGTATGACCGACCATGGCTACGACAAAGATCCGCTGCCCGCCAACATTACCGACCCACAGGTGTACACGGAAGCGCATGCAGCTGATTTGGGAATGGCTTTCTACACCGGTAAGAAGTTCCCTGCCAAGTACCAAGGCGGCATCTTCTCGGCACAACATGGCTCATGGAACCGCACCAATCCGATTGGCGCGCGCATCATGTTCACCAGCATGAAGGCAGATGGCACAGCTGACAAAACCGAAGTCTTTGCAGATGGCTGGCTAAACCCAGAAACGCGCCAATACAGCGGCCGTCCCGTCGACGTGGCGAACTTGCCTGATGGCTCGATCTTGGTGTCTGACGACTTTGCCGGTGCTATTTATCGCATCAGCTATGCCGAATAATTAGAACGAAACGGAGCAATAGCCATGAAGCACAGTAGGCAGACCGAGTTTGGTTTTAAGTTCAGTCGCTTACTGTGGCTTCTGGTTGGTTTAGCGCCAGTTGCCGTATTGGCCCAAAACGCAAGTGCGGGCAAAGACAAGGCGGGCATGTGCGCCACCTGTCACGGTCCGACAGGATTGAGTCAATTGCCGAATGCGCCGCACTTAGCGGGGCAGCCGGCGATCTACTTGGTCGAACAAATGAAAAATTACCGAAGCGGCAAACGCCCCAATGAAGTCATGGCGGTGATTGCGAAACCGTTAAGCGATCAAGAAATTGACGATCTTGCCGCTTGGTACGCGTCGATTGAGATCACGGTGAAAGTGAAGTAACAGCGGCTATTTAATGCGAACGAATCATCGTCCCGAACGCCTGCTCAGTCAAAATCTCTAAGAGCATCGCGTGCGGCACGCGGCCGTCGATGATGTGAACGGCTTTCACGCCGCTTTTAGCGGCGTCAATCGCACCGGCAATTTTTGGAATCATGCCGCCGCTGATCGTGCCGTCGGCAATCAAAGCGTCAATGTCTTTGATGCTCAATTCGGTCAGCAGGTTTTTTTCTTTGTCCAGCACACCGGCGATATTGGTCAACATCAGCAGCTTTTCAGCTTGCAGCACGGTGGCCAGTTTGCTGGCCACGACATCGGCGTTGATGTTGTAGCTCTCGTTGTGCAAACCAAAACCGATGGGGCTGACCACGGGGATAAACGCGTCGTCTTGCAAGGCTTTGACCACGCTGGGGTCAATCGACTCAATCTCGCCCACTTGTCCCACATCGTGTTCTTTGTCGGCATCGTTCAGGTCGATAAGTTTGAGCTTTTTAGCGCGCATCAAGCCGCCGTCGCGCCCTGTCAAACCCACAGCTTTACCGCCGGCTTGGTTGATCAGGCCAACGATGTCTTGCTGCACCTCGCCCGCCAGCACCCATTCCACCACTTCCATGGTTTCAGAGTCGGTCACGCGCATGCCTTGGATGAATTCACCCTTTTTGCCGAGTCGTTTCAGAGCCGCTTCAATTTGCGGCCCACCACCGTGTACCACCACGGGGTTGATGCCCACTAATTTCAAAAGCACCACGTCTTCCGCAAACGCCTGCTGCAAAGCTGGGTCTGTCATCGCATTGCCGCCGTACTTGATGACCATGGTTTTGCCATGGTATTTGCGTATATACGGTAGCGCTTGCGCGAGTATGTCGGCTTTGATCTCTGGATTCACGTTGGGCTTGGACGCCGCTGGCTGCTCATTCATCTACTTACGATCCTTAAAGGGAAAAAAATCCGGAAACTAGCAGCAATTAAACGGCAAATTCAGACTTGCTGCGGCCTTGCACTTCCAATGCTTTCAACCATTTTGGTGTCAAACCACGGCCGCTCCAAGCCTCACCCATGGGACCTTTGAACTTGGCCGCCACAGGCACGCCAGTGGCCTTTGATCTACGTACTTTCGCCACTTTGCCCACTTTAGCTGGACGACCAGCTTTGCTTCTCTTGGCGCCTACTTTACCACCCAAATCTTTCACAGTAATACCAAATGCCTGCATTTTGGCGCGAATATCGGCCACAGTGCTGGCGAATTCTTTTGACTTTAAATCTTCAGCTTGTTTTTGCAGTTTTTCGATTTGGTTTTGAAGGTCAATTAAGTTGCTCATAGTGATGCTTTCTATGTGATTAATAAAAAAGTAATTAGAAAAGAGAAATTCAAAAAAGAAAACAGAGAACCGCTAATATAATATAAAAAGAGATACGCATGTCAATGCTTTGTCAATTAATGAAGGTATGCATAACCCCGTTCGCATTGAGCTTGTCGAAATGCCAGCCTTATAAATCAATAACTTAGAGAAGGCTTCGACAGAGCCGGTCCTGAGCCCGTCGAAGGGCTCAGCCCGAACGGGAGGGGTTATGCAGAGCTTTCTTAATGGTTTTATGGCAATATTAATAGTCAACAAATACCGATAAACATGAATATTAACTTATTTGCAGTTGTTCCCGCGCAGCCATTTGGGTACTTTAAAGCGCACCAGCATCATATAAGCGACAACATAGGTAATAACAAAGACCGCACAAAATACCATCAATATCACCGTGTTATCCCAAAACAATATGGCAGGCGCCACCGTTAATAATGTAAAACTCCATAACCATAACCATGGCGAGGTGCGGTTATTGCGCATCAGCATGCGGCGCGAAGCCTCGTCATGAAACACACCCCACAAATAAGCGCCACCCTCACCTGTGAATATCAAGCCCCGTGGGTAATTCCATACTAAAAAGCCCGCCGTCGCTGCGGCCAGGCAAACCACAGATGGCAAATATGGCAAGCGCGCTGCGGTTTGTCTGCGTGATAATCCCTCGCATGCTTGCCCGCCCAGCGGATAAGCAGCAAAGACGCCAGCAGCGCAAAAGCGGCGCTGATCAAAGTTAGGTAAGCTCTGCATAACCCCTCCCGTTCGGGCTGAGCCCTTCGACGGGCTCAGGACAGGCTCTGTCGAAGCCTTCTCTAAGTTATTGATTTATAACGAAAGCATTTCGACAAGCTCAATGCGAACGGACTTATGCAGGTGTTCCTTAACGCGATCAAAGTGGCGTTCTCTTTTTAAATGATGACGGGGGCAGTTGCGTTGTATGGGTGAAATATTAGGGTGAAATATATGCCGAATGACTAAATATAGGCTTAATTAATTGAGTTAATCAAAAAACCAATTGGCTGTAATTGTCCTTCAAAAAGTCAATCCATAACCGCACCCGCAGGGCCATATGTTTGCGCTGCGGAAAAACCGCGTAAATCCCATTCGGCGGCGCAGCAAAGTCTTCTAACATTGCCGCCAGTTTGCCGCTGGCAATTTCCACCTCCACCTCCCAAATACTGCGCCACGCAATGCCATAACCCGCCAAACACCAGTCGTGCAGCACTTGGCCGTCCGAGCAATCCAGCGGGCCGTTCGGACGCAAGTAAGTAACATCATGGTCACCACTGCTGTTGGCCATGCTGAACGCCCAACCCCGCGTTTGCGACGCGTCGCTGGACAGCGTCAAGCAGTCAAACTTGCTCAGTTCGCTGGGGTGCAGCGGCGTACCGTGCGCTTTCAAATAAGCCGGCGTCGCCACGCATAACCGCCGGTTGTCCGCCAGCCGCACACTGACCAAGCTGGAATCTGGCATGTCGCCCACCCGTACCGCGCAGTCAAAGCCCTCACCGGCAATGTCGATCACGCGGTCCGACAAATTCAGCGACAGCGTCACATCGCTGTGCAAAGTGCGAAATTTGGGCACCAGCGGCGCCACATGCCTGCGCCCAAAGCCTGCCGGTGCGGTGATACGTAAGTGACCGCTCGCTTTCACGCCGCCGGCAGAAACACTGGCTTCCATGTTCGCCACATCACTCAAAACCCGCTGGCAATCTTCCAAAAACGCGCTGCCTTCGTGGGTTAACGTCAGTTTTCGCGTTGTTCGTACGAGTAATTTGACCCCAAGCCGCTCTTCCAGCGCATCCAGCCGCCTGCCCATGATGGCGGGTGCAACCCCCGCCGCCAGCGCCGCAGCCGTCAAGCTGCCGCGCGTGACGACGGAGACGAAGGATTCGATTTCTTTGAATTTGTCCATAAACGAAAGCTTTAGGGAAGGCTACTTGCCCTGATTATGCGTATAAAAGTCACAAATAACACAACTTTTGCGCTATTAATAAACCTCAAAGCTTGGATATAGTGGTCACAACCCTAAAATAGGTGCCAAGCCGTAGGCATTCTTGCATGGAAGTTGCTATATATTTAATAGCTACTTAGGCAATAAATACGCCGTCTATGGCCATATTTTGCCATTATTTTCATCGTTTTAAAGTATTTTTATCTTTTTTGGAGAAACCCATGTCCACCTCAACAACGCCCCGTACCCCCGTGCACAACCTGCAAGTCGCCACCGTTTTGCACACGTTTATCAATGAACAAGTGCTGCCCGGCACCGGCGTGTCTGCGGACAAATTCTGGAAAGGTTTCGACGCCATCGTGGCCGATCTCTCGCCTAAAAACATCGCCCTGCTGGCCGAGCGCGACCGCCTGCAAACCGAGCAAGACGCTTGGCACAAAGCCAACCCAGGCCCGATCAGCGACATGAAAGCCTACCGCGCCTTTCTGGAAAAAATCGGCTACCTCGTCCCCGTGCCTAAGAATGTGACAACGACGACGTCGAATGTGGACGACGAACTCGCCAAGCAAGCCGGCCCGCAGCTGGTCGTGCCGGTGTTGAACGCGCGTTATGCCTTGAACGCGGCCAACGCGCGCTGGGGCAGCCTGTACGACGCGCTGTACGGCACCGATGTGTTGTCAGAAGACGGTGGCGCTGAGAAGGGCAAAGGCTACAACCCGATTCGCGGCGCCAAAGTCATCAACTACGCCCGCCACGTGCTAGACCGCACCGCACCGCTGAAAAACGGTTTGCATGTTGATGCCATCGGCTACAGCGTCAAATCTGGCGAATTGGTCGTCAAATTGGCAACCGGCAAATCCAGCCGACTGGAGAACAACAAACAATTCCTCGGCTACCAAGGCAAAGCCAGCGACCCCAGCAGCATTCTTTTGATTAACAACGGCCTGCACCTGGACATCCAGATCGACCGCAGCACCGCCATCGGCAAAACCGACCCGGCCGGCGTCAGCGACTTGGTGCTGGAAGCGGCGCTTTCCACCATCATGGACTTGGAAGATTCGGTCGCCGTGGTCGATGCGGACGACAAAGTGCTGGCCTACAGCAACTGGTTGGGCATTTTGAAGGGCACCTTGACCGAAAGCGTCCACAAAGACGGCAAAACCTTCACCCGTGGCCTGAACCCAGACCGCGTTTACACCCCAGCATCGGGAAACAAAGACGCCAAAAAGCAAGTCTGTTTGCATGGCCGCAGCCTGATGTTTTTGCGCAACGTCGGCCATTTGATGACCAACCCGGCCATTCTGTACACCGACGCCACCGGCAAGACGCATGAAATCCCGGAAGGTATTTTGGACGCCGTGGTCACCACCGCGATCGCCCTGCACGATGTGAACCGCCCGAAATCGCAAGCGATTGGCAACTCTCGCACCGGCTCGATCTACATCGTCAAACCCAAAATGCACGGCCCGGCGGAAGTCGGTTTTGCGGCAGAGTTGTTTGCGCGCACCGAGAAAATGCTCGGTTTGAAAGACAGCACCGTCAAGCTCGGCATCATGGACGAAGAGCGCCGCACCAGCACCAATTTGAAAGCCTGTATAGCAGCCGCCAAGAGCCGCGTCGCCTTCATCAACACTGGCTTTTTAGACCGCACCGGCGACGAAATGCACACCGCCATGCACGCCGGCGCGATGATCCGCAAGGCCGACATGAAATCGAGCGCGTGGATTGCCGCCTACGAAAAAAACAACGTGCAAGTCGGCCTGCAGTGCGGCCTGCGCGGCAAAGCGCAAATCGGCAAAGGCATGTGGGCTATGCCCGATTTGATGAAAGCCATGCTCGAGCAAAAAATCAACCACCCCATGGCCGGTGCCAACACCGCCTGGGTGCCTAGCCCGACCGGTGCAACCTTGCACGCCCTGCACTACCACCAGGTCAACGTCGCCAAGCTGCAAAAGAAAATGGAAGCGGCCGATGCTAAGTCTGACCAAAAGGCTGCGTATAAGAAAGTGTTGGAAGATATTTTGACGATCCCAGTCGCTACGGCTGAAGTCAAAGCAGCTTGGACGCCCGAGCAGATCCAGCAAGAGCTGGACAACAACGCCCAAGGTATTTTGGGTTACGTCGTGCGCTGGATCGACCAAGGCGTCGGCTGCTCCAAAGTGCCAGACATCCACAACATCGGCCTCATGGAAGACCGCGCCACCCTGCGCATCAGCAGCCAGCACATCGCCAACTGGCTCTTGCACGGCATCACCAACACCGCCCAAGTCAACGCCACCTTTGAGCGCATGGCGGCGGTGGTGGACGGCCAAAACGCCGGCGACCTGCTCTACAAAAACATGGCCAACAACTTCACAACCAGCGCCGCCTACAAAGCCGCAACCGATTTGGTCTTCAAAGGCCTAGAGCAGCCCAGCGGTTATACCGAGCCGTTGTTGCACGCTTGGCGCTTAAAGGTGAAGGCGGGAGAAGTTTAAGCCCCGTTCGTCCTGAGCTTGTCGAAAAGTAAATTGCTATGTAATTAATAGCGGCATAAGAAATAAATACGCCGGCTAGGGGTGTATTTATTGCCATTTTCTTTTATGGGAAAGTCATTTTGCTAACTTCCAAGGTTGGCGTATTTCCCAATCGGTGGGCGCACCCATAGATTTCAACTCAAAATCCGTTCGCTCTTTGAGTAAAGCATGCACTCTAATTGGCCAAGTGGTATCGGGGCTGATGGTTTTAATGCACCAAGCCAGCATGACCAAGGTGTTGTAGATTCGTCGGTCTTCATTGGCGTTGAACTGCGTAGCCACGTCAAACGGACGCTTTGGCATGGTCATCGTGAAAGTCAGCTTGCGATTCCACACACGGCTATGGTGCGCGCAAAGGTTACGTACATGCGTCAAATGATGTGCAAAAGCGCAAATAACCACTTCATCCATTCCCAGTCGCTGCGCCATGGCTTGTCTGTCGTTGCGCAACTTCACATTGTTTAACCACTTGGAAAGCTGCCCCAAGGTGAGCAATTCACAAATCGCCCAGATAGGTGGTCTGCTAGGCTGCGTGTATTTGCTGCGGTAGTGTTCTACAAATGTTTCTTTGGAGCGCATCAGTTCTTCGTCTAAGCTTTTCATGCAGCTATCGTGAATCTGCTGTTTATGAAATAAGTTCACGTCCAAATAGGCATGCGAGCCATGGCGCTCCGCCAACACCTGCGCCCAGTGCGTACGCATGGCGATTTCTACCCGTTCAATAGCTTCTAAAAGCAATACCCTAAGTTTGCGGTCAAACACATACAAACCAACAACGGTATCAAAGTCTGTGCTTGGCTTGAAAACGTGGTCTTTGTCGTCTTGCACGTGTTGATTGGGTACTTCGAATGGCAGCCAATAAGCGCGCAATCGGTAGTAATTAATGTGTTGCAATACGCGGCAGGCGCGTTCATCGTTGGCAAACGCCATGCCGCGACTTTTCAGCAGCTGTATTTGCTCGGCCACATTGAGTGGCGGTTTCTCAAACTGCATGCGTTCCCCTCGCTGGCATGTTCTGCCCACAAAAAAGAAACCCGCCAGGGTGCGCATCGTAGAGAGGCGTGGCGGGTGTTGTTGCTATGAATTATATAGCCTTGGCAAGAGCTGTCAAAAAAGTTTGGGTTTTGGCAGAAATATATTTTATCGGGTAAACCCGTAAATTAGATTCAGTAATACGCCGTAACCTGTTGATATAAAACAATTTATTCAATGCTTGATGTTGATTTATCTGTCGTAATAACACAGCTAATGAGCATACCAAGTGTCAGCGGTTAGCGACAGATAGGCTACCATCACCGTCAACCATTTAGCCCCATTTAGCGAAAACTCTCCCCCATGCCCACACTCAACTGGATCGGCAAAGCCGCCGTTGTCAAACACCACAAAGACGTGCCTTTCCGTTTGCTAGAGACCGTGCCAGAGCTGTCCTGCGGAGACCCGGCCAGCGGCAACCTCATCGTCCAGGGCGATAACCTGCACGCCCTCAAAGCGCTGCTGCCGCGCTACGCCGGCCAGGTGAAGTGCATCTACATTGACCCGCCCTACAACACGGGCAACGAAGGCTGGGCTTACAACGATAACGTCAACAGCCCAGAAATCCGCAAATGGCTGGGCGAGGTGGTGGGCAAGGAAGGCGAAACGCTGGACCGGCACGACCGCTGGCTGTGCATGATGTACCCGCGCTTGGTGTTGCTGCGGCAGTTTTTGCGCGACGATGGCGCGATTTTCGTGTCGATTGACGACAATGAATCCGGCAACTTGCGCCTGCTGATGGATGAGGTGTTTGGGGCAGGGAATTTTGTAGCCTCTGTTATCTGGCGATCATCAGACAACAGTAATAACGATGCAAAGCAATTTTCTACAGACCACAACCCCCTTGTCATTTACTCCCGCTCCCCAGACTGGCGGCCAAATAAAGCCGGTGATCACGCGAGTAAACGCTCTCACTTTAAAAACCCTGATAACGATCCAAGAGGTCCGTGGTTTGACGGAAATCCGCTTAACTCACCGAAACCGCGCCCAAACTTAACTTTTGATTTGCTTGCCCCCAACGGGAATGTGATTCATCCACCCGCAAACGGGTGGCGTTGGTCGAAAGAAACCATAGAGACCAAGTTGGCGACTTCTGAAATTCGCTTTACAGCGGATGGGAAAAATATCCGCAGAAGAACCTACCTTGCCGATATGGAGGCGTTACCGCCGTCGAGCCTGTGGACTGACTTGGATGAAACTGGCCATAACCGTCAAGCG